>JANYAR010000023.1 GCA_025361185.1 Alphaproteobacteria bacterium | reverse complement strand
GGGTGATCCTGCCTCGCTTGATCACCCTGATCGTGGACCGTAACTTCTCGCCCGACGTTCGCCGCAAGCTGGAGCATCACTTGCCGGGCATCACCTTCGCCATCTACGAGGACATAGACTTAGGCGCTTGCCAGTCCGGCGGCTGCTGGGAAAGGCTGATGTTCATGCTGGAACGCTCGCGCGAGGAATATGCCATCCAGCTCGATTCCGACACTTTGACCTTCGGGCCGGACATCGACGAGGTGATCCGTTGCGCCGAAAATAATATTCCTTTCACCCTGAGCAGTCTGGGCAACCCGATCGGGCCGATGCTGGCGGTGGTAGACAGTGCCCGGGCGAGCAAGAGCCCTTATGTCGGCATCGCGGCCGAGCGCCTGTTCGACCGCTATCCGGGCGTCGAGCATCTGCAATATGTACGCGCCTCGGCGGGTTTCACGGGCTTTTCGCGGGGCGGTTTCACACGGGGCGAAATCGAGAACTTCCACCGCGAAGGCGAAAAGTTGCTGGGCGCGCGGTGGCGGGAATGGGGCACCGAGCAATGTGCCACCTGTTTCGCCATCGCCAATTCACCCGGCGGCCTGGTTCTGCCGTTTCCCAAATATGCCAATTTCGGTCCGGAAACCGCGCGTGGCACCGGTTCGTTCCTGCATTTCCTTGGCACGTTTCGCTATATGGACGGCTATTTTGCTACTCTTGCCAAAGGCGTGATCGCGGAATTGAACAGCAGAAAGTAAGCGATCCGCCGTGCAAGCAGGACGCCGTCATTCCCCGCACATATTGCAGGCCGCCGAATTTAGAGAGCAGCGCCCTTTTTGCCCACTAGTTCAGCGAAGTCCGCCAAGCCATTTGGCGGCGATCTAGCTGGGTGTTAAGCCAATCAAGCGGGGGCTGGGCGGAGCTAATTCCTAGCTTGGTTGCCATCACAAGAGCGGCTCTATCGTAGAAAATGTAGGAAAATGTGACCTTTGGATTGAGCCTGCTGTTATCGGGCTCCATATTGTTCAACGCTGCAAGCGCCGCCCAACTGCTGACGGGAACGCCGCTTTTGTCTTTCCATTCCGTCCAGTAGAAGGAAGGATCCGAACGGGGCCAGCCGGATAATCCGTTGGTCCGCGCAATATTGCTTTTTATCTTCCATGCGAATACGGGCTGCCAGTCTTGGAAGCCCATCCAGACGCCGGCACCAATAACCGTGGCGAGATAGTCTTCCTGCCAAAACGCAATACGCTCCTCATCGACTCCGGAAAACAAACCCGCTGTCTTGAAGGACGGATTGTTGACAAAATTCGTCATGGTCCAATTCAGGTTTTTGTCCAGGATTTTCGCCCAGTACGATTTAGGCAGGAGCCATGACGGTGTATTGTCCGGCAGGGCCTTTACCACATAAAACAAATCTCGAAGAGTCCACGCAAACATCCGTGTCTGATCATGACGAATAATCGTTTGATGACCGGGATAGCATCCGAGCGTAAAGGTTAGCGCAAACTCCAGCTCCTCGAGATAATAGGGGTCTCCCGTCAAAAGAAATGGCACATAAGACAGCTGTGGCATGTGTGCGCCATCGATTTCAAATGGAGATGTTGATTGCAGCAATAGCTGCGGCTGCTGACCGCGAGGCTCGCCGTACGTAGAGGCGTTGGGATATTTGGCATAGCTGATTGCTGAAAGCGTTGAAGGATCTCTCATATGCCAGGGGACCGTTCCGGATGCCTCCGCCCATTCGAACATGGATTGCAGATCGCTCTTACTTCCGGTTATCAGATATCTCGCGGTGATCTCAGTTACCAATCCGATATCGCCGCGCTCACCCGAGGCCCCCATCGCTGTCATAAGGTTCGACGTCCCCATTATGCTGTAAGGCTTGACGAAAAAATCTCCGCTAATTCCGGTGTTGGCATAGGGGGGGACGAGCCTGTCCTTGATGAGATCGGCGCCGGTGCGAATGACTTTTCGCGGTTCCGATTGCCAGCGCCAGCGCGCGAGCCAATATTGCTTGGGGACGTGAATATTTGCTAGCTCGGCACCCGCCTTGCGGATGTGCGCGTCATAAGCCGGCAATTCCGAGCCGCTGGGCTTGAAAGCATCCCCCCACTCGAACACGACTTCCGTGCGCGAACTGTTTCGGTCGGGCCTGAAAAATACACGCAACGGTATTGCATGGTCTGAAACGACCACATTCTGTTCGATAAAACCGGGCCCGTTGAAATCACCCAGATCCCGTCCTTCGGTTGCTGCAAATTTGTGTGTTCCATCGGGCAACACTATTTCGACCGAAAGGTCAGCAGCGTTTCCGAAATCCGCAGCCATGCCGGGCGAGACTTGCGGGGACAGAAGACCGAGCGCGCCGACCACAACCATTCGAAAAAGATTTTTCATTGTCCGCCTCAATTTTCGATCTGAAATGCGCCAACGCCCGTTCAGGAAGATGGCAGCCATCCCGCCCGGGCAACAATAATCCATTTTCGCCGCCGTGCGTGATTTTATTGCGGACTATATGCACCGTTCCTAACAAATGGGTAAATCGATGCAGGAATTCAGGGCAATCTGGTCTGGTCACGCCGATCTGGCGCCGCGCCTAAGGCTGCTTGGGCCTGGCCATGCTGCCGAGCCGCCATAGGGCCGCCAGGCCGGCCCTGTAGCCCGTGGCTCTGATACCTCCGCGAGACCAAAGGCCCCTGAGAAAGTGGTGCTGCGAGGTTGAAAAATCGCGTTTTGCGACTGTGTCCCCCGCACCGCGATCAATTCGCGAGATTCCGTGCGCGCTTCCCGCATTGAGAATTTGCTTCAACAGCAGACGGCCAGGACCGTACGAACCCAACTCGGGATTATAAACGGGGAACCAATAGTGAAGCGTGCGATCGCAGCGCAGGCCAAAATGGGAGGCAACCCAGGTGTCCCCCGCATAAAGCGTCGAGAGCATTCCCGAACAGAGCAGATGATCCACTTTTGACAGCGTCCGCAAGAACGCGTTGGTCGAATGCCCCCCAAGGGCATCCTTCACGTTGGTGCGAGAATATTGTTCTCGTTTCGCGACAATCAATTTCTCCAGGTCGGCGCCGGGATTCGCGCTCCGAAGATCGAACCGGATAGGGCCAAAATCCCGCACCAGATTTCGTTCGCGGCGTTCCGTATCCCCGACGAATTTCTTGTCGAGGGTTCGCCTTTCCTGCCAAAATGTGGTTCCGCCATCCGGAAAATCGATCAGATGACCCGGTTCAGGTGCCTCTCCCGTCAGACCGAAGGCGAGTTGGCTTTCATCGAGATGTGTGAACAGAAATGCCCTCAAGCCACTGAACCGCAACAGGGCCTGCGGATCAATCCGGGCCTCCTTTTCTCCCACAATTCCAAAATAATCGCTCATCTCTCCAGCGAGGCGTTCCCCTATGCCAAGCCATCGATGCGCAACGGACCTGAATTGAAAGGGAAAGAATAGGATCGGCAGGCCATCGCGCCGCACACGGCATACGCGAACATCTGGAAATGACTTTTCAGCGGCGAGCGCATAGGGGTAAGTTAAAAATGCAACTGACAAGTGCGGCATCGCCGAACTCAACTGATTCCATGCCGCTATGTCGGCATCGGATAATTCGGATGGCGAGACGACATCGGCGTTCAGCGTCATTTTTTTTCATCGCGCAGCAAGACGAGGGTGTTTTGCGCGCCCTCACAAAAAAGTCTGTTTTCGCGACCGTCTCGGCCCTTGTATCGATG
>JANYAR010000170.1 GCA_025361185.1 Alphaproteobacteria bacterium | reverse complement strand
TCACCAATCTTCACGCGTATACCGTCAGACTTGGCCCGAGCCGCTCAATTCCTCGGCTTGACCCATTCGGTGATACGATCCTGGCCTGTGGCGCCGGTATACATGTTTCCCTGCCGGTCCCAGGTGATGTAGCCGGTCTCGCTGAGCTGGCCGTAGCCCCAGCCCCGTCCGTTTCCCGCCGCGCCCAGCGCCTTGCCGTTGCGGTCAATCTGCAATAGCTGGCCATCTTGGCCAGTGCCGATCCACAGACGGCCTTCGACGTCGAATGCCACGTTGCAGGTGAGGTTTCGCATCTGGACGGTTTTGACGAACTGGCCCTCTGCCGTATAGACGACCAGGCGGTATTCCTCGCGGTCCCCGATCCAGACATCGCCGTTTTGCGGGTCCACCGCGACGTCATGGGCCTGGAAGAACTTCCCCTGTCCGTCAATGTCGCCATACCACTGGGCGATGAACTTGCCGTCCCTGGTGACATGGATGATGCGCGCCGCGCCCGAGCGGTTGGTCGGATCGGCTGAGTCCACATCGTTGGGGCTTTCATTGGCGTGGCCTTCGGCGATATAGGCCGAACCCTCCGGCGCAAAGGCGATGGCCAGCGGCTGCCAGAGCAGGCGCTGGCCCTTGGCCTCGTTCCAGTCGCCGGGATGGTGGTGCTCGCCCAGGGTGAAGAGCAGCCTGCCGTCGGGACTGATTTTTTTCACCGTTGCCCCGTTCGCATCGCAGATCCACACATTATCCTGGGCATCCACGCGCAACCCATGCGCCTTGTCCTGATGCGCACCAAGTTCCTTGTCGCCGAGCGCGAGAATGAGCTTGCGGTCGGGGCCGAACTTGAACAATTCGGGCATGCCAGGGGGAACGCGCTGAAACACCCAAAGATTGCCCTTTGAATCCATACTCACCGAAGTGGCGCCGCCGCCGCCGGGCGGCAGCTCGTAAGGGTAGATGGCCTTGTAGCCCATGTTGGGCGGATCCGATTTCCATTCCACCCGGTTCACCACGTCGCCATTGACGCCGTCGGGATTGTTGGCGGGTTTGGCGGCGCAAATGGGGGAGTGAAGACAGGGCGGCGTGCCTGAAACGTCGAACCCGCCCTCCTGCCAGGGCATGGCGAGCGCGGTCTGGCAGGTCTGGCTCACCCTGGCCTTGTTCGATGAAAGGCAGATGCGCAGCGGCTCGCCGGTTTTTCCGGCGCAGAACTTCGCCGTGTCGGCGGTGCACATGCTGGCGTAATCATGGACATGGATGTCGGTGGCGTGATCGGTGAACCAGGCTGGCGAGCCGTCAACTGCCGGGCCGCTCTCGGGCACGTCTCTGGCGTATGCGAGCGTGGCGAGGACGGTTGTAAGAACCGCCGCCGCGGCAATATGGGAAAGCCTCATGGTGATTCCTCCCAGCTGCTTCACACAGGCATGGTCCGCTTGGTATAGGCGCGGCCAACCTTGGCGACGTCCCCCGAGCCGGCCTCGATCACTATGCACCGATCAGCCATCACAAGTACAAGGGACATTACCCTGTGTTGCATCCCCTCAGCGACCTGGACAGTTTAAAAACCGAAGCAGCGATGGAGCAGTCGGCCCAGTGGGCCTTCGCACCGGCATCGCAGACAAAGGTGGACGAGCTGGTCGACCAGGTTTCGCGAAGGTCCGGCTACCAATTTTCGCCCCTTCTCACGAAGATGCCTCGTGCAGGTGAATATGACGGTCATCAGCCGGCGCAGCCGTTCACGCACCCCTTGAAGCAACCACGCCTTGCGGTGCGGGCACCGGAATACCCGGATCGCGACCGTCAATAAGATCTGCAATAAGGCGTCCCGAACCACATGAAAGCGTCCAGCCGAGGTGCCCATGCCCAGCATTGATCCAGAGACCCCGGATGCGGGTTTCGCCGATAATGGGGGTCCCTGAAGGACTGACCGGTCGCAGGCCTGCCCATACTCGCGAATTCGAGAGATCGAAGTGGCGCCTCATCTCAGGGAAGGTGAAGCTTGCATTGCCGATGATCGCCTCAGCTCGCGCCGCTGCCGGGGTTGTGTCGTAGCCGGTGATCTCGGCTGAGCCGGAGATGCGCATGCGATCGCCGATCGGCACCAATCCGAACAATTTGCTGTCGTCAATGACAGGCAGAGACGGCGCAGTATCCCAGTCGGCTCGCGCGAATGTAATCGAAACGCCCTTGACTGGGTAGATCGGCACGCGAATGCTATTCTTGGAGAGCAACGGAGCCGTGAAGCTGCCCATTGCGACCACAACGGCATCGGCCGCGATCCGTCCCTTGTCGGTTATAACGGCCTGCACACAGCCGCCGCTTGTCTCGACCTTCTGAACCACTTCGCCAAACCTGCACTGCACGCCCCGCGCGGCACATGCCGCGGCGAGCCCCTGCGTGAATTTGTTGCAATCGCCAACCTCGTCGCGGGCGAAATAGAGCGCACCAGCCAGCGTGGATGCCGTGCTCTTCAAAGCAGGCTCAAGTTCCACGCAACGCTCTGCCCCTACCCGCTCGTACAACAGTCCGTGGCGCGCGAGAAACGCGGTGGAGCGCTCAGCGCCATCCAGGGATTCCTCGGACCGATAGATCTTGAGCACACCACGCGTGGCACGGTCGTAATTGATTCCGGTTTCGGCGCCGATTTCCTGCAATGACTTGAGCGAATGAAGTGCCAGATGGAGGTTGGATTTCGCGTTCTCCCGAAACTTCTGCGGTGTGCAGTTGCGGGCGAATTCGATGCCCCAGCGCAGCATGTGCGGTATGGCGCCGAACCGCAGAAGCAGGGGCGCATTTTCCTTGCCCAGCCATTTGATGATCTTCATTGGCATGCCCGGCTGGGACCAAGGCTCGACTTCGCTGGCGTGGATGACGCCGCCATTTCCCCAGCTGGTTTCCATGGCTGCTTCCGTCTGGCGCTCAACCAGAACCACCGCGTGACCGGCCTTGCGAAGATACCAGGCCGTGGCAGTACCGACTGCGCCTGCACCCAGAACGACGATGGTCATGGCCTGCCTCTCCCGAGCATTTGCTCTGTTTATTCTTGACCTCAGTTGGACGATCAAATCTACTGAGGGTGAACTTGGCGGTCGTAGAATACCGATGCCGGATGCGGTCGGAAAGACCGCCCACCCAACGGATTGTCAAGTAGTTCGGGAGGCAGGTCCTTAATGCGTCGGTCCCAAGTGCCTACGCCCGCGCTTCTTGTGGACATTGATATTCTCGATCGCAATATCGCCGTGATGCGGAATTGTGCGGCTTTGCTGGCCGTCAAATTGCGCCCCCACGCAAAGGCACACAAATGCGTGGAGATCGCGCAGAGGATCATGGCAGCCGGGGCGATCGGCGTGTCTTGTGCGACCATCGGCGAGGCTGAAGCCATGGCATCGGGCGGGGTTGACGGCATCCTCGTCACCGCCCCTTTGGCCTCGGCCGATGCGACCCAGCGGCTGTACCGGCTTCTGCTGCGCGGTGCCGATATCGCCGTAGTGGCCGAGGATCCCGCTTGTGTCAGCCAGCTTTCGGCAGTTGCGGCGGCCAGCGGACGGACACTGGACGTCATCGTCGATGTGGATGTCGGCATGGGCCGCACCGGCTGCCTGGAAATTGCGGATGTGGTGGCGCTGGCGCGGCAGATCGCGGACGCGCCGACCCTCAACTATGCCGGCATCCAGGCCTATTGGGGCAATCTCCAGCAGATCAGCCCTTTTCCCGAACGCTCGCGTCTGATTGCAATCCAGGCTGATCGGGTGCGCGCTGTCATCGCCGCATTGACATCGGCCAGCCTGCCGCCCGCTATCGTCACCGGCGGCGGTACCGGAAGCCACCGCATCGACGCCACCACTGGCCTGTTCACGGAAATCCAGCCTGGCTCCTATCTCTTCATGGATTCCTGCTATGGCGCGATCAGCATTTCGGAAAACGATAATCCCTTCACGCCGTCGCTGTTCGTGGCCGCGACGGTCGTATCGGCGAGCAAGCCGGGGCGCGTGGTGGTGAATGCCGGCTGGAAGGCCTTTGCAACCGATAGCGGCAAGCCCGTCGCGCTGCATGGCGCGCCGCCCGGCGCCAGCTTCCGCTTTATGGGAGACGAACACGGCGCCCTGGATTTCGAGGGAGATCGCGGGCCTGCGCTCGGCTCGACCATCGAATTCCTCACATCGCATTGCGATCCGACCGTGAATCTCTACAGCGCCTTTCACGTTGTGCGTGGGGATGAGGTCATCGACATCTGGCCGATAAAGGCCCGCTATTGAGGAGATGAACCGATGAAGCAGGCCTTTCCGATTGACCATGCGGTGCCAATCTCCAAGGCGATCAGGGCCGGGGATTTCGTGTTCACCTCCGCCTTCGGTCCCTGGTTGTTCGATCCCCGCAACATCACCTATGACGAGGTGGACAATATCATCGATGACGGCACCGGCAATCTGTCCATGCCGTTCGAGGAGCAGGTTCACCGCACCTTTGGCTACATCAAAGAGGCGCTGGCCGTTGCAGGCTGCACGCTCGAAGACGTCGTCAACTGTGAATGCTGGCTGAGTGAAGCGCGCTATTTCGTTGCTTTCAACGCGATCTACAAAACCTATTTCCATTCCGATCCACCGGTCCGGTCGGTTTTTCCCACGCGCTTCATGTTCCCTTGCAAGGTCGAATTGAAGGTCGTGGCCTACAAGCCGCTAAAGACCTGATGTCGCTCGCCAACTTGTTCCAGGTCGTCACTTTCGCGGCCGATCCGCTGCGCGGCAATCCCGCCTTTGTGCTGACGGGCGTGGGCGATGCCACCGAGCGGCAACTGACGGCGGTCTGCGCCATGCTGCGCACTGACATCATTGCGGTGGTGGGAGACGGTACTGGCGACGGCACACCCCTTAGATTCTTCACTGCGGCCGGCCCCCATCCTGGAGCGGGCCACGCGACGCTGGCGGCCGCCCATGTTGTGCTTCGTGCAAGGTTTGGCGGCAGCGAGAGCGCGACCCAAACAGTCACCTTTCGACAGGCGAACGGTGAAAGCCGCGCCGCGCATGTCGAGGGCGACCGCATTTCCATCGACTTTCCGGCCATGCCAGCCACCCAACTTGACCGCATCGCGGACATGGAAGCTGCCCTTGGCGTGCGCGCCCGTGAGACTTGGGTCGCGCCCTTTGGCTATGTCGCGATTTTTGACGATTACGCCACGGTCGCCGCAATACGGCCGGACCTGGCGCGTGTGTCGGCCTTCGACCGCAATGCGGTGATCGCCACTGCGCCAGGCGACGGCGCTTGCGATATCGTGATCCGTGTCTTCGCGCCCAAGGTCGGTCTGCCGGAAGACCCCGTCTGTGGCACCGCGCACCGCATCATCGTTCCCTACTGGGCCGGGAAGACGGGCAAGACAAAAATCCGCGGCCGCCAGTTGTCTGCCCGGGGCGGCGACCTATGGTGCGAGGACAAAGGGGAATATGTCGCCATAGCCGGCGAAACCTGTCTGGTCATCGAAGGCATAATCAGGCTGCCGGAGGGATGAGCCGCTTTTCGGATCAAAGCTCGGCGTTGACGATAAAGCCGGCATCGACCAGCAACGTCGCCGAGGTGACGTAGCTGGCGTCGTCGGACAACAGGAATGCGATGCTGGCGGCGAGTTCGGACGGCGCGCCGATACGCCCCAGCGCGATGCGCTCGCGATAATATTTCAGCGCATCCGGCGCCCTGAGCAACCCGGCGCTCATGGGGGTTGCGACAGCGCCCGGTTCCACGACATTGACGCGAATGCCATGCTTGCCGAGCACGGCACCGAGCGCCTTGCCCAGCATGCTGACGGCGCCCTTGGTACCGCAATAGGCAACCTGCGTCGGCGCTCCGACATGCGCCGAGATCGAACTGACCATGACGATGGCGCCGCCATGGCCTTCGGCGATCATCTGGCGTGCGCCTTCCGTGCAGACAACCCAAGCGCCGCGAACATTGGTCTGATACAGATCATCGAACGCCTCGATCGAGGTGTCTTCCCAGGTCAAGTCCGGATTGATGGCCGCGTTCGACACGACATAGTCGAGGCGGCCGCCGCGTTTGGCCACTTCGGCGACCATGGCCTTGACGGCCTTCGGATCGCGCATATCCGCCGGCATGTCGAATGCCTCGCCGCCCGCGGCTTTGATAAGGCTCAGTGTCTCGCCGGCGTCGAGATCGGGCTTGCGATTGACGCCGACCAGCGCCCCCTCGCTGGCCAATCGAACCGCCGTCGCTTGGCCTATACCGGTCCCCGCGCCTGTCACCAACGCGACCTTTCCAGCGAACCGGCGTTCCATATGCGTCTCCTCGGGTTAGGGCAATGATCAGAAAATGGCGATCGGATTCCAGGGCGAGCCCGTGGCACCCGGCAGGCGGAGCGGCAAACCAATGACCATGAATTCCCAGCGCTGTTCTTCCTCGCAGGCCTTGGCGAGTTCCTCCAACTGAAGGCTGTCGGAGACCAGCATGCCCATCGAAGTCAGCTGCAGGGCATGGATGGGATACGGCATTTTTTCGACATTGCTGGGAACCGTCTCACCGTCCCCGTCGGGAAGAAAAGCCGCGATCCGCCGCTCATGCATCCAGGGCACGGTATCAACATGCAGGCCTGCCTTGCCCTGGCCTGCCGGCGGATACTCGTTGCTCCACGGCCCGAGCGCGAGGCGGCGGGCATGATGGCCTGTCCTGAAAACCAGGATGTCGCCCTCGCCCAGGCGCACGCCTTGCGCCTTTTCGATTTCTTCCAGCTCGGCGCGCGTTACCGCCTCGCCAGGTTCGAGCCAGTCGACCTTGCGATGGCGCGCCGCGTCCAGCAGCACGCCGCGGCCGACGATGCCGGAGGAATAGGCGGCGATGCTGCCCCATTCCGAGCCGCGCGAAGTGAGCAGCGAAGCCGGCTTGCCATTATAGAGCTTGCCCTTGTAGGCGACGTGGTTCAGTGCATCGACATGGGTATGAGCGTCGCCATGGCTCGCCATGCCGAGATAACACATGCCGAAGGAAAGGCCGCTCTCGCTGACCGGCAGATCATGCATCAGCGATATGAAATGTACCGCTGGGTTGGGATTGTCGGGACCGGCCTTCTTGTTGATCGGGATTGCCATCGAGACGCAGCGGCCCTTGCGCACCAGCGTGGCGGCGGCGGCCACCTTGTCCGGCGTGATGTAGTTGAGCGTACCGAGTTCGTCGTCTTCGCCCCAGCGGCCCCAATTCTTGAGCGCCTCGAACATTGCGTCGAAAGCGGCCAGCGTCACCGGCGCGGGTGGGGTCAGGGATCGGGTCATGGAAGGCTCCACTGGCTGCCGAAACGCGGCAATTCTGCTGCAAGTCGGCAGGATCGGCCAGTCATTTTATTGGCACTATATCAACTGGCGGCATCGACCTGCGGCACCTCGCGCTCCTCGATGATATCGGCGGCCTTGGACAGCCAGGACTCGTTCGCGCTTAGCTTCATCCAGACAAGAATGAGTATCCCAAGAAGCAGCCAAATGCTTGCGACCACCGGCGACCAGTTGTTCGGGCTTGCCGGCAACGGAACGAACGAGGCGTAGAGGGAATAAATAAGAATGGCGCTTGTCCCCAGCGGAAAGACGAAGTGCAGCAGCCAGCTGAATTCATCGCGCGCCGAAATCCAGTAGTACTTCACGACACCGATGTTTGCCGCGACGTAGATGAGGATCACCGCCAGGACCAGCACGAAACCGACGGAAAAGACAAAGAACTGCATTGGGCCCATCCACCATGGCAAGACAAGGCCAAAGACGACAGACAAAGCAAGCTGTGCCGTGACGGCCAGTGTCGGGGTCCTGCGCACCGGGTGAACATTGCCGAATGCCGCCGGCAGGACGCCACTACGGCCCATGCGGTACCACATGCGCGTCGCAACATTCTGGCCCGCCAGGCACACGCCCCAAGCTGAGGTGATCATCGCAAGCAGTGCAAGCCACCACAGTGGTCCCCAGACCCGATGCGCGATCACCAGCGCCGGCAATTCCTGCGAGGAAACAAGCTTGCGCAAGTCGTTTGTGCCCCAGCCGATCACCTGCCCCCACATGACGATCACCAGCATGATGCCGATGATCGCGATGGAAGCCATGATGGCGCGCGGCACGTTGCGGCGCGGATTTTTAGTTTCCTCCGCCAGCGCAACCGCCGCCTCCCACCCAGTCAACCCCTGTACGGTGAGCACGACCGCCAGCGCAACACCGGAGAAGGTGGCGATGCCGCCGGGATTGAACCCGAAGCTGAACGGCAATAGCGAAAATCCGCCTGGTCCAGGACTGAGCAACCCCGAGACACCCAGCGCGAGAACGATCAGGAATTCCGCCGCGCCAACAATAACGATCGCCCGGATCGAGACCGACATTCCCGCGTAGCCGGCCAGTGCCACCAACGGCAGACCGCCGGCCACAACCTGCCACCAGTGAAACCAGGTCCAGCCATAGTTTCCGCGAAGTTCGCCTTCCAGGACCTGGCCCAGAACCGACAGCGTCGGCCCGGCCACGATCGGGCAATACAGGACGAACATCCAGCCGGTGAGAAACCCCAGCCGCGGCCCAAGGGTCCTACTGACATAGGTGAAATACCCGCCCGCGGAGGGAAACTTCTTCGCTAGCTGGACGAGACATACGCCAAGGGCAAGAACGATGGTGAAGCCGAACAGATATGCCAGCGGCGCCTGCGCGCCTGCACTGTCCACCAGCGTCTGGGTGAAGAAGAATGCGGCAACGGCCGGTGCGATAAGCGCGATGTTCTGCATGATCGCGCCGGTGAGCCCCACTGTTCCGGGCTTGAGTTCGGTGTGGGCAACATAGTCCTTGCCCGGCGCCTCGATGAAATCGGCCGAGCCTTGGCTCGTGCTTTTGAATTCCATGGCTCCCCTTGACCGGTCACCAATAAGTAGCCCCGAGTGGCATGTTAGTTTGGGTACTGGATTTGCGCCATGGGGAAGAGACCCAATGTCCGCGTAGTTCAAAAGCGGCCATTCCTCCCCGATCAGCCCAGTGTCCGCTTCGCGCCAAGAGCGGACATCGGGCTGGGCGGCCGGCGCTGGGCCCGTCCAAACCCATATATCAGCGCCGAAATGAAAGTTGGGGCGGGCCAGGCCGGTCTCGCAACACACCTTTGCGCTCGACGGTCTTCATGGAATGATCCGTCCGTATCGCAACAACCGGAATTCTCCATGGCACAACGCATAGGGACGGTCTTTGCCGCGTTATTGTTGGTGGCGTTTGTCGCGACAGCTGGCGCTGCGCCGCAACCCAGGCCCAAGCTCTTGGTGCTGTCGATTGACGGGCTGGATTGGCGTTATCTTCGCGACCGGGATGCGCTGGGGCTGAAGATTCCCAATATTCGCAAGTTGTTGGCGACATCCCAGGTAGCCAATGGCGTGGTCGGCGTATGGCCGACCATCACCTGGCCATCCCATACCAGCATGCTTACCGGTGTGCGCCCGGACCAGCATGGCATCGTTGCCAACGCCAGCGGCCCGCCCGACCCAGCGCTCAGCTATTGGTCGGCCGAAAAGATCAAGGCGCCGACCCTGGTGCAATGCCTGGCCCGGGCGGGGCGTACAACCGCCGGTGTAAACTGGCCGGTCACGGTGGACGCAGCCCTCACCTGGAATCTCCCGGAAGTCTATATGCGCCGCAACGGGGACTCCTCAGATATGGACACGGTGAACCGTTTTGGAACGCCGGGGTTGGTAGACGAGATCGCCCTCGCCTACCCGTCCTTTGCCCAACAGTGGTTGGATGATCGGTCCCGCACCTTGGCGACGGTTTTTCTTCTTACGCGCAAGCAGCCCGACCTGTTGCTAGTCCATCTGGCGGAACTGGATTCAGAGGCGCATGAAGAAGGCCCTTTCGTTCCGCATGCGAACGCGGTGGTAGAACGGACCGACGAACTAATCGGTGATATTCTAAAGGCATTGCCGGGAAATTATCGCGTCGCGCTGGTGTCCGATCACGGTTTTGAGAAGATCGATCATGTTGCCAATCTCCGGGTGACGGCTGCCGCGGACGGTGTTACGGGCGGGATGGCCGTGGTGAGCGGACTGGTGACAACCACCGACCCCAAAGTAGCGGCGTGGCTACGGATTCAGAGCGGCAGGGGCGATGTCGGGCCGGAAGTGCCACAGGACGAGTTGGCTCGTTATGCGCCGCAACTTTCCAATGCGGTGGCGGCATTCGAGCCCGCCTTGCATGTGATTTTCGGGCCGAACGCCAACGGTGAGGCCCACAGCACCTCAGACAATCGAGGTACACACGGCTTCTGGCCAAAACGCGCCGACTATCACAGTATCTTCTTGCTCTCGGGGCGCGGCGTGACGCCAGGCAGATTGGGAGAAATCGAAATGCTGTCGCTGGAAGAACGGTTTGAAGGGGCGATGGGAATCAGCTGTCCCAAATAACGCGCCCATGGCCCTCGAGACGGCCGGCAGCGGTGCTCTAAGAAAGAAATCCGCCTACCATAATACCAGTTATCACAAGTTGCTCATTGAATAGACCGGAAACGTTCACCTGCCAGTACAAGGGGAAAGGTCGCGGCACCGAAACTCCGGACTTGTTGGCATAACTGCTACTTCGATGAATCTTCGGGGAGCCCTGGGGGAGCGCAAGTCCAAATGTCTGCTTTGCGCCACAAGCGGACATGCCCATGCCACCCTGCTCAGCCCTGACACCAAACGAAAAAAGCAGTGTCTATTTCAGCTGGACAACAATCTCATGTACTGCAGTTTTGCCGATGTTTTTCGTGGAATAGGGGCGTTTTTCATCAATTATCGTTGTTTGCCCAGCTTTGTAGGTCACGACTTTTTTTGAGCCGTCAGCATAGCTGCGTTCAATCGTACCGGCGGACAGGTGATAAACAACAAGTCCATCCTTCGAACTCGCCGCCCCCGTATCGCCCGGTTGATATACAACATTGATGACCTGCAATTTTTCATTCTCGGCGAGCACCGTAAGTGTGCGTTGATGGGCGGCCTGCACCGCGCCACCTTTTTCCATTGCTATGCTTTGGGCGAACGCCGCAGTTGAAAATGCTAAAGTAAGCGCCATAACACATGCGCTGAGTGCCGCAGCGCGTTTCTTATTGCTCATGTGACTTTCTCCTTTATCAGTGCCGACGAGCGTAATTGCTCTTACGCGAAGATGAATTGTTTCATTTCCGATCCCAATGCGCCGTGATGCACAATCTTAGGCCAATTGTTCCGAAAGTATTCTACTTCGGCAATCTGTCCTCGATCTCTTGATACACCCGCACCAGCGCCCCCGGCGCCTGGGTAACCCGCTCGCTCCAATTGTCATAGGGCCCCCAATTTGCAGCCCTGACCGCGTCGCAATCCTTCGCAGATCTACACGCCACCTGCGCGTCATGCAGCCGCCGCCCTTCCGCGATCACCGCCGTTAGCTCGGCGGCGAACGCCGCAAGCTCATTCTTCATGGTGGCGGGATCATCCACGAAACCATGCCCACCGAAAACCCATTTGGTGTCGATCGCCTGATTCTTCTTGATGGTCGAAAGCCATTCGCTGGGGAAACCGCGCGCAAGGGAAGGAAACAACCGGTGATCGTAAATCTCGCTCATGAACAACACCTTGGGCCCACGCACATATACACTGAGATCCCCGCCGGTATGCGCCCGCCCCAGATTCAAGATTTCGATGTCCGTCGCCCCCAAGCGAATGGTGCGCTTGTCCGCCACGGCTTCCGTCGGCGGCGTCGCGCTTGCCGCCAGCGCCTTTTGCGAAACGGGCGAGGCCACAAACACCACATCGGGAAAGGCGGCCTTGAACGCCGCATTGCCGCCAGTATGGTCGTCATGCTCCGAGCACACCACCACATATTTTATCGGCAGCGGCGTCAGATTCTTTATCTGCGCCACTAGCTTCTGCGTCGCGCCCAAATTGCCCTGGCCATCGGCCACCAAAACCCCGCCGCTGGTAACCACGATCATGTCCACCGTGGTCTTGAACTTGCCCGGGTCGCTGGGCCGCAGCTCTTCATAGGCATAAACATTAGGCTCAAGCTGCTTCAGGCGCGGAAAATCGCTTTCCTTGAGCCCCCGCAGGTTGGGGTCCGCCGTCTGCACGGGCGCTCCTTGCGCCCGCGCCGTCACGGGCGCAAGCAGAAGCAGGGCTGCCAGGATTTTTCTTGTCGATTTCATCCCCGTCCCACTTTTTGAGCCGTGCGAGGCCGCTCTGGTTGGTACTGTCAAGTTAGGCCAATTCTATACTGAGAGAGATTTTGGTCGCAAACGGTTGAATTATTCTGCTCAGATTTCCCGTCTGGCTTCTAACTTGAGTTAACGTGATAACATCCGAACAAGTCCGCCAGTGCCTCGACCCCATGTGAGCTTCCGGGCGGCACGGATAGGCGTGGCCAGGGCAATCAATTCGCAATGCCGCCTTCGGCTTATAGCGGTAATCACTCTCTGATCAGCCCAATGTCAGCTTTGGGCCATAAGCGGACGTTCACTCAGTAGGGGAAGGGTCAGGCTGCTCAAACCCTGGAATGCTTGGGGTCGCTGTTGCTTCGATCACCTCCCGGAAAGCCCTGGGGAGCGGCAATTCGCCTAATCATGATCCCCTGTTATCGCTACTCGGCTCCAGGCCCACGCAGCCCGCCTTCGGTTTTGGCCGGCAAGCAAGACAACGCCCCGCCGGCGAACGCCGCGATTTGCTCGGGCCAGGCCTTCGGGCTCCCCCAGCCATTCTACATTCCCAGCCGCACACACAGCGCGGACATGCGCTCCGTCCAGGCGCGGCTATCCAGAACGGCCCGATTGACGATCGTTCCGGTTGGGACACGGCCGTCGCTATATTCCAGCACCGCCTGGATATCCAGCGCGCCCTGATGGGCGAAGCATTGATCGGTCCAGCACAGGGCATGCGGCGTCAGAATGACGTTGTCCAGCGCGAGAATGGGATCATCGAGCTCGGGTGGCTCCTGTTCCAGCACGTCAAGACCGGCACCCGCGATCCGGCGCTCCTGCAGCACTTTGACAAGCGCTTTTTGGTCAACGATTGGGCCACGCGCCGTGTTAATTAGATAGCTCGTGGGCTTCATCAGCGCCAGCCTTTCGGCATTGACCATGTGCCTGGTGGCGTCCGACAAAGGGCAGCTGATCGAAAGGATGTCGGAACGGCGAAACAGTTCTTCGATGCCGACCAGCTCGACGCCGAGCTGCGCCATCAACGCCGCGTCCGCGAAGGGATCATGCGCGATAAGCTTCATGTCGAAGACCTTGGCGAGGCGCAAAGCCTCGGCCCCGATATTGCCGACGCCCAATGAGCCGAACGTCCGCTCGACAAGGCCGACACCCATGTGCGCACCGCGCTGCGAAAATCCCGCTGCCCCTGCCCGCGTCAGCTTTTCCTTGAGCGGCAATTTTCCCGTCAGCGCCAGCATCAGGGTGATGATCGACACGGCGACCGGCCGGCGCACCGACTCCGGCGTGATGACCAGGGCAATACCCGCATCGGTGCAGGCCTTCACGTCGACTGTGTCGTATCCGACCCCGAAGCGTGCGATGACGCCCAGGCGCCCGCTTTTCGGCACGCTGCTGCGATCGAAGCGATGCGCCAAGAGAATAAGAGCGTCGATTGCCTCAAATTGCCGGGAGCTGATAACATTTTCGGATTCCAGAAACACCATTTCGACACGAGGATCCTGCTTCAGCGGTGTAAGATCGAAATCGCGGAATGTCGGCGATCCGTCGGCGTTGCGAAAATCCGCCGAAAGCCCGACCCGGAATTTTTCTGCCATCATGATGCCCCTAGATGATTTCAATGCCATGACGCGAGATCCCCGGGACGGGTCACATCGCCCTGACGGCCTGTCTGTTAATCGGCTGCTCTTTTCGAGACGACATTCGCCCCCGAAAAGACCAAGTCGCATCTTGTGACGGACTTGCGAAGACACAAGTCTCCGCTTGCGTTGTTGAAAACGCGGAAATGCTCAGTTTGCAGATGCGCGTCAAATGCCGCCTTATCGATATAGATTTCGTAAAGCAGCACGCGGTCGTTCTCGCCTTCCGGCTCCAGAACATCAAATTGCAGACATCCTGGCTCGTCCCTGACAGATGCATCGGCGTTGGCATCGATAAGGGCGCGAAATTGCGATCGCGCACCCCGTTTGAGGTGAAATTCGACGACGACCACAAAATGCATTTGACCCCAACCTTAGCGTCCGCGCTTGTTTTTGCTGCTATGCGGCATTTTCTGAGGCAGCGAATTTCTCCCGCCATGTTGCCGAAAATGCCGAATTCGAGCAAGTATTGGCGCGCCGGCATCGTCCCGGACAGGCTCGCAACTGCGTTCAAATCAGAACGAGCCGCCGAGGGAATGGGGAATGTCCATGAGAAGAAATCCGGTCAAGTCCGATCTTGGCGCCGGCAAGCATGTTTTCGGTACCATGGTGTTTGAGTTCTTCTCCCCCGGCATGCCGCAAATTGCTAAGTCGGCCAGCGCGGAATTTATCCTGTTCGACATGGAGCATTCCGGCGTCACCATCGAGACGCTCAAGGACCAGATCGCCGCCTGCCGCGGCATCGGTCTTGTGCCCATGGTCCGGGTTCCAACCCTGCAGTATCACTTTATTGCGCGCTGCCTGGATATGGGCGCAATGGGCATCATGGTCCCGATGGTCGAGTCCGCGGCACAGGCGCGCGAGATCGTCTCCGCGACCCGCTACCCGCCGGCGGGCCGGCGCGGCGCGGCCTTCGGCATGGCGCATGACGATTACGAGGGCGGCTCCGTGCCCGACAAGATGGCGGCGGCGAATGCGCGCACGCTCGTCATCGCCCTGGTGGAAACCGCCGACGGCGTGGCGGCGGTGGACGAAATCGCAGCCGTGGACGGCATTGATGTCGTCTGGATGGGCCATTTCGACCTGACAAATTTCATGGGCATTCCCGGCCAATTCGAACATCCCGATTATCTGCGGGCGGTCGACAGGATCGTTCAGGCCGCCGCAAAGCACGGCAAGGTCGCGGGCATGATGGCAGCGGACGAAGGTTGGGCGCGCACCTACCTGGCGAAGGGATTTCGCATCATCGCATACGGCATCGACCATCTTCTTCTTCAGCGCGCCCTTTCCGAGGGACTGTCTCGCGTCCGGGACATGGTCAAATAGCGTCTGCCCTGCGGGCGCCGAAAGCGAGAACGCTCAAATGTTCGGCCTGGGAGCGCCAGTCAGAATTGCCGCGATGGCGTGTGCCGCGGCGATTACGTTGCTGACCCCGGCGAGCACCGTGGCGAAACCGCCCTTCATCGCGGTATCCAATGCCTACTATGGCAACACCTGGCGACATCAGATGGTGGACGCCTTCCGCAAGACCGCGGACCAGGCCAAGAAGGACGGGCTGATTTCCAACTATATCGTGCTCAACGGCGACAATTCCGTCAGTGCGCAAATCTCCCAGATGATCGACCTGATCTTGCGCAAACCGGACGTCATTTTGCTGGACGCGGCTTCTCTGACGGCCCTGAACGGTGTGGTGCAGAAAGCCTGTACCGTCGGGATAGTCGTCGTCGCGTTCGACTCCATCGCCAGCGCGCCCTGCGCCTACAAGATCGATTGGGATTTCGTCAATTGGCAAAGGCCGCTGACGGACGGAATTGCCCAGCAGATGGGCGGCAAAGGCAACCTGATTATCGTGCGCGGGGTCAGGGGTTCTGCCCCGGACAAACTGATGTACGAGCAGGAAGTCGAGACCCTGAAGAAATATCCCGGCATCAAGGTCGTCGGCACCGTCTACGGCATGGCCACCGCAGCGGTTACGCAATCGGCGATCAGCAACATATTGCCCAGTCTACCGCCGATTGCCGGCGTTATTGGCGACGGCTCCTATGGCGTCGCGCAGGCGTTTGAACAGTTCGGGGGCGCCTATTCCAGCAAGATGCCTGTGATCTCCGGCGACGGGGATGCAAACTTCGTCCATTGGTGGATCCAACAGAAACACAAGAATGGCTACAAGACTCTCTCCATGAATGCCGCGCCGAGCATCAGTGAGGCGGCATTCTGGGTCGCGCTGGAAATCACGAATCATCACAAGGTGCCAAAATATATGAAAATGTCGGCATCCACGGTCACCAACAACACGGTGGAACAATTTGCCGGGCTCAAGCCGGGCACGGCTGTCGCATCAAGCTATTCGGCCGACTGGGTGCGCCGCAATCTTCTGACTCAAAAGAACTGAGATGCCTATTGAAAGCGCGGCCGCGCCTGTCTTGCAGCTTTCCGGCATAACAAAGACATATGGCCCCACCCGCGCAATTGGCGGGCTTTCCTTCCACACCGCGGCCGGAGAGGTGATCGGGCTCGTCGGTGCCAATGGCGCCGGCAAGAGCACCCTGATGCGCATCCTGGCCGGCGTCACAACACCGGACGCCGGAGCGCTGGGAATAAGCGGCACCGAGATTAATTTCGATTCTTTTTCGCCCGAGCGGGCGCGCAACCTCGGAATCCGGATTGTGCACCAGGAGCTGTCGCTGTGCGACAGCCTTTCGGTTTGCGAAAATTTCTATGTGGAACAGCCGGGCGGTGCGGACCGGGGTCCGCGCTGGCTGCGCCGCTATGAGCGCATGGCGCGGGACAGCATCCAGTCGATCTTTCCGGACAGCGGCATCGATGTTCGCCGGCCTGTGTCGGAACTGACATTGCCGCAGCGACAAATGGTTGAAATCGCCCGCGCGGCCTGCGATCCGCTTCATCGGGTTCTTATTCTCGATGAACCCACCTCCTCGCTTGACGGGCCGCGCAGCGAGCAGCTTGCGCGCTTTATCCAAGGCCGCGCCGCCGCCGGCGTGGCGGTCATTTTCATCAGTCACAAGCTCAAGGAAGTCGCGGCGATCGCCACGCGCATTCTTGTCCTGCGCGGCGGTGTTTTGACATCCGATACCGTGAAAGGCGCAATCAGCTTGCAGCAGATGGTTGCGGCCATGGCCGGTGAAGCCGGCCAGGAGCTTGAGCATCTCCAGCGGGCAACCGGCACGGCGCAGATCAAAACACTGGCCCAGATAGGCGCGCCCTGGTCGGCGCAACCGGTCCATCTGCGAGCGGGACAGATCGTCGGCCTGGCCGGTCTGGAGGGGAGCGGTCAGCGCGAATGTCTTCGGTCCCTGTATGAAGCAGCGAGGGGAGCGCGTTGTCCAGGTCTGATCTGCGCAGCGGCCGCCTCCTACGTCTCGGGAGACCGCCGCGCGGAGGGCGTATTTCCCCTTTGGACAGTGCTGAAAAACGCCACCATCGGGATCATTGCTGCAAATTCGGCCATCGGCATCATACGCGGACGGACGGAAAAAAGCGCCGCCGAGCCCTGGCTCAAGGCGGTACAACTTCCCCTGGAGCGGCTGGATTCGCCCATTCTGGAATTGTCGGGCGGAAATCAGCAGAAGGTTCTGCTGGCCCGCGCGCTGATGACCGGCTCGGACGTCATCCTGCTGGACGATCCGACGCGTGGTGTGGATGTCCAGATCAAGCGCGATTTCTACCGCCTGATCCGCCAGGCCGCCGATGCCGGCAAGCTGGTTGTTTGGTACAGCTCCGAGACCATCGAGTTTCGGGAATGCGATTATGTTCTGCTGTTTCATGCCGGTGCCATAAAACGCACCCTCACCGGCAACGATCTGACAGAAGACGCCATCGTCAATGCGTCTTTTGTTGAAAAGATGGACGCCCTGCCCTCGGCCGTATTGCAAACCGGGGCGGCCGACAGGCGCCGCAAAGCCTTCTCGGTCATGCCGTTTCTCACCGCCGCACTGATGCTCACAGTGATCGGCCTTCTCAATCGCAATGCGGTTTCGCTTCTGGGGCTGGACCTGTTGATGACCGCCGCGGTTCCCCTGGCCCTGATCTCGCTGGCGCAGCTTTTCATAGTTGGAGGCAGCGAGATCGACCTGGGGATTGGCGCCTTTGCCGGCCTGACCAGCGTCATAAGCGCGACCTTCCTGGTGAGCGACCCCGCGCTCGGTTGGCTGTTTCTGGCCCTGGCCTTGGCCGGCTACATGACGTTCGGCCTGCTGGTCCAGTGGCGCTCGATCCCAGCGATCGTCGTTACGCTTGGCGCCTCCTTTGTCTGGCTGGGCATCGGCTATACGCTGCAGCAGACCCCCGGCGGCAGTTCGCCTGATTGGCTCGCGGCGCTGGCGGCGTTCAGCCTGTTCGGGATACCGGCTTCGGCGCTCTGCCTCCTGGCCGCCGCCATCGCCGCCGCCGCCTTCAACGCGTCGCGCCTGGGCGTGGTGCTGCGGGGTTTTGGAGCCAATCCTTTGTCCATGGCCCAGAGCGGATGGTCGCCCTTGTCGGCCGCGCTTTTGCGCTATGGTTTTTCCGGCTCGTTTGGGCTTGCGGCAGGCCTGGCCATGACGGCTATCAACACCGCATCGGACATCAATGCCGGCAGTTCCTACACCTTGCTCAGCATCGCGGCCGTGGTGATCGGCGGCTCCTCTTTGACGGGCGGGAGCATCATGCCGCTGGGAACCTTGTTCGGCGCGATCAGCCTGTCGCTGGTCGGCAGCCTGCTGGGACTCCTGAACGTCAGCACTGATTACAATGCCGTAGTACAGGGCGGCCTTTTGATCGGCATCATCTGCCTGCGCACACTCTTTGTCCGGAGAGCGCCATGAACGGTCTGGCCTGGATGCGAAACAACCGCTGGAGCTTTTCCGTCCTGGGCGTGCTGGCGCTCTGGACCCTGCTGTCCGCCATGACCAGTCATTTCAACCTGAACAGCCTGTCGGGTGTGGCCAGTTCCGCTTCCTTCCTGATGATCGTCGCCATCGGCCAGATGTTCGTGATCGCCAGCGGCAGCGGCAATATCGATCTTTCCCTGCCCAGCGTCATCACCGTATCGGCCTTTGTCACGATGATTTTATCCCAGGGAACGAATACCGGCCTCGTGCTGGCGCTGCCGGCCGTCCTCGCGATCGGGCTTGCAACCGGGGCGGTAAACGCTTTCCTTGTCTTAAAACTTCGCATTCCGGCGATCATCGCGACACTCGCCGTCGGCTATGTGCTCGACAGCGCCACCTTAATCGCTAACCGCGCGCTGGATACGTTTACCGTCAGTTCGCTGCTGCGCAGCGTCACCGGTGCAAAATTGGCCGGCGTGCCGCTCATTCTCATTCTCGCCTTGACGCTGATTGCCGCCGCCGGCGGCATCATCAAAGGCACAGCTTACGGACGCACCCTGATGGCCGTGGGCCAGAATGCGACGGCGGCCCACCTTGCTGGAGCCCGTGTCGGCCAGACCATCACGATTGCCTTCCTGGTCAGCAGCGTGCTGGGCGCGCTGGACGGCGCCCTGTTGTCTGCTCATGCGGGCGGTGCATTTCTGCAAATGGGAGAACCTTACCTGCTGCAATCGGTCGGCGCGGTGGTCGTCGGGGGAACGCTTATTGCCGGGGGCAGCGCTACGACCTTGGGAACATTCTTCGGCTCCATTCTTCTGGTCCTGGTTGTCACAACAATGCAGGTCAGCGGCTGGTCCCCGGGAATGCAGGAGGTGGTGCAGGGCGCCATTATCATCGCGATCTTGGCAGCTGCCGGAAGCGGCCTCAGCAAGCGTTCAGCATAGCGCCCGTGATACTTTTACGTCGGCATGTTCAGGAACGCGACGCTTAAGGAATCCAGCGCCACGTCGGAGCCCCGCTGTGCGTCACTCTCGTCCAGCCATCCGGGGCTCTGGATGGCTGACC
This sequence comes from Alphaproteobacteria bacterium, assembly GCA_025361185.1. Lineage (GTDB taxonomy): Bacteria > Pseudomonadota > Alphaproteobacteria > Micropepsales > Micropepsaceae > Rhizomicrobium. The sequence continues at coordinate 6,737 of JANYAR010000170.1, read as the reverse complement.
CGAAACTGTCCACGTTTAGGATGCGGATTTCCGCCTTTTGCAGAAGCCGAACGTGAGAGACACAAGTTCCAAGGTTTGCAAGTATGAGGCGGGTACGCGAAGCCTCTTTCGCCGCGACGCCCACGATCCCCTTATCCACGGCCGAAAGCGACAGGCGCGCGGTGCCTCCCATTTGCGCCAGGAAGCGCACAACATGAAACAGGGGGTAGACCATATCGACCGCACCCTGCTGGTAGAGCGGCTGCGCCCAGGCCTGTGGCCTGTGGATGATGCCGAACGGCCCAACGAACGCCGACAACGCCATGGAGGACACGTTGTGCCCGTCCGTGGCAGCTACCGCGCCGACGGCCCAAGCCGCGGCGAAGAGGCCGCGTTGTCTTGGATCCGCTCGCACCATGGCAATCCGGCTTTGTTGGAGGTTTTCAACAACACTGGCGCCATAGGGATTGGAGCGCATACCGATAGCCGTCAGGCCCAAGCGGTAATCTCGCTCCTTAGCCAGCGCGCGCGCGCTTTTGAAAACGTGCGACAGACCCTCCAGACTCTCCATGACCGAGATATCGTCAGCAGCATGGGTGATCGCCGTCGAGCCGTGCGTGACGTAATCGCAGTGGTCCGGGCGGCAGCGGTTCAATTCGGGGAAATATGTCAGAACCCCTCCCCCGATCCCGGCGGCCGGAAATGAAGCACGGACGTATTTGCCGAGGTCCTGCGGCTGAGGACCCGACGGCCACGGGCCGGCCGGCTGATAGCTGTGCAAATAGCTTTCCGGGAGCGCCAGAACGCGCGCGACGGCAAGGGAAGCGTTTTTGCAAGCGGTCGCCACCCGCGAAAGCGCCGCCTGGGGGTCGTCGGTGGAAGGAACCACAATTTCAAGCTCGATCTCAGCCGGACTGTCGGCAATGATCGACCTTGCGCTATCGCACATCGCAGGCGCAGTTTCCGGCGTCACCCGTAACTGCAGAATTGCCGGATTCATCAAGCCGCAAAGCCTGTGCACACGATGATCCGGGATCGCCCCGTCTTCCATTACCACCGCCAGGCGCGGGACCATTTCGGTGCCGGCTTTCAGGTCGAGAGCGGCGGGGCAGGTTGCATTTGCAGCCGGCAATTTCCCGGACGGCGTCCCCTGAACCCGGATCTGTATCTCCTGGCGCAATACGTCTCCCGCATGCAGGTGGTACGGCCTTGGCAGCGACAAAGGCCGGCAATAGGTCTTGAAAGAGGCATCGCTCCAATTGCGCTGGTCCTCCATTTCAAAAACTTCCCCCCGGAACACAATCTGGGTGTCGATCCCGCCGACCGAATGTCGAAGACCGACTATGTCGCCTGCGACCTGGTCCGGTGAAATCAGCGACGGGAATTGGGATGCGGTGACCGAGCCGTCTGAATGGGTGATGCGCAGGGGCGTCCCCACGACATCGTGCAGGGGATGCAGCAATGTGAACCCCGCCCTGTTGGTGAGGAATTCACGGCTGGCTGACATCTCTGCCGTCGCGCGGAAAGTCCCGTCCGAACTTCCTTTGAAAATCAGCTTGACCCGCAGCGCGCCATCCGCCACCAGCCGCACCTGCGTGATTTCAAGCTCTTCCAGCGTGTCGGTAATGCCTTCCTCGACTAGCACCGAGGCATGCGTGGCCCAGTTGGCGTCCCGGATAGGACACGCGACGCCGCGAACGACTTCAACCCCGTGCCAGCAAATGTGGCGGATGGCGCCATCCGAGATGTGCAAAGAAAGCGGCCCGGCAGAGAAAGCCCGATCCGCTGGGGGCGGCTCGGCGGTGCCAAAATGAATCAAACTGTCGGGCTTACCCGCCATCAGAACCATTGGTCATAACAGACAGGCTGAGCGCATATCTGCGGCTTCACTATCAGCCATAATCCATAGTTATCGCTAGTTGCCCCGCGAAGATAAACGCCTTCCCGGAAACACTTTCTAACGCCCGGAGACAAAGCCTGCCATTGGCGCCATATGGCGACCACAAGATAGCCTGAAGACGCTGAATTCAGTGATCTGCTCACCCAAGCCTTGGGAATGTCGGGGGAACACCGACAGTCCCGGAAACCGGCTGGTTCGAAAGGAAAGATTGGTGGTGGAAGCAGTCCCACACCCACTGGTCTCCGGGGTTTTTCGGACAAATACAGGGAAAATTTCCCGAAAAGGGCGAAAAAAAGACCTTTTTGGGCGGTTTAAGCCAGCAATTTCGGGCATTTTCCGGCCTTTGGTCCGTCCCAGATAACAGGGAAAAGAACCGCCAGGATCAGGGAAAGGCGGCCACATAACAGGGAATCCGCCCTCCAAACCACCCTTTCGAGCCAGAGCCTCCCATGGGCGCTCCGGCGCCATTATCCGCCGTTGCCGAGTGTAGTATTGCTTCAACGTTGGACCCACTGTCAGACGCCTTGAAATGCCCCAGCCATCTAATACTCCCCAGCATATTCAATTCACACTATCCGGCTGGATGGCGGTTGCAGGTGCGCTGGCCATTTTTGCGGCCGTCGCCGTAGCCATCACTTTCCTCGCCGTCGGCTTATTGGTCTTTTTGTTGCCGGCCCTGCTTGTAACGCCTGTTTTATATTATTTCAGGCCGAAGCCGTGGCTAACATCCATGGGAGACGAAGCGAAGTCGGGTGCAAACATAATCGAAGGGGACTTCAGGGTCTTAAGCACCAACGAAGCCGAAGATAAAACGAACCCACCAGGTCTGACTAAGCTATGACGCTCAGCGCACAAGACTTGAAACACCTGTCCCTGGGATAAGCTCGATAAGAAATTTGGAGGATCGTCATGAGGACTATTGCCACTGCATTCATGAGCGCGTGCCTTTTCTTCGCGTTGCCAGCACAAGCAAAAATTGAAAAGTCGTCGTTTGGCGAAACGCCTGACCACAGAAAAGTCAACCTTTACACTTTGACAAACACTCACGGATTGGTTGCGCGTATCTCAACTTATGGCGGGTCAGTGGTAGGACTGGAAGTACCAGACCGCAACGGAAAAATGGCCGACATCGTTCGCGGTTTCGACTCGGTGTCGGGCTATCTCGTTCCCGGCAACAGCAATATTGGCGCATTGATGGGACGCTATGCCAATCGCATCAAAGGAGCGCAATTCACGCTTGAAGGAAAGACATATCATCTGGCTGTGAATAGCGAAGGAAACACTATTCATGGCGGGCTTACCGGTTTCGACAAGCGAATCTGGAGCGCGGCTGCACATGATGGCGCCTCCCCCAGTCTGGTGCTTACCTATATCAGCCCTGATGGCGAGGAAAATTATCCTGGCACCTTGAAAGTAACAGTGACCTACACGCTGACTGCTGAGAATTCGCTGAGTATTGATTACCGCGCCACAACGGACAGGCCGACGGTGTTAAATCTCACAAACCATTCCTACTTCAATCTCAAGGGTCATGCCGGCGGAGACGTATTGCAACAACGCCTACAGATTTTTGCTGACACTATAACTCACCGCGATCCCGACGGGACTGCAAATGGGAAGTTAGTCTCGGTCAAAGGCACTGACTTCGATTTCACCAAACCCACTCCTATTGGCACGCATATCGATGATAGCGATCCGCAGATCGCTAACCCGCATGGCTATGATCACTTTTTCCTTATCAAGGGTAAGGCCGGCACGCTAAGGCTTGGCGCACGGGTGGAAGAACCCACGTCAGGACGGGTATTGGAAATGCTGACGACCCAACCTGGCGTTCAGCTCTACACTGCCAATGCTGCCATACAGTTTCCTGGCAAAGGCGGCGTGCAATACCTTCCGCATACCGCGTTCTGTCTGGAGACTCAGCATTCTAACAATTCACCCAATATCCCAGACTTCCCATCGACAGAACTAAAGCCAGGCGAGCAATTTCACGAAGTGACAGTGTTCCGGTTCACGACCTTGAAATAGGCTTGTTTTGGATAGTGCCATGGAGCCGCCCGTGTCTTTAGAACCTAAGGGCTTCGGCCGTGGGCCTAACCCTTCCCGCAATGTCTCTGGAGGCCCCCATGCCGTCAAACAATTCGCCGCAATCCGGCGCTAACAGCCCCGCCATACAGCGGCGATATCAGCCCGCCAATATACGTCGATTTTTCATGACGCTGACGTCCGCATTGTTTGTGCTGACCGGCATAGCGAACGCGCAGGAGCGATTGCCGACTATTCCGCCGGCGCAATATACCCAAGCCCAACAGCAGGCGGCTGCAGACTTTCTTGCTGCGCGCAAATATCCGGTCCAGGGCCCGTTTGAACCCATGATGTACAGCCCGGACGTGATGACCCGGGCGCGCGCGATGGGGGATTATCTTCGTTACAAATCGGGTATCGGCAACACCTTATCGGAGTTCACTATCCTGATCACAGCGCGCGATTGGGGCCAGGACTATGAATGGTCTGTCCACGCGCCTATAGCGGCCAAGGCGGGCATCAAACCGGAAGTGATAGCTGCCATTCGCGACGGACGCAGGCCGGACGGCATGAGTAGCGACGAAGCGATCATCTATGATTTCGCCATTGAGCTTTTGCACAACAAGCGGGTTTCGGATCCGACCTTTGCCGCCGCCGCGGCGCGATTCGGCAAGCCCGCGGTCGTCGATCTTGTGTCGATCGTGGGATATTACACCTTCAACGCCATGATACTGAATACGGCGCGCTACGCGACCAAAGACGGAACTTCGCTGCCGCACTTTCCGGACTAAATGGATTAATAGCCGGTGTTGGCGGGTTACGGGAGCTTTTGCCTAAACCCAGTCGGATAAGGGGAGCATCGTGACAGACCAAGATTTATTCAAGCTGATCAGAACTGAACTATTCACCGCCGTAGTGGGCGACGTGCTCGACAAGCTTGGGTACCAACACCAATTTTTATCACCAAGCATCATGCCACTCGATAAGCGAATGCGCGTGGTTGGTCGGGCTATGCCTGTATTGGAGGCCGATGTGTTTCTGGCAGGTGGTGACACGCCAAGCCGGCTCACAACAAAACCTTTCGGTCTTTTGTTCGAAGCACTGGATGACTTAATGCCAGATGAGATTTATGTCGCGACTGGGTCATCGTTGCGTTATGCACTCTGGGGTGGGTTGATGTCGACGCGCGCAATCCATTTAAATGCGGCAGGCGCAATACTTGATGGATTCGTGCGCGATGCAAACGAAATCGAAGCACTTGGATTTAATGTGTTTTGCCGTGGCACTTATGCCCAGGACCAGGGGCCACGCGGGCAGGTGATTGACTACCGCACAGCCATCGAGATCGAGGGGGTACGGATTGCGCCTGGGGACTTGCTGTTTGGTGATCGCGAAGGGGTGTTGGTTATCCCCCGTGCGCTGGAGCAGGAAACGATAGAGCGGGCGATCGAGAAAGTTCGTACAGAAAACAAAGTTGGCGAGGCTATACGAGTTGGCATGAGTTCATGCGAAGCTTTCGAAAAATTTGGTGTAATGTAGATTTGCGGTCGGCAGAAAGTGTGGACCGGATCGTAAATATACGTCGGTCAATGACATCATGGTCCGTAAAAAGTTCGCTTCTGCAGTCGACGACGCCGTGTGTGGCCGGGTCTGCGGATCACCTGCGAAGTAATTCGGGACTACGCGGAGAATTCTTACTTGTCATCGGGCAGTGCAAAAACGTACAGCGCCTGACCATTGTTTGGGCGATGAACAACACCGCCCGATAGCAAGGTTGTGGGCTTGGCTTGTGGACTGCCGCCGCCCAGCCCCGTGGTGACCGCGATATACTGTCGTCCGTCGACACTGAACGAGATGGGAAAGCCCTGCACGGTCGTTCCCAGCCTCGCTGTCCAAAGTGTCTTTCCGTTTTTGACGTCCACCGCCCGGAAGCGGCGATCGAAATCGCCGACAAAGGCTAGGTCGCCGCCGGTCGAAAGAACGGCCGAGAGGAAGGGCGAGCGCTGCTGAAATGTCCAGATCGGTTTCATGGTGGCAGTTTCATAGGCCGAGAGCCGCCCCATGTTGCGCTCCGTGCCCGGCATTTCAAAATAGGTTTGCGAGCCGTTGCCCAGCATCATCACGCAACTCTGGCTCAGCGGCAGGATGATCGTGTCGGTCGGCTGATGATAGCTTGCCGCCTGCCAGTCCTTGCCCCCTTCCGGCCCAGGGCAGGAAGACAGCCACTGGTCCGAGGTCTGAGCACGGATTTCCTGGCGGTAGGTCGGCTCGCCGGTAACCGGATTCTGAATGCCAAAGACGTTCTGAAACACCGTTTCCCTGGAGTCGAGATACTTGCCGGTGGCCCGATCGAGCTTCCACAGGATGCCGGCTTTTCCGGCGGTCATCACAGTCTTCTGATCACCATGATCGATCAGAATACGCTCAAACACTTCGTCCAAATCCAGGCTCTCACCGGGCGCATGGTTGTAGAACCATTTCAGCTTGCCGGTGTCGGCGTCCAGCGCGACGGTTGAATTGGCGTAATCGGTGGCGCCGTCCTTGCTGCCCCGCAGATCGCGCCGCCAAGGCTTGGCCTGCGCGGTTCCCCAGTAAGTCAGATTGAGCCCCGGGTCATAGCTGCCCGCGATCCAGGTCTCCGTGCCGGCGCGTTGATCGTCGGGCAAGCCACCCCAAGTGTCGCCATTCGGTTGGCCGGTGAGGGCGACGGTGACGAACTTCCACAACTGTTTGCCTGTTTCGGCGTCATAGGCGCTGATATAGCAATGGTCCTTCGCAGGGACCGTCCCGCAACCGGTCAGTCCGGTCAGAATTTTACCGTGAACAGCCAGCA
>JANYAR010000167.1 GCA_025361185.1 Alphaproteobacteria bacterium | reverse complement strand
CATGGATGCCCGTCTGCAGGCGATCGACAAGCTGGAAGAGCTGGTCAATGAGGTGGTGCAGGAGAAAAAGCGCCGCCGTTCCAACATCGCCCTCAAGCGCGCCATCCGAACTTGGCGCAAGGGTGACCTGGCCAAGGCGGGCCAATGGGCGCTGAAAGCAACCGAGGCCGACAGTGAAAATTCCAAGGCCTTTCACGTCCTGGCCATGGCGTTGGAGCGCATGGGCCATCTGCACAAGGCGCTGGTAACCTATGAGCGCGCCTTTGAACTGGACCCCGAAGACCCCGAACTGCTGATCAATCTTGGGCTTACCGCCTGGAATCTCAAGCTGACCGAAGGCGCGGCCAAGATGTTTCAGCTCTACATCGCCTCCTGTCCCGACTCGCCCCTGGGCTACAACAACCTGGGCAGCGTACAGAGCGACATGGGCCAGCCCGATATGGCGATCGAAACCCTGCGCAACGCGCTCTATCAAATGCCGGGCGAAGCCATCCTGTGGAATTCGCTGGCCACCGTGCTGGCCGAAGACGGCCGCGCCGAGGAAAGCCTCGTCTTTTACGAGGAAGCCGCGCGGCTGGAACCGGGATTTGCCCGGGCCTATCACAATCTGGGCTTTGCCTATCAGCATATCAGCCAGCTCGACAAGGCGCTGGTCTCCTATGACAAGGCGCTGGAGCTGGTGGTCGATCCGGCCGAGCGGATCGAGACCCTGCATTCGCGCAGCATCTGCCTGATCGGCCTGGGCAGGCTGGAAGAGGGCTTCCGCGAATATGAAATCCGCAACAATGAGCGTTTCCGCTGCTATTTCCACCACATGATCGACGCCCCAAAATGGAAGGGTGAAGACGTGACCGGCAAGAAACTGCTGCTGGTCGGCGAGCAGGGATTGGGCGATGAGATCATGTTTTCCAACATCCTTCAGGACGCGCTAGCGGCAGTGGGCGATACCGGCAAGCTGCAGGTCTGCGTCGATCCGCGCATGATCCCGCTCTACCAGCGTTCATTTCCCAAGGCCGAGATTGGCGCCTATGACGACCGCACCCTGATAGACAAGGACGGCAACAAGGCGCTGCGCCTGGTGCCGTTCGCTTCGGGCAAGAACAAGCCGGATGTCTGGGCGCCGATGGGATCGGCCCTGCAATATTACCGCAAGTCGCTGGCGGACTTCCCGGGCAAACCCTTTCTGGTGCCCGATCCGGCCCGGGTGGCGGAGTACAAAAAACAGATGACGACGCTTCCCGGCAAGAAGGTCGGCATCTGCTGGCGCTCCATGTTGATGACCGGCAAACGCGCCAAATATTTCTCCCCCATCGACGCCTGGGGCGACCTGCTGCAAACGCCCGGTGTCACCTTCGTCAACCTGCAATATGGTGACAGCGCCCCCGACATCGCGCGTGCCAAGGAAAAGTTTGGCGTGCATATCCACCAGGTGGAAGGCCTGGATCTCAAGGACGATATCGACGGCACCGCGGCGCTTAGCCTGGCGCTGGACCTGGTGATTTCGGCGCCCACCGCGGCGGCCCATACCGCAGCCAGCGTGGGCACGGAGGTCTGGTATCTCTCGGTCGGCCTCGGCTGGCCGCAGCTGGGGACGGCCGAATATCCCTGGCATCCAAAAACACGCGTCTATTGGCCGACCAAGTTCGGCGACTGGAACGCGATCATGCCCCGCTTTGCCGGTGACCTGGCGGCGTTCGCGTCCCAATAATCATGAACGCTCCCTCACATTGCGCGCTGTGCAAAAGCCGCGACCGGGACGTCGTTCAAACCCAGTCCCTGGCGCTTTTGAACCGCGACGAGGCCTGCAAAATCGATTTCAGTGTCTGCAAGGCATGCGGCCATCTGCAGCAATGGCCACCACCCGTCTCGCCTGAACTGATGGCGCACCACTACAAGACATTTGCGACCTATGAGATTTTCGGCGATGCGAAACGTCTTCGGTCCGCGCCCCCCGCTATCCATACCGAAAGATTTTTGGCGCTGGTCCGCGACATGGGGCTTGCTCCCGGACGGGCCTATGAAGTGGGCTGTGCCTCCGGCGAGATGCTGCACCAATTCAAAAATCACGGCTGGCAGGTGCGAGGCTGCGACCCCTCGCCGTCCGCCGTTTCCCAAGCCAGGGCGATCTTCGACATCGACGCCGATCTGGGCGGAGAGGAAAAAGCGATTCCGCGCCAGAAGGATCTCGACCTAATCCTGGCCTGCCATGTGCTGGAACATCTTTACGATCCGCCGGCCACCCTCGCCCGCTTTCATGCCGCGCTGACGCCGAACGGCTATCTGGTTGTGGAAGTGCCTTGCGCCACCGCACCCCAGTCGCTTCCGCCGGGCTGGTTCACGTTTGAGCATCTGCACTATTACCAGCCTGCGATCCTGGAGGTCTTGCTGAAGAATGCGGGCTTTGAACTGGTGGAGGCCCGCATCGATATGCGGACCCATCATTATCCGGTGATCACGATCGCCGCCCGCAAGATGCCTCAGCCGCCGCTGGAGATTGTTCCTTTCGAGCCTACGAACGGCGTGCTGCTGGCACACAGCTATGCGGCGCGCGACAAGCTATTGTCGATCGCCGTCGCCAAACGCGTGGCCCGTTTCAAGGAACCGGTCTTCCTGTATGGGGCGGGTATTCACACGGCGCAGTTGCTGGACCGCACCAATCTGGCCCCTCGGATTATCGCCATCGCCGACCGCGATCCGAAAAAATGGGGTCAGACGCAGGCGGGAAAGCCGGTCATCAGCCCCCAGGAACTGTTCACCCATCCGGCGAAGGCGCCGGTCATCGTCTCTTCCTATGTCAGCGAAAAACCCATTGTGGACGCACTGTTGAAGGGCGGGATAGAAAGCTCCCGCATCATCCCGCTCTACGCGGACATGGCGGATTTGGGGGCCGAGGAACGGCCAAACCGCATCGCCGGATGACCGGCAATGCAGGACGTCATCAATGGCCCGTTAACCGGCCCTGTTCAATGATCCGGACGCCGATTGCGGCCCCGGATTTTGCGGTAAGCCGTTGTCATCAAAGGGACAAATTGGGCGATCCCCATCCTGGTCCCTTGTAATTGCAACCCGTTCGGGCCAGAAAAAGACACATATTTTGGAGATTCCATGCGCATCGCCATCATCGGTACGGGTTATGTGGGCCTTGTATCCGGCGCCTGTCTTTCGGAATTCGGCCATGAGGTGATCTGCAT
>JANYAR010000165.1 GCA_025361185.1 Alphaproteobacteria bacterium | reverse complement strand
TTCGGGCGTTCGTCGCTCGCAATGGTCCACTGGACCATTGCGTTGGCCAAGGGCCAATCGCTCCTCACTATTCAGAAAGCCGCCCGATCGCGTCCGTCAGCCGCGCCGCCAGAGCGTGCGCCTCGACGCGCTTTTCGCGCTGCTCGGCCAGCACCTCTTCGGGCGCCTTGGAAACGAATTGCTCGTTCGACAGCTTGGCGTCGAAGCGGGCGATTTCTTCCTGAGTCTTCTTAAGGTCTTTCTCCAGCCGCGCGCGCTCCTTGGCGAAATCGATCACATCGCCCAGCGGCAGCGCCACCGTCGCCTCTTCCAGAACGAACTGCGCCGAGCCTTTGGGAAGGGAGACGGCGATATCGGCACTGGTCAGGCGCGCCAGGGTGAGAATGACGTCCTTGTTGCGCTCCAGACGCGCCTTTGACGTTTCGTTCGCACCGGTCAGCACCAGGGGAATCTTGGCGCCCGCCGGCACATTCATCTCGGCGCGCACCGAGCGAACGCCCTTGATCAGGTCAATCACCCACTCCATTTCATGGGCCGCTACCTCGTCCTCGACGAAGCCGTCGAAATCATCCCAAGGCGCGACAATCAGCAACGATTCACGCGGCGACTGCTCGGTCGCGGCCCACAATTCCTCGGTAATGAATGGCATGAAGGGATGCAGCAATTTCAGGATCTGGTCGCGGGCCCAGGCTGTGGTCGCCCGCGTTTCAGCCTGTGCCGCTTCACCACCCGATTGGAAGATCGGCTTGGTGATCTCGATGTACCAATCACAGAAGATGTCATAGACGAAATGGTATGCGATGCCGGCCGCATCATTGAATCGATATGTCTCTAGATGAGCCGTAACAAACTGAGCCGCGTTGGCAGTTTCCGCCACGATCCATTTATTGACAGTTTCCTCAACGGCGTGTGGATCAAAGCCCGGCACAGTGACGCAGCCATTCATCTCGCAGAAGCGCGAGGTGTTCCACAGCTTGGTGGCGAAGTTGCGCCCCGACTCCACGCGCGTCGGGCCCACGCGCATGTCGCGGTTCTGGCCCGCCGCCAGCGCCAGGGTGAAGCGCAAGGCATCGGCGCCGAATTCCTCGATCAGGGTGATAGGGTCCACCACATTGCCCTTGGTCTTGGACATTTTCGCGCCCTGCTCGTCCAGCACGCGATTGTGGATCAGCACTGTCTTGAACGGCACCTTGCCCATGAAATGGGTGCCCATCATCATCATGCGGGCGACCCAGAAGAAGATGATGTCGAACGCCGTCACCAGCACACTGGTGGGATAATAGCGTTCCAGTTCTACTGTCTCATCCGGCCAGCCTAGGGTGGAGAACGGCCACAGTGCGCTGGAGAACCAGGTGTCCAGCACGTCTTCGTCGCGCGTCAGCGCCTTGCCGCCAGCCTGTTTGACCGCCTCGTCTTCCGTCTCGGCGCAATAGACCTTGCCGTCCGCATCATACCAGACCGGAATCTGGTGACCCCACCACAGCTGGCGGCTGATGCACCAGGGGCGGATGTTGCGCATCCAGCCGAAGAACACATTGGCCCAATTCTCGGGAACGAATTTGGTCTCGCCGCTTTCCACCGCCGCAATCGCCTTGTCGGCCAACGGCTGGACGTTCAGATACCATTGCTCGGTCAGGTACGGCTCCAGCACCACCGTCTTGGTTTTTTCGTCATGCGGCACGGCATGGGTGATGGGCTCGCTCTTCTCCAGCAGCCCGGCGGCCTCCAGATCGGCCACGATTTTCTTGCGCGCCGCTTCCCGCGACAGGCCGCGATAAGGCGCCGGCACCTCATTGTTGAGCGAACCGTCCTTGTTGATGATGTTGATCAGCGGCAGCTTGTGGCGCTTGCCGACCTCGAAATCGTTGAAGTCGTGACCCGGCGTGATCTTGACCGCGCCGGTGCCTTTTTCGGGATCGGAATGTTCGTCGGCGATGATGGGGATCAGCCGCCCGGTCAGCGGCAGCACCGCCATCTTTCCCACCAGCGCGGTGTAGCGCGCGTCATCCGGATGCACCGCCACCGCCGTGTCGCCCAGCATGGTCTCGGGCCGCGTGGTGGCGATGGTGATGAACTGGTCGCTGTCTTCGATGGGATATTTGATGTGCCAGAGATGGCCCTTGATCTCGATGCTTTCCACTTCCAGGTCCGACACCGCGGTCTGCAGGCGCGGATCCCAGTTGACCAGCCTTTTGTCTCTGTAAATCAGGCCCTGGCGAAAGAGTTCGACGAACACTTTGGTGACGGCGCGCGACAGTCCCGTATCCATGGTGAAGCGTTCGCGGCTCCAGTCGGCCGACGCGCCCAGCCGGTGCTGCTGCTCGACAATGGCGCCGCCGGATTCGGCTTTCCACTTCCACACTTCTTCCAGAAATTTCTCGCGGCCCAGGCCGAGACGCGACATCTGCCGCTCGGCCAGCTGGCGTTCCACGATCAGCTGGGTGGCGATGCCGGCATGGTCGGTGCCGGGCTGCCACAGCACGTCCTTGCCGCGCATGCGCTCAAAGCGCGCCAGGATATCCTGCAGCGTGTTGTTGAGGGCGTGGCCGATATGCAGCCGGCCGGTGACATTGGGCGGGGGTATGACGATGGAAAAGGCTTCCGCGCCCGGGCGATTGCCGCACTTGAACGCACCGGACGCCCCCCACTGGGCGGCGATGCGCTGTTCCACGTCCTTGGGATTGAAAGTCTTGTCGAGCATGGGAAAGCCAGGAATTCCGGCCGACGCTTTCAGGCTTTTTTGCTGTTAGGTCAAGCCTTCGGCTTCAGCCTTAAGGCACAGGGGATTTTGGCTGATGGGCAGGAGCGAGGAGCGGTCCGTAGCGACAGCGTATGGACGCCAAAGACCCGTGCCTTAGCGTCTGGTGCCGCGCATCTTGACGACGCGCTCTACCTCTGCCCGTACAGCGCCTTCCAGCAGGGGCGGGAAATGCTCGTCCATCCATTCGCGGATCAGTGGCTTCATGCCCTCGATCACCGCGGCGGAATTGTCGCTCAGATACTTCTGCAGCACCGGCTCGAAACTTCCGCGCACCGCCCGCTCGAACACGTTTTCCACGGTCGAGCCGTCCACCGGCGCGAGCGGGGCCATGCTGCGCACATGGGGCGCAGGCTCCGGTTCGTCCGGAATGGCGTTGAACGTGTCTTCCATCGCCTTGCGGGTGTGATCTGAAAAGATGTCGGAAGGGGCCGCAGGCGCGACATTTTCGAACACGATATCTTCGGCTGGGGCGGGCTGCGGCATCGGTTCCTCGACTTCCTGGGTCAGTTCCAGCACATCTTCCTGAACAAAAGGCGCCGGTTCAGGGGCGGGCGCGGGCGGCGGGGCGGCGGCGACCGGTGCAGGAGCGGCGGGAGTAGCCTCGGCCGCGGGCACGGCGTCCGGAGAATCTTCGGAAATAATCTTGCGGATGGAGGCAAGGATTTCCTCCATTGTGGGCTCATGCTGAGGGTTCGACATCGCTTGCTCCACGGACCCGCCAAAAGGCTCTAGCGGGAGGTTTTCAGCCTAGGACAGTGGGGGGCAGACGGCAAAGATAAAGTTAACAACTTCTGGAAGCCTGCTCGGGCCCGCCTTCCCGTGAGGGGGTCAGCGAAAGCCGGAGGGGGTAAACTTAAAAAACGAAGCCCATGGCCTTCTTGAAGCCCGCCAGCAGGGGCACATCGGCATCGAAATCGGGACGCCGGCCGACCTGGCCATTCTGCTTGAGATACAGCCAGGCACGGCTCTGGCCGTCCTTGACCACCGCCACCAGCCGGCCGCCTTCGGCAAGCTGGGCGGTGAGCGTGTCCGGCACCTGTTCGATGGCGCCATTGACGAAAATCACGTCGAACGGCCCTCGGCCCTTCGCGCCCTCGATCAAGGCGCCCTGCATCACTTCAACCTTGCCCACAACATTTGCCAGCAACTCACTGGCAACGCGGACCAAATCTGCATCTTGTTCCAGCGCCACGACCTCACCGGCCAGCCGCGCCAGCACGGCGGAGGAATAGCCCGTGGCGCAGCCCACATCCAGAACCCGGTCGCCCGCGCCGATTCCGGCCAGCTGCGCCAGTTTGGCGAAGCTGCGCGGGTCCAGCAGGAAGCGCCCCGGCGCCACCGCCACCGGCACATCGGCATAGGCGAGCGCCCGCGCCGCGCTGGGCACGAACTTCTCGCGCGGCACGGCACTCATGGCCGCCAGAATATGGGGATCGGTGACATTGCAGCTTCGGACCTGGGCCTCGACCATATTGAAGCGGGCGGATTCGGACATCGGCAGGCCTTTGCGAAAGCAGCCCGCTTATAGGGCGTGGGTCTGGTCATGACAATGTGACGCTTGACGGCCGCCGCACCGGCGTCAACCATGCGTTTTTTTTGGGGAAATACCATGATCGGCTACGTCACGCTGGGTACCAACGATTTGCCGCGGGGCGCGGCGTTCTATGACGCCATCGCCAAGGAATTGGGAACCAGCCGGATGATGGAAACGGAGCAATTCATCGCCTGGGGCGCGCCGGGCGGGGCGGCGGGCATCGGGCTGACCAAGCCCTTCGACGGCAAGCCCGCAACAGTGGGCAATGGCGTTATGGTGGCGTTGCGAGCCAGGGACAAGGCTCAGGTGGACCGGCTGCATAAGCTGGCGCTGTCGCTGGGCGGCTCTTGCGATGGTCCACCCGGGCCGCGCGGCGAAGGCTTCTATGCCGCCTATTTCCGGGACCTGGACGGCAACAAGCTCAACGCTTTCGTTATGGGGTGAGACGCGACCGGCGTAGCCGGGAAAATCAGTCCAGTGGACTGATTTGAGCGTCGAACGCGCCGAGCTTGAGCGAGGCGCCGGTGGGCGAGATACGACCAGGTTGTGGGAGGCGGCGGCTATCTGTTATAGCCGCCAGCCGCGCGCTGGACTTTGGTCCCGCGCAATTTGTGAGGCCACGTGGCGGAGTGGTGACGCAGCGGATTGCAAATCCGTGAACCCCGGTTCAATTCCGGGCGTGGCCTCCAAACATCAATGTTTTCAATGACTTAACTCCAAAGTTTGGGGGGAAGTCCCCCGCAGAAACCCGAGGCATTCTCGAATTTTCCCAAACTCTGAAATTGCTCATCGTCAAACAAACTCGAATTTGGGTAGTGGGTCATTTTGGATGCGGGGCGGGATACACATAAATTCCAGAGAACCCAATGCCGTTGTGCAGGACCATCGTAACCACTTTATTGTCGCGGTAGCGCACAAGAAGCCTTTGTCGCTCCTGTTCCAGCGCTATGCACGATTTCGTTTTTTGAAGTGCGGCAAGGTTTGCGTGGACCTCCTGCATCGTCGAACCAGTGACGTTGAAGCAGGGCGCTTTGCGATGGTTAAAAGATACAACGTCTGGCGGCAGCGTATCTTGAGCGGCGGCAAAGTTTGTCGCGAACATCAACGCAGTCGCTAACAGGAGCCTCCGCGTGTCAGCCATTTTCCCGCCCTGTTCCTCAACCACCTTCACAATATCACCAATCTCCGGACGCTCGATCTTGTGAGTTCTTCGCATTTTGGGAGAGCCATTTCCCAAACTTCCCAAACTTTCGATTTCTCCCAATAATTTCAACGATTATAGAAGCACGGGCGTGGCCTCCACAAATTCTCCGCAATTGTTGCGATAGTCTCCCCCGATCAACCCTGGGGAGTTTCATGATTCGCACCGCATCCATTGTCGCCTGTCTGTCGGCCCTGCTGACTTCGCCTGCCCTCGCCGCTACCGTCACCGTGCCGGCCAAGACCGCGCCCGAAAGCATCACCGCCGCGCCCAATGGCGATCTGATCCTGGGCAGCGCGGGCTCGGCCAAGATCTATCGCGCCAAAAAAGGTGCCGCCACCGCCGAGGTCTTCATCGACGCCGGCAGCGAAGGCAATGTCACCTTCCTGGGCGTGCTGGCCGACGGACCGTCCAACACGCTTTGGGCTTGCCAGATCGGGGCCTCGGCGCCCAATGGGCCGCGCCACACCACCCTGCGCAGCTTCGACCTCGCCACCGGCGCGCCCGGCAAGGTTCACTGGGATCTGCCCGGCGAGCAGAATCTCTGCAACGACTTCGTGGTCGGACCGGACAAGGCGCTGTATGTCAGCGACACTTTCGGCAGCAAAATCTGGCGCCTGGCGCCCGGCGCGATCACGCCGGAAGTCTGGCTGGAAGACCGCACCTTGAACGGCATCGACGGCATCACCTTCCTGGGCGGCGTGATGTATGAGAACAACGTGATCTTCAACAAAATCTACCGCGTGCCGATGGACGCCAATGGCAAGGCCGGACGGCCGGTGGATATCTGGACCGACAAGCCGATAAAGGGTCCCGACGGCATGCGTGCCGCCGGCAACAAGCTGTTCCTGACCGAAAACGGCGCCGGCAAGGTGGATGCACTCACTATCGACGGTGACACCGCACACGTCACGGTGCTGCAACAGGGGCTGGCGACCCCAACGGCCATCGAACCGGCGGGCGACACGCTGTGGTATGGCGAGCGCGCGGCGGATCGCGCTTTGTCCATGCCCTTGCCGAAGTAATTTCAGGGGGTTTCCCGGAGAAAATGTCAGCTTTTGCCTGGTTTTTGGCCAGCCAGCGCAAGTTTATTGCAATCTGCGCCTCAGGGTTAAGGGCTTGTTAACTGTCGCTGGGGCATTCTCCCCGCGTCTTCCTTGAAGACACCCCACCATTACCCAACGCCTTGGGGCCGGGATCACATCCCGGCCTCATTTTTTTGCGCCCGGCGGTCAGAGGACGGCAAACCAAATGGCGCCAAAATTCCCGCTTGGTTTAGGGTACCGGACGCGCTAATACCCGCGTCCGGCTTCATGTTCCTCGGTAGCTCAGTGGTAGAGCAATCGGCTGTTAACCGGTTGGCCGCAAGTTCGAATCTTGCCCGGGGAGCCATTCTTTTTCAGATACTTACGAAACGGAAATCTGCCCGCCGTCGGGGCAGAATTATCCATTGGGTACGCCATGGGTACGTCAAATCGACCGCGGTGTGCTGGCCGGCTGAGGCACTGATCGCACCTGAAAAGCGTTATCCAATTTCACTGACGAATTGTCGGACTCACAGAAATAGTTCGACCCTCCCCAACATCCCCGTTGCGTTTCACGCCTTCGCAGTTCTGACTTTGCGCGGGGACGAAGGGCGGATTCTACATATGCGGGAAATAAAGGCTTTCGTTGGACACAGCTTTAACCGTGACGACGAGCACGTCGTCGGCGAATTTCTAAAATATTTTGAGCAGTTAAAGCATGT
>JANYAR010000137.1 GCA_025361185.1 Alphaproteobacteria bacterium | reverse complement strand
TGGTGCCCAGGGACAGAATCGAACTGCCGACACGTGGATTTTCAATCCACTGCTCTACCGACTGAGCTACCTGGGCACACTTGCGCGCATGCGGGCCCGCATACGGGCGGGAGGCGCTTCTTAGGCGAAGGTTTTGGCCCTGTCCAGCGCCCCCGGCCTAGTCCTCATCGGGGTCACTTTCCGAAGGATTTGAAGGGTTTGTGGGGTCCGCGGGCGCTCCGGGAATGGCATAGCCGCCCTTGAACCAATGGTTGAGGTCCACGTCGGCACAGCGCTTCGAGCAAAAGGGCGCGATGCGCTCATCCACGGGTTTGCCGCAGAGGGGACATTTAGCGGCCATAGCCACACCCTTCCAGCAGCGAAACGGTCAGCGCCAGCGGCAGGCCGACCACATTGGAATAGGAACCGGATATTTCCTTGACCAGCATTTCGGCGCGGCCCTGGATGGCATAGCCGCCGGCCTTGCCCACGCCTTCGCGGCTTTCGACATAGGCGGTGGTCTGCGCCTCGTTCAGGCGCAACATCGAAACGCGCGTCAAGGCAACACGCGTGCGCAACTTGCTCTTGTCTCCCGAAGTGGCCGGCATCACCAGCGCCACCGCGGTGATCACCTGATGGCGGCGGCCCGACAGAAGCTTCAGGCAGGCGCGTACCTCTTCGTCATCTGCGGCTTTTGGCAGGATGCGACGGCCCAACGCCACCACCGTATCGGCGGCCAGAATAAAAGCCGGCGCACCATTCCATTCGCTTTCGACTTTGCGCGCCTTTTCTTCGGCCAGGCGCATGGCATGGAGGCGCGGCAGCTCGCCCTTGCGGACACGCTCATCGATGGCGGCGGGAAGCACGGCGTCGGGCGTTATACCAGCCTGCGCCAGCAACGCGGCGCGGCGCGGACTCTCGCTGGCCAATACCAGCAACGCTTTAACGGAAGCGGTAAGTGATACGACCCTTGGTGAGGTCATAGGGCGTCATCTCGATCATCACCTTGTCGCCGGTCAGAACCCGGATGCGGTTCTTGCGCATCTTGCCGGCGGTGTGGGCGATGATGATGTGGTCATTGGCGATCAGCTTCACGCGGAAGGTCGCATTGGGCAGGAGCTCCTCGACGATGCCCTCAAACTCCAGCAATTCTTCCTTGGCCAATGGGTCCTCTTGAGGGCGTTCGCGTTGGAAGCGGAGATAGGGGGGACGGAACGGAAAAGCAAGCCTTTCCAACGGTTTTTCCACCATATTCGGCCGCTTTGGCCCAACCCTGTGCGCTTTTAGGTATCGGCGGCGGCGGGGGCCCCAAAGCGCTGTTTCAGCCTTTGCATCAGCTGGTCGCGCACCGCGCGGTAGGCATCAAGCCGTTGCTCCCGCGAGCCCTCCACCGCGGTGGGGTCCATGGTGGGCCAATATTCCACCCTCGTGGCGGTCATGCGGGTCAACTCCATGGCCTGGTGCTGGGCTTCGGGCGACAGGGTGATCACCAGGTCGAAATTGCCGTCCTCCAGGTCCTGGAACCGGCGCGGCCGGTGCTTGGCGATTTCAAGCCCAATCTCGCCCATCGCCTCCACCGCCAGGGGGTCGAGGGACCCTGCCTTGACGCCTGCGGACTCAATATAAAGCCCGCGCGTCAAATGGCGCAGCATGGCCGCCGCCATGGGCGAGCGTACGGCATTCATGGTGCAGGCGAACAGAATGGCGCCTTCTTTGGGAGGCAAATCTTGGGGCGCCAACTCCATTCAGCCCCGCATCTGCAGCACGCAGATCAGCGTGAACAGCCGCCGCGCGGTATCGAAATCGGTTTGAACCTTGCCCGCCAGCCGCGCCTGCAGCTCGCGCGCACCTTCGTCGTGCAAGGTCTTGCGCGCCATGTCCAGGGATTCGATCTGGTGGGGCGGGGCGGTGCGGATCGCCTTGTAATAACTCTCGCACACCAGAAAATAATCCTTCACCGTCTTGCGCAACGGCGCCAGTGATAGAAGAACCCGGCCATGCGGACTGCCGTCTTCCAATCTTACGTCCAGCACCAGGCGGTTTTCTTCCAGCCCCAAGGTCAGGTGATAGGGACCGCCCGGCGAGTCTTCCAGCTGAAAGTGATTGGCTTCCAAGAGATCATAGATGGCGACTTCGCGCTCCTGCTCGATGGCGCGGCTGCGATGCACGACACTGGCTTCGTCCAGAACAATGGCAAACAGCCGATAGTCCGCGCCACCGCTCACCGTCAGTCCCTGCGATCGGTTTTTTGATTCAGGCGCGCGGCGATCGAGCGGGCATGCGCCTCCAGCCCCTCGGCCTCCGCCAGGATCAGCGCGTCAGGGCCGATGGCGGCCATGCTTTTGGCGTTCAGACCCAGAAGGGTGGTGCGCTTCATGAAGTCGAGCACCGACAGCCCCGAAGAGAATCGCGCGGTACGCGACGTGGGCAAGACGTGATTGGGCCCGGCGATATAATCGCCCATCGCCTCCGGCGTGTGCCTGCCCAGAAAGATGGCGCCGGCATGACGCACTTTCTTCAGAAGAATTTCCGGATCGGCGGTGGCGATCTCCAGATGCTCCGGCGCGATGACGTCGGCCAGCGGCGCGGCATCGTCGAGTGTCTTTACGACAATGATGGCGCCATAGTCGTTCCAGCTTTTTTCCGCGATAGACTTGCGCGGCAAGGTCGCGATCTGACGCGCCGCCGCCGCCGCCACCTGATCTGCGAAAGCAGCATCGTCGGTAATCAGGATGCTTTGCGACGAGGCATCGTGCTCGGCCTGGCTGAGCAGATCAGCGGCGATCCATTCCGGATTGTTCTGGCCGTCAGCGATGACCAGGATTTCCGACGGACCCGCGATGGAATCAATCCCGACCTGGCCGAAGACCTCGCGCTTGGCCGCCGCGACATAGGCGTTACCGGGGCCGACGATCTTGTCCACCGCCACAATGCTTTGCGTGCCATAGGCGAGTGCCGCCACCGCCTGCGCCCCGCCGACGCGATAAATGTCGCTGACCCCTGCCCGTTTGGCCGCTGCCAGCACCAGTGGATTGATCACCCCGCCCGACGCCGGCGTCACCATCACGATGCGCGCCACGCCGGCGACCCTGGCCGGAATGGCATTCATCAGCACCGAGGAAGGATAGGAAGCCGTGCCGCCCGGCACATAAAGTCCCACGCTGTCCACGCTGGTCCAGCGCCAGCCCAGCAGTGCTCCGGTCTCATCGGTGTAGCGCACATCCTGGGGCAGTTGGCGCCTGTGATAGCTTTCGATGCGCGCCGCCGCGGTTTGGATGGCGGCATGTTGCTCCTTGCTCACCTTGGCCAGGCCGGCGTCGATTTCGGCCGCCGACAGTTTCAGCGTTTCCTTGGCAACGCCCGCGCGGTCGAATTTGTTGGTCAATTCCACCAGCGCCGCATCGCCGCGCGCGCGCACGTCGGCAATAATGCCGCGCACCACTTGGGCGACATCTTCCTCCTCCTCGCGCTTGGCGAACAGGAGCTTTTGGAAATCGGCGTCAAAAGACGCATCACTCGCATTGAGCCGGCGTGCCATCACGCGGTCTCCGCATCATGGTCAGGCGTGCCTCTGGCCGGGTCTTCATGATCGGGGCGGCCTCTGGCGGCCCAGGGCGCGGTCAGGTCGGCCAGCTCAGCGTCGATACATTCCACCGTCAAGCGGATAGCGCCGCCGCCCGCCAGCACAATTTCGATCACACCGCCTGGATCCTCACCACCAGCCGGCGCGTAACGCAGCGCCAGCAGCGACACCACCGCGTCCTCGGCGCCGCGTTTGACCTTGTGAGATTCCACTTTCAGCACGCCGTCAAAGTGCAGGCCGGCGCGCACCCGCGTCTTACCGCCCGCTTCCCATTGCAGGCGGTTGAGTATCATCGCGAAGCGGCGCTTTTTGGGAAGCCAGGTAATGTTCTTGAGCTGGCCGGCGGCGTCCTGGAGCCTGGCCGACAAAATTCCCAGGTCTTCAGCATCGGCGGCGGCGAGTTTGACCCTGGTCATTCGGACACCTTGGTCATTCCGACACCCGCGCAATGTCCGCGCCCACCCGCGACAGTTTTTCTTCCAGCCGGTCGAAACCGCGGTCCAAATGATAGACCCGGCTGACCAGGGTCTCGCCTTCCGCCGCCAGCCCCGCCAGCACCAGGGATACCGACGCGCGCAGGTCGGTCGCCATCACTTGCGCGCCCTTGAGCTTTTCCACGCCGCGCACGGTGGCCGTGTCGCCGTCGATGCGCACCTGCGCGCCCATGCGCGCCAGTTCCGGCACATGCATGAAACGGTTCTCGAAAATCTTTTCGCGGATCACCGAGGTGCCGTCGGCCACCGCCAGCAGCGCCATGATCTGGGCCTGCAGGTCGGTGGGAAAGCCCGGATAGGGCGCCGTGGTGACGTCGCAGGCATGGGGGCGCACGCCGTTCATGTGGATTTTCAATCCCCGCGCCGTGGACGTGATCTCGGCGCCGCTTTTGGTCAGCAGCGACAGAAGCGACGCAATGGTTTCGTGCGACGCACCCACCAGCTCAACCTCGCCGCCCGCGATGGCGGCGGCGATGGCATAGGTGCCGGCCTCGATGCGGTCGGGCATCACCCGATGCTGGGCGCCATGAAGCGCGGTCACGCCGTCCACGGTGATCTCACTTGACCCCAGGCCGGAGATCTTGGCGCCCATCGCGATCAGGCACTGTCCCAGATCGGAGATTTCCGGCTCGCGCGCGGCGTTGACGATTTTGGTGGTGCCGCTGGCGAGCGTCGCCGCCATCATCGCGGTCTCAGTCGCGCCGACCGAGACGAAGGGGAACACGATCTCCGCACCGCGCAGTCCATCCGGCGCGGTGGCGGTGACATAGCCCTCGGCCAGATCGATCTTGGCGCCCATCTGCTCCAGCGCGGCGAGGTGCAGCTCGACGGGGCGCGCCCCGATGGCGCAGCCGCCGGGCAGCGAGACCTTGGCTTGTTTTGCGCGCGCCAGAAGCGGCGCCAGCACCTGGAAGCTCGCCCGCATCTTGCGCACCATGTCATAGCTGGCGAACACGGATGTGAGCTCGCGCGCTTCCAGCTTCATGGTGTCACCCTCGCCGAACTGGGCGGCCATGGTGACCTGAACGCCGACACCGAAGCTGACCAGCAATTCGGCCATGGCGCGCACGTCCGCCAGGCGCGGCACATTGGCCAAGGTCAGGGGCTCGGCGGTCAGCAATGACGCCGCCATCAGTTTGAGGGCGGCGTTCTTGGCCCCGCTGATGGGGATTTCCCCCTTCAGCGGACGGCCGCCGCGGATACGGATACGGTCCATGGTCTTGTCCAAAATGGGCCCGAGGGGCCTTATTAACGGCCTAACGCTTCGCTGCATGAGGCCACAGCGGTTGTAGCCGGGCCCCCAGCCCAAGAAAAGCCACAGGAAAGCGGGGCTAACCCCTGTTTTCCGGGGGCTTTTTCGCAGGTTTGGCGGCCGGGCCGGGGTGCGGTTCGCCGGGCGGTTGGGGGGTGCGGGCGGCAGGCGGCTGCTTGCGGCGCTTGAGATTGGCGCGCAAGGCGGCAGCCAGCTTTTCGGGGGAGGTTTTGGGCATCAAAAGCGCTTCAAAAGTCTTTGGGGTGAATCTGGAAAACCCGGCTTTCCTTCGCGGAATCCTTACGTTATAGCAGCGCACCCTTGACCAATCTTTGGACCAAATTTTGGAGCAAACTTTGGCTTAAGGGTTCGGCCGTAAGGTCGGCAATACCACGGTTGCCGTAGTAGCGTAGTGGTAGCGCAATCCCTTGGTAAGGGATAGGTCGTGAGTTCGATTCTCACCTACGGCACCAGTGCCTATTTATATAATGATATCAATATGTTACGAGGAGTTTTGGATTCCCGGTTTGGGAATCTTACTCCCTGTGCGCATCTCGCTTTTGCGCGCCAAACCTGGTTGTTCAACGGCAACTGAAGCCTCAACGCGTCGAAATTGTTGGACCAAAGTTGGACCTAACGCGTCAATCACCGTGCGAATTTAGCCCCGGCACGCTTGGGCAACGGCCAAAGCTACTGGCCGCATGCCAGGGATTTCGCCATCTCAGCGTCAATGTCGTCCTGCTGTATGCGCCGCTGACTGGATACATCATGTTTACTGCTAACATACGAGCTTGCATGGCGTGGGGTTTGTAGTTACATTTATGTAGTTACATCGGAGAGCCGTTTTGCGCTGGACGTGGGATGGGGAAAAGAACCGCCGCAATAAACGGGCTCACGGCCTTAGTTTCGAGACCGCTCAGCTCGTATTCGATGACCCGCTCGCGGCTTCGCGGCCCGACCACTCCGCAGGCGAAGAACGATGGCAGACCGTCGGAATGATCGATGGAGTAACCGTCTTCGTGGTGCACACGTGGCCCGAGTTAGATTCTAGTGGCGAAAATATCGGCCGCATCGTCAGCGCCCGTAAGGCGACGGCACATGAAAGGAGAGCATATGAAGAAGGTCAGTTCTAAACCCCTCACGGCGAAGCAAAGGGCGGAGCTGAAGGCGCTCTCCAAACTCCCCGAGGGCAAAATCAACACCCGTGAGACACCGGAAGTCCGGGACTGGTCCGAGGCCAAACGCGGCCTTTTCTATCGTCCGGTGAAGCAGCAATTGACGCTGCGTCTCGACGCCGATGTGCTGGATTGGTTCAAGAACCACGCTCCCAAGGGCGACGGCTATCAGACAGATATCAATCGAGCGCTGCGCGAACATGTGCTCCGGAAAGGGCGTCCCCGTAAGCGGGCTTAGGGCGTTCTCCTGATCTCCGTGTCAAACATCAGCCCTGGGCGATACAAAGCGGTGAATGCCCTACGGCGGAGAGGTTTCACAGGCTGAAAAGGGTACTGTACCATCGCCATCACGGATGACATCGCTCAACAGATTGCGATCCTGAAGGGCCGCCTAGTCGCGCTTGACCGCGAACGGTTGGAGATTGCTGACCAATTAGGCCTGTTGGAGCGTGCGCAGGCAGAGGAGACGGCCAAACCTCGACCTCAACTTACCGTAAGCGTGACGATGACCTCATCGGCTGCTGAGAAGATTACCCTCTTCCGAAGTCTATTCCGAGGACGAGATGACGTGTTTCCGCGCCGATGGGAGAATCCCAAAACCGGGAAAACGGGCTACGCGCCTGTTTGCGGAAACGAATGGATTCGAGGAGTTTGTGGAAAACCTCACATCAAGTGTGGGGAATGCCCAAA
>JANYAR010000117.1 GCA_025361185.1 Alphaproteobacteria bacterium | reverse complement strand
TGCTGTGATTTTCGCGGCCGATACCCGATTGCTTGTAGCCGCCGAATGCCGCGTGCGCCGGATAGGCGTGATAGCAATTCGTCCACACCCGGCCGGCCTGGATGGCGCGGCCGAAGCGATAGGCGCGGTTGGCGTCGCGCGTCCATACGCCGGCGCCCAGGCCGTAGAGCGTATCGTTGGCGATGGCCAGCGCTTCCTCGTCGGTCTTGAACGTCGTGACGGAAACCACCGGCCCGAAAATTTCCTCCTGGAAGATGCGCATCTTGTTGTTGCCCTTGAACACGGTCGGCTTGACGTAATAACCGCCGGCCAGATCGCCTGGCAGGGTGTTGCGTTCGCCGCCGATCAGCACTTCGGCGCCTTCCTGACGGCCGATGTCGAAATAGCTCAGGATCTTTTCCAGTTGCTCGGAGGAGGCCTGGGCGCCGATCATGGTCGCCGGGTTCAAGGGATCGCCTTGCACGATGGCTTTCACCCGCTTCAACGCACGCTCCATGAAGCGGTCATAGATGCTTTCGTGGATCAGCGCGCGGCTGGGACAGGTGCAGACCTCACCCTGATTGAGCGCGAACATGACAAAACCTTCGATCGCCTTGTCGAAGAAATCGTCATCCTCGGCGGCGACATCCTTGAAGAAGATGTTGGGCGACTTGCCGCCCAGTTCCAGAGTTACCGGAATGAGGTTCTGGCTGGCATATTGCATGATCAGCCGGCCGGTGGTGGTCTCGCCGGTGAAGGCGATCTTGGCGACGCGGTTGCTGGACGCCAGCGGCTTGCCCGCTTCCAGCCCGAACCCGTTGACGATATTGAGAACACCGGGCGGCAGCAGGTCGCCAATCAATTCCATCAGGACCAGGATCGAGGCCGGGGTCTGCTCTGCCGGCTTGAGCACGACGCAGTTACCCGCGGCCAGCGCCGGCGCGAGTTTCCAGGTCGCCATCAGTATGGGGAAATTCCACGGGATGATCTGGCCGACGACGCCCAGCGGTTCGTGAAAATGATAGGCCACGGTGTCGTGGTCGATTTCGGAAATGCCGCCTTCCTGGGCCCGGATCGCGCCGGCGAAATAGCGGAAATGATCGACGGCCAGCGGCATATCGGCGGCGGTGGTTTCGCGGATCGGCTTGCCATTGTCCCAGGTTTCGGCCTCGGCCAGCAGGGGCAGATTGTCTTCCATCACCTGGGCGATCTTGTTGAGGATGACGGCGCGTTCCGCGGCACTGGTGCGCCCCCAGGCGTCCTTTGCGGCATGGGCGGCGTCAAGCGCCGCCTCGACATCCTTGGCGTCCGAGCGGGCGATTTCGCACAGCGGCAGGCCGTTGACCGGTGAGGTGTTTTCAAAATATTTGCCGCTGAGCGGCTCGGCCCAGCGGCCATTGATGAAGTTGCCGTAGCGGGGTTTGAACATCTTTGCGGAATTGCGTGCGGTTTTCTGCTGAATGTTCATGGTGGTGTCTCCCTGGTCATCGCGCTTTTTTCCGCGTCTGTATTTTCAGTATAGGCCCCTTGGCTGGTGCTGTCATGGCTGGGCAGCTCAGGCCGTGCGCGCAAACGGGCCGAAAGTGCTTCACCCCGCAGATCGTCAGAGCGCAGGATGTTGTGGGCCCTGCCATCCCGCGCCGCAAGCTGCGCTATTCGCAGGTGCGGCACAATCAAGCGCCCTGGTTTGACCGGGAGAATTGCGCGGTCAGACCGGCATTTTCCGCTTGGTATATTCGCGGGCCATGATCGCCGTCTGTTCCGTGCCCACCAGGTACATCGCGCCATCCTTGAGCTGGTCGATGACGTAATTGAAGCTCCCGGGCACGACCGTCCCATAGTTGAGAAAGCGAATATTCCTCTTCTTGCAGAGATCGAGGATCAGCTTGCGCACGGCACCCAGCTTGGGAAATTTCGCCTCATCGAAGCGCTTGCCATCCAGCGACAGGCCGTCGAAGCCGTTCAGCCAGTAGTTGTTGTCCGTCGGGCCCCATTCCGCGAATGCGATGCCGGGCACATCCAGTATCTGGGCGGCGACGGCGTCGCCATAAGGGTCCTCGATCTTGAGGCCGAAGATGATTTCGCCACTGGGATTGAGCGGCCAGAGATCGGCGATACGCACATATTGTGCGTTGTTCATGCCCCATATGCGAGCCGCTTCGCTCGCGCTGGCGCCGCGCAGGCCTTCACGTTTCAATTTGGGCACGCCGGGATAGGCAAACGGATAGCGGCAGGCCATGTGGGCCGCGACCTCAACCGCCTTGGGATCGCGGGTATGGCACAACTGAATGCCTGAGACGCCTGCGTCCAGGATCTGCCCTAGCACCCAGCTGTTGGCCAGCATGTAATTTTCGTTGAGACCCAGCACCGGACAGGTCACGAACACCACTGGAAAGCGATGCCCGCTCCTGGTGCCGCCGCCGTCCGCCAAGCCGCGCATGAATTCGCGCAGTTCCCTGAGATCGTAGAGTGTGTGCTCCATATCGTAATTGATCGAGTCCGCCCAGGTCTTGCACATCTGCTTGCCCAGTTCGTAGGAATCGACGCCGGGGGCCGGATTGACGGTGGTGTAAAAGGCGGGCTGGCCGTCTTCCCACAGCTCAATCACCTTGTTGAAGCGGCGCGGCTTGTAGTTCAGGTCGACCGAAGACGGCTGCGCACCGCTATTGCCTGGCGCGTTCTGTTGCGCCTTCGCGCCGCCGGCCGCCAGGCCGACACCCAGGCCGATGCCGGCGGCAAGAAAATCCCTTTTCCTCATACGCGTTCTTCCCCGCTGTTTATTGTTTTTTTCAGCTGTCAGAAATCTGGTGCTTACCAAACGGTTATTGAACACTATCAATTGGAGGCCGGGAAGTCGTTCGCCAAACGCTTCTGCGCGATCTATTGCGCTGCGGTAGCTGCGGCGCTGGGCCGCGCCCTGCAAGCTGCCGGCGCCTCCGAGCGCCCCAATCCGGCCTGCCCCGCTGGCCGATATGCTGCACGGCACCAAGGCGAAGAAGGAGCCAGCACGGCGGCGGCAATCTGTTTCTTGCGAAATAATATCCAGGTTGCTCTAGTGGGCTCGCGGGCGCCCTGGCGAAGTTTCCCCCGCAACCTGCAAAATTCCTCAGGAGCGAAACATGACCCGTACCAGCAAGAAACCGCTGATCACTTTTCTGCTTTCCACATCCCTTTTGATCCCGCTTCCCAGCATGGCAGCGGCGCCGCCGGAGATGAAGCAGGAGGCGACTGCCAATATCGATGCCCATGCCAAGCTGGTGCAGGTGATGGTCGATACCGTGTTCGCCTATGGCGAACCGGGTTTCCAGGAATTCAAGACGGGTGAGTACCTGACCGGCATCCTGGCCAAGAACGGCTTCAAGATCACCAAGGGCGTGGCGGGCATGCCGACTGCTTGGACCGCGACCTGGGGCGAGGGCGGACCGCTGATCGCGCTGGGCAGCGACGAGGACGACCTGCGTGGGGTTTCGCAGATTCCCGGCGATCCCAAGATAGAGCCGATCGTGCCTGGTGCACCGGGCCATGGCGAAGGCCATAATTCCGGCATGCCGCTGCAGGTCGCCGCCGCCATCGCCATCAAGACGGTGATGGAAAAGCACCATATCAAGGGCCGGCTGATGCTATGGCCTGGTATCGCCGAAGAACTGCTCGGCTCCAAGGCGTTCTATGTGCGTGATGGCCTGTTCAAGGGCGTCGATGCCTGCATCTTCGCGCATGTCGATAGCGAGTTTGCCACTTTCTACGGCCCCAACAGCAACGGCATGGTGTCCATCGAATATACTTTCCACGGCAAGACCGCGCATGCCGCCGGCGATCCCTGGGACGGGCGCAGCGCGCTGGATGCGGTGGAGATCATGGACGTGGCGATGAATTTCCGCCGCGAGCATCTGCCGCTTTCGGCCCGGACCCATTATGTGATCAGCAATGGTGGCGGCCAGCCCAACATCGTGCCGGGCGTGGCTTCGGTCTGGTATTATTTCCGCGACCACACCTTCGACACGGTCAAGTCGCTTTTCGAGATCGGCAACAAGACCGCCGACGCCGCGGCCATGGCGACCGACACGACCGTCGAGCACAAGCTGCTGGGCTTTGCCGCCCCGAACTACGGCAACAAGCCCCTGGCCGAACTGGCCATGGCCAATATCCAGGCCGTCGGCATGCCGAAATGGAGCCAAGACGATCAGACCTTCGCCAAGCTCGTGCAGGAAACCCAGCAACGCAAGGTTGAGGCGTTGCGGGACAAGGTCACGCCCCTGAAGGAGCCGCAGGAGGAAAAGACTCCCACCGGAGGCGGCTCCGATGACATTGGCGACATCATGTGGACCGTGCCGACCATCACCATTCGCTATCCGTCCAACATACCCAACATGATCGGCCATAACGTGACATCGGCCATGGCGATGACCACGCCCATAGCCCACAAGGGCGCGGTGGCGGGCGCTAAGGCGGTGGCCCTGACGGTGCTCGATCTGATGACGACGCCGGAGGAACTGGTCAAGGCGAAACAATTCTTCGACACCGACCAGCAAAAATACGATACCTACAAGCCGCTGGTATCGGCGACCGACGTGCCCGCCATCCATATCAATGACGATTACATGCGCACCTATCGGCCGTTGATGGAGCCTTACTATTTTGATTCCAAGAAATACGACACCTATCTCGATCAGCTCGGCATCAAATATCCGCATCCCCCGACCGGCGGCATCCGCAAGCCGGCCTCCGGCTCCGCTCCCAATTCCAATTCGGGCGGCTGATGTTTGGCAAACCTCTATTGGCGCAAAGCGGACATCCGCTGCGTTGTCGAATAAGGGTAAAGAATGGCCGCATTTGAAGTAAGAAAGCTGGCGGACACAATCAAATGATAAAGCCCCTGATACTCTGTGCGGGCATGGCGCTGTTCTGGGTTTCCTCCTCTCCAGGCGCGCTGGCCGCAAGCGCGCCGGAGTGCCAGCTAACCCGGCTTGCCACCGTTAGAACCGACACAATGCCGGACGGCCGTATCAAGATACCCGTCACAGTCGAAGATCATCCGCTGTCATTCATGGTGGACACGGGAGGAATCAGCACGACCATAAAATGGGAGCAAGCCAAACAGTTGGGGCTTGCGGTAAAGCAAACCTCCCAAAAACTCGTGGGCGTTGCCGACAGCATGTTGAACTTCTATGTCACCAGCGACCACCTCTCGGTGGGGGAACTGCGCGTCAAGGACCTGCCGATATACATAGAAGCGCGTGCCCTGGCTGACGCCGATGGCACCTTCGCTCCGGATATGCTCAAGGGCTATGATGTGGACTTCGATTTTGCCCATAACAGCTTAAGCTTGATTTCGCAGGACCATTGCCCCGGACAAGTGGTCTATTGGACAACAACCGGTTCCATCGTCATACCCATGGATGTCGCCCGAAACGGGCATGTACGTTTTCCCGTTAAAATTGACGGCATGACCATCATGGCGATCCTGGACACAGGTTCGGCCCTATCTTTGATCAGCATGAAGGCTGCCGCCCAATTGGGCATTGACCCAAAAGCGCCCGAACTGACGCTGATGGGTGACACCGGCCAATATCAAATCTACGCTTATCCCTTTCATTCGCTGGACTTTGGGCGCGTTTCGCTGAGAAATCCGCACATCGCGATTGCCAGCGACAGTTTTATCAAAGGGTTGGGCGGCGATCTCGTCCTGGGGATCGAAGCCTTGCGCCAAATGCACCTCTACATCGCCTATGGCGAGAAAAAGCTCTATATCACCGCGGCGCAAGCCAACTGACGCGACTTTTGGCGCCTTAGTCGACTAGGACGTCGCGGCACTCAAGGTGCGATGCCCCGCCGTCATTCCGCTCGCACCGGGCGTTCGTTTTCCAGCGCGCCACGGTGACCGAACAGCAACGATACGTTGATCCTTTTGTTGAGATAGCCTTCCTGGAAATGACAGTCGCTGGTCTTGTGAAAGAGATCTGACCTGAAAATAACCGCTCTGTTTGCGCGATGAGCGATGCGAGTCAATTTTGCGTTGGAGCGGCGCAGGAAGTCTCGCGTCAGGGCTTCGTCGCCATTGTATAGTCTCATGTCTTGCCCTGACGGGACGGTGACGTCCCAAATATCCATCCCACCGGATTGCGGATCGAGGTTGGCCTCATCGGGTGCAATATAGAAATTGACATTCACCGCGGAATTGTCGGCATGGGTGTTTGTGCCGGTAGACAGGGCGCTGTCATATTTGAACGCCCCAAGATAGTGAAAATGATGTGGTCCCAGGATATCCGAGAATGTTCTGGGTATTTCTTCGACGATTTGCGCCAGCAGGGGGCAGGCAAAGCCGTCTTCCGGTGTCGCGCCGATATAGCCGGCATCGTAGATGCGCCGCCATATGGTCGAGCCGGCGCAATAGCGACGCAGATTGTTCAGGGCTTCAGCGGAGAGAAAATCATCGATAACCACCAGTTGCGGGTGGCTGGTTCGCCACTGATCCAGCAGGTCGGGTGTGGCCGGATTGACGGCCGGGCCCGTGACCCGTTCTCCAGATTCGAGATGGAATTGGTTCGCCATGCCGGACGCATCGCGATAGGCCTTGCCGCCGGCCAAGTATTGGCGCTGTTCGCGGTCATGTTTTAGCTTGTGCTCCGGTTCGGGCTTGGCCGGAAGAGGCGGCTTGCCGCCACCGTAAACCAGTGCGGCTCGCCGCATATAGTGGGCAAAACCTTCCGCGATGTGGCCATTCTCCGACAGGATGGAGCCCAGACGGAAAAACGCCTCCGCAAAATCGGGCTTGATGGCGATGGCCCGCCGATAAGCGGCAATCGCGTCATGGAATTTTCCCTGCACGGCACGCGTATTGCCGAGGTTGAAAAATAGATCCGCATTTTCCGGCTGAAGCGCAGCGGCATTTTGAAATGCCTCAGCCGCATCATCGAACTTGCCCATCGCCACAAATATCTTTGCCGTCAGGGCATCGCAGGCCGGCCCGGACAATCCCTGCCGGCGTCCGCGCTGTAGCAGCGTCTGTGCCTCATCACTGCGGCCGGCGGAGTGAAGGGCCCTTGCATAAGACAGCCAATATTGCCCAACCGAGGAATCGGCCTCCAGGGCCGTTCTGAAGAACGGCAGGCTCTGTACCATCTCACCGCGCTGCGCCAGAAGCGCGCCGAGATTGTGATTGGCTTCGCCATGCCGTGGCTGCGCCCCCAGGAAGGCGCGATACAGGGTTTCCGCCTCAGTTGCGCGCCCTGTCTTGTGCAGGTCGATAGCCTTTTTCAGCTCGGCGTCGGCGGGGTTGTTCATGGTACGGGACCTTAATCGGTCCCGGCGACCGGGGCTAGAACTGCAGGCGGTCTTTGAGCAGCTCCAGGACCGCGCGATCGACGCCGCGAATGGCGGCGAGGTCGGCAATGCCGGTAAACTTCTTTTGCGCGCGCCGCATCACAATGGCGCTGGTCGCGGCAGGATCGGTCTGAAGCGTGGGTTCCAGTTCTTCGGCCGGAGAGGTGTTCACATTCACCACCATCAGGTTGCGCTGAAAATAGCGAACGATCTGGTTGACCTGCGCGTCGGTCGGCCGCGCGCCGAAACGGGCCATTTCCCCGAACAATTGTTCCCAGCGGCTCGACGAGCGCGGCGAGCTGAGAAATTGGCTGGAAGAGTGACAGGCGGTGCAGACCGTCTGTACGGCCTCGGCGTCGGCGGGATTGTCGTCAAGGTCCGAGGCAGCCTTGATGGCGGCGAGCTCCTTTGCGGGATCTATAACCGGCCTTGGCGGCACCTGAGCTGCACCGGCATCGATACCGAACATTGCAAAGGCGCCACAGCAAAGAAGAACCCGGCCGCCCGAAAGCAGCCGGGTGCCGGAAATCATGGGCCGCATTTCAGTTGCTGGCTTGCTTGGTGCGCTTCTGCGCGGCCATCCGGGCGGCATAGGCCTTGGGATCGCCGATGGCGAACTGGTTCTCGGTGCGCACGAGATGACCGCTCAGGTCAAACTCCATGTCCTGAACCTTTTCGCTGTTCATGTTGCGGCCATATTCGTCGCGCAGCCGGCCGACGATCTTGTGGGTCTTGACGTCGACGACATCGCCGGAGGCCATATAGGCAAGCTTGCCGTCCAGGCCGATGGTGATCCAGCCATTGGGGTCCTTGTAGGGAATGGATTTCTTCAGATCCAGCACCGGCCATTCGCCGGTATTGTCATAGACCAGCACCTGGTTGTTGATGGCGTCGGGAATCCAGATCTCGCTTTCGTCTGGTGTCATGGCGATGCCGTGCATCGGGGCGCCATGACCGAAGAAGTGCAGGTTGGGGTCGGCCCATTTGGCCTTCCACATCTCGGCGGGAACCTCGACGCGCTTGATCACCTTGCCGGTCTTGACGTCGGCGATTTCGAAACCGTCCAGATTGTTGAGGTTGGCATAGACGCGCGTGGCATCGTGGTTGATCACAAAGACGCGGACATGATCGGAGAAGGTGATGGTCTTGATCGCCTTCATCGTGACCATGTCGGCGACGGTCATGGTGATGCCGTTGGGGGCATTGAACACCGTCTTGCCGTCCGGGCTCATGTTCATGTTGTGAATGAACATGCTCTGGGGCGTCTGGATGATGCCCTTGACCTCGCCGGTGCGGGCGTCAATGACGCGATGGAAATTCTTGAGGTCGGATCCGACTTCCAGGGTCAGCCCATCCGGCGTGACCTGGGCGCGCTCGCAGCAGGTGCCGGGCTCATAGGCGTTGGACCACACCACCTTTTCGGTGAGCAAGTTGATTGCGTAGAGATGCCCGCGGGTGGATACGTACACCATGTTGGTGGCGGTACTGGCGGCCATGCCGGCGATCGATTCCAGCGGTAGCGTTGCGGGCTTTTCTTCAAAGGTAATCCGCTTGACGAAGTTGTAGTCGTGCTTGGCGTCCAGCACGACGAT
>JANYAR010000101.1 GCA_025361185.1 Alphaproteobacteria bacterium | reverse complement strand
TGCTGGCGGATTCGACCCTTGGCTTCTTCGGCCTGCTTCTAATCGGGCTCTTCGCCTATGGGCCCCGTATCAAAGGATGGCAAATTCTTGGAGGCGGTCTCGCGGCCGGTGCCCTGATCGCCGGCCTCTATGTAGCAAGTCCCAATTTGCGCGTCCGAGCGAATGAGATGGCCGTGGCTATCGTAAACCAGGATCTTTCCGGCACTGGCGCCACGACCTTTGCCTTTCTATCCAACATCTATGTCGCCAGCCAGAGCTTCTGGGCTCATCCTCTGACCGGCATCGGGATCGGCGGGTACGCCAACGCCTATGACAAGTATGTCGGGGACATAACCGGTACCAATAATATTGCCAGTGCCGGGCGGCGTATAATTACGTCGATGGATCTTAATAGGGATGACGCCGCGTCCATGTTCCTGCGTGCGGCCGCGGAGTTGGGCGTGCCGGGGCTTGTGCTTCTGGTTGGATTTCTCATCGTCTGCGCGCGCGTTCGGGGCACGCCCCATCTGGCGATACGCAACGCGATACTGCCCTACCTCATCGTGCGGATGACGCGCATGGGCCACTATTTTACGGTAGAATTGTATTTCTTCGTGGGAATTTATTTGCTCAATTACATCAATAGCCGCGCTGGACACCGGCCGGAGAAATTCTAGGGAGGCGATGAAATGGAGAAAATGTCCAGCAGGGCTGCACGTCATACCAACTGGAAAATGCAATTGTTTGACGATTCTGATGTTTCTTGGCGGCAATACGGCCAAAATGATCCTTATTACGGAGTTTTTAGCGCCGAGCGATTTCGTGTCAAAAACCTGAATGAAACCTCCTTGAAAGAATTTTTCGAGAGTGGCGAGGGGCATATTGACGACATCTTGCGCACTGCTAGCCGGCATGTGAACGACAGAATTGCGATGGATGACGCGTTGGACTTTGGATGCGGCGTAGGTCGTCTGGTTCTACCCCTTGCGAAGCGCTTTCAATCGGTCGCTGGTGTGGACATAAGCAGTGATTACATAGCCGAAGCAAAGCGCAATTGTGATCGACGAGGCATTGCGAATGTCGTGTTTGGCGAAAACCTCTCATCATTTCGAGCCGCCGGACGTAGCTTTGACTTCATCCACAGCTGCATTGTGTTCAATCACATTCCCTGGAGCCGAGGCCGGGAGATAATCAGCGAGATGTTCCGGCTCCTGCGGCCGGGCGGCGTAATGGCAATCCAGGTGCTGCACTACCAGGAGATGAGCCGGCTACACCGGCTTGCCCGAACAGCGCGAAAGTTCCTTCCCCTCCATTGGCTCATCAACCTTTCCCGCGGACGCCATATATTCGAGCCTCTCATGCAATCCAATGAATACCCGCTCGATGAATTGGTGGCGCTGCTTCATCGCCAGGGCGCCAAGGGCCTCTATATCCGGCCTGATTCCAACAAAAATCGCGAACACTGGGCCGTTGTGTTTTGCATGAAGGATGCCGCCTGAATGGCGGAATTTTTCCAGGGTTCTTGAAGGACGATTTGATACCGGCGGGCCAGATGGGTATACCCATGCCTTCCTTGAACTGAGCGCGAGACATGCCCAAAAAAGCTTTGATTACCGGGATCACTGGCCAGGACGGCGCCCTTCTGGCCGAATTGTTGCTGGTCAAAGGCTATGAGGTGCACGGCATCAAGCGCCGGGCCTCGTCCTTTAACAGCGAGCGCATCGATCATCTCTATCAGGATCCGCACAAATCCGGCGCCAGTTTTTTTCTGCATTATGGCGATCTGACTGATTCCACCAATTTGATCAGGCTGGTGCAGGAAACCCAGCCCGACGAAATCTACAATCTGGCGGCCCAGAGTCATGTGCAGGTCAGCTTCGAGACTGCCGAATATACCGCCAATGCCGACGGTATCGGCGTGCTACGCCTGCTGGAAGCCATTCGCATCCTGAAGATGGAAAATAAAGTCCGTTTCTATCAGGCATCGACGTCCGAACTCTACGGCAAGGTCCAGGAAACGCCGCAACGGGAAACGACACCCTTCTATCCGCGCAGTCCTTATGGCGCCGCCAAACTTTATGCCTACTGGATCACGGTGAATTATCGCGAGGCCTATGGTATGCATGCTTCCAACGGCATCCTGTTCAACCATGAGGGCCCCACCCGCGGGGAAACCTTCGTCACCCGTAAGATCAGCCGCGCCGTGGCCGCCATCCATCACGGCTTCCAGAAAACTCTCTATATGGGCAACATCGATTCCATGCGCGATTGGGGCGATGCTCGCGACTATGTGAAAGGCATGTATCTGATCCTGCAGCAGGACAAGCCGGACGATTATGTGTTGGCCACCGGCGAGATGCATTCGGTGCGCGAATTCGTCGAACTGGCCTTCGTCGAAACCGGCCGCACCATCGCCTGGCGCGGCAAGGGCGTGGACGAGGAGGGTGTGGACGACACGACCGGCGACGTGCTGGTGAAGATTGATCCGCGCTATTTTCGTCCCACCGAGGTTGATCTGTTGCTGGGCGATCCCAGCAAGGCGCGCAAGGTCCTGGGCTGGAATCATGAGATCACTTTCCCGCAGCTGGTCAAGGAAATGGTGGCATCCGATCTCAAAAAGGTGGTTGAAGAAGGCCAACGCAATTTATGAGTTACGCGATTGCGGGCAAGCGCGTCTGGGTTGCCGGCCATCGCGGCATGGTCGGGGCTGCGCTGTTGCGCCAACTGGAAAAGGAGAATTGCACCGTCCTGACCGTGGGACGAGACATGCTGGATTTGCGCGACGGCAATGCGGTGAATATCTGGCTGAGGACCAATGCCCCGCAGGCAGTGATACTGGCCGCCGCCACGGTTGGGGGCATCGTTGCCAATGATAGCTGGCCGGCCGATTTTCTTTACGACAACCTCGCTATCGAGAATGCCATCATCCACGGCGCTTTCAAGGCCGATGTCGAAAAGCTCCTGTTTCTGGGGTCGTCCTGCATCTATCCCAAATTCGCACCCCAACCGATCACCGAGGATGCCCTACTAACGGGCCCGCTGGAGCCGACCAACGAATGGTACGCCATCGCAAAGATCGCGGGCATCAAGCTGTGCCAGGCCTATCGCCGCCAACACAGCCGTGATTTTATTTCCGCCATGCCCACCAACCTGTATGGCCCTGGCGACAATTTCGATCTCACCAGCAGTCATGTCATTCCCGCACTGATACGCAAAGCGCATGATGCCAGGAAAACGGGCGCCAAATCCTTTACCATCTGGGGCAGCGGCACGCCGCGGCGCGAATTCCTACATGTCGACGACTGCGCCAGCGCCTTGATCTTCCTGCTGAAGAATTACTCAGGCGACAGCCAAGTGAATGTCGGTTCCGGTACCGACGTCACCATTGACGAACTGGCACGATTGGTAATGCAGATCGTGGGATTTGATGGCGCGCTGGAGCACGATACCAGCAAGCCGGACGGTACGCCACGCAAGCTGATGTCAAACGACAAGCTCGCGGCGATGGGCTGGGCGCCGAGAATCTCGCTGCCGGAAGGGCTCAGGACCACGTATCAATGGTTCCTGAAGAACCAGCCCATCAAAGCCTAGATCGCGTCTCGAAAAGCCCCCGGACCCGAAGCCACAAGTTCCGTGGGTCCGAGAGCCATTTCTCCACGCGCGTCACGGCGGCGGCAACTGCATCTCCGGCGCTGCGCGACCGTCCCAATGCTTTCTCAAGCAACCTTCGTTGTTCGATGCCAAATGGGCCTTTTCCGGATCCGCTATGGAAATTGTGTGTAATGGACTCTTCATGGGCGCGAAAGCAGGCCCAATACTCATCCACCCTGTGAAACTGCTTGCCGGCCAGCGCGAGGTCGATCCAAAATTCCCCATCCCAGGACAGCCGGTTCGCGACATTGAAGCCATTCACGGCGGCAAAGGCTTCGCGGCGCCAGAAGGCAGCTTGCTGCATAATAATAGAGTTGCCATAGGCGCTGCGGCGCAGATTGAAACGGTCGGAGCGGCAACGGCGTAAAATATCGCCGGCCCGATCTATGACATAGCCATGTCCATAAACCAGATCGGATGCCGGATAAGCACGAAATGCCTCCCTGACGCGCGCAAGCGCGCCCGGCAACAGCATGTCATCGGAATTGAGATAACCGAAGACCTCGCCGCTGGACCGGGCGAAGCCTCGGTTCAAGCCGTCAGCTGGCCCCTGGTCTGGCTCGAAGACGATCTGGCTGATGCGGTCGCGATGGCGCTCGATGATCTCGCGGCTCCCGTCGGTCGAGCCTGGATCGACAAGGATATATTCCAAGTCCGGATATTTCTGGTCCAGCACAGAGCGGATCGCTTGTTCCAGATAGGCCGCCTGGTTGAAGGAAATGGTGACCAGTGAGATCTTCATACGCGTCCCGTAATCATCGCGGCGTAAGCCTCTTCAAGTCTGGGGGCCACCTCGGACCAGTCGTAGCCCCGGGCCAAATCGCGTGCTGCCATGCCCATCCGCTGGCGCGCTGCCCCGTCCGCAAGCAGATCGTGCATCGCAGCCGCCAGATCGACCGCTTCGAGCGCGACAACTTTGCCCGCGCTCGCCTCGACGATGTCGGCGGCGATCTTTACGCCAGTTGATACAATGACTGGCGCACCCATCGCCATGGCCTCCACCGCGGCCAAGCCGAAATTCTCGGCATGGGAAGACATGACGAAAAGATCGGCGTCACTGAGCGCGGCGAGCTTTTCTCCACCTTGCAACATGCCGGTGAATACGATCCGGCCGGGCGGAATTGCGAGATCGGCGATCAGCTGGCGCAGGGCGGCGGCATAATTCTCGGTGTCGGGGCCGATCAGCATCAGCACGGCCTGTGGACGCTGCAGCGCCACCGCGGCGAAAGCCCTAATGAGAATATCGAGACCCTTCACCGGCACCAGACGGCCCATCCAGGCGATCAGTTCCTTACCTTCCAGACCGTGACGTGCGCGAAAGCCACTTGCCACCTTGTCTGGCGAGAAGGCCGACAGGTCGAGGCCAACCGGCACGATAAAGGCCGGCGGCGTCAGATGCAGAAAATTCACCGCATCCCGTTCACCCTCCGCGGTATAGATCAGGCCAGCGGCATGGTTGAGATTGCGATTCTCGATCAGTCTTTCATACAACCGTTTTGCGGCACGCCGTTCACGCTTGTGATAAAGCACCGGCTCAAGACTGCCATGAGGCTGGATGCAATAAGGAATGCCGTGCCTGCGGCAGAAATAGGCCGCCCAGCTCTGGGGAAAACGATAAAGCTGGTGAATGTGGACTAAGTCGACGTCCTTCAATGGGCCAAGCGCCTGAGCGAAACCGAGCGAAAAGGCGAGCGGCGCAAATTCCATAGAAAAAGCGCGCGTGCGATAGAGCCCTCTTTCTTCGTGGGGCGACGCCTTCGTGTCGGTGGCGTAAAGTGTTACGTCATGGCCCCGCTGCGCCAGCGCCGCACACATGGACCGCACCGCACTGACGGCGCCGCCAGCGGCCGGGTCTAGCATATGGATGACATGCAGCAACCGCAGCTTGTCTCCGGAGCACCTTTCCAGACGATCGGCTTTATCTTCCATCGCTATGGCATGGGCATTGCGGTCAAGTTTTCCGCCGCCGTCTTGGCATCGTTCGACGCCACACCCGTTCGCTCGATGACATGGCTGCCCATCACCAGCATATCCATGCGGGTGCGCAGAAAACAGGCCAGCGCCTCTTCGGGCTTGCACACCACCGGCTCATTCTCGTTGAAGGAGGTGTTCAGAACGATCGGGATGCCGGTGATTTTGGCGAATTCCTCAATCAGACGGTAATAGCGCGGGTTGGTGGCGCAGGTAACTGTCTGCAGCCGCCCCGAGCCGTCCACATGGGTGACAGCAGGAATTTCAGCGCGGCGACCCGCGCGAACGGGAAACACCTTCATCATGAAGGGCACCACATCGTCATCCTCGAACCAGTCCGGCACCGCCTCGCGCAGGATGGACGGCGCGAAGGGGCGGAAGGACTCCCGCCGCTTTATCTTCAGATTCAGGATATCCTTCATGTCGGCGCGGCGCGGATCCCCGATAATCGAGCGGTTTCCCAGGGCGCGCGGGCCCCATTCCATCCGCCCCTGGAACCAACCCACCACCTTGCCTTCCGAAACGGCTATTGCGGCGCGGCGGCAGAGTTCGCCCTCATCCGCCAGCCGCGTGAGGGTACAACCCTGGTCCTGAATTTCGCCCTGGGCGCCCGAAAGGACCATGGCGATTGCGTCGTCATCGAAGGCGGGGCCCCAATAGGCATGGTCCATTTCGGCGCCGCGCTGTCGGCTGCCAAGCCGGAACCAGGCGGCATAGGCCGATCCAATCGCGCCGCCCGCGTCGCCGGAAGCCGACTGGATATAGCTGTTCTTAAACGGAGTGCGGCGATGGATCTTACCGTTTGCGACGGAATTGTATGCGCAGCCGCCGGCCAGCACGAGATTGTCACTGTGATATCTGGCGTGCAAATGCGTCAGCAGATGGAAGAATGCTTCCTCGTACATGGTCTGTATCGAGCGGGCCAGGTCCTTGTGCCGCTGCTCCAGCGGCTCGCTGGGCTGGCGCGCTTTCCCCAGCAGCGCCTCCATCTTGGAACTGACAATGCCGCTGCTGCTGGGCGATTCATTGTTCCATTGATGCTGCGTATGGCCAGTATGATGCTGGAAATAGGATAGGTCGAGGCGAAAGCTGCCGTCTTTACGCAGCAGCACGATCTTGCGCATCTCATTCAGGAAACGAGGTTCGCCATAAGGCGCCAGGCCCATGACTTTGTATTCATCGCCATAATGATTGAAGCCGAGATGATGAGTAAGGCCTTCATAAAATATGCCCAGAGAATGGGGAAAAAAGATGCGGTCCGCAACGGCGAGCTCTGTCCCCGAACCCATGCCCCAAGAGGTAGTGGTGAAATCGCCCGAACCGTCTACCGCAACGGCAAGCGCGTCGCGAAAGGGCGAAACAAAAAATGCCGAAGCGAGATGCGCCTCGTGATGCTCAATATTGTGTACCGTGCCGATCCTCTCGCCGGGAAAGGCGCGGACCAATTCCTCGCGCAGGCCCGACCATTTCCTGGCGTTCTTCAACCGGCCCAGCACATAGGCGGGATTGGCACGATGGCGCAGTGTGAAAGCGATCTTCCGCAGCCTGTGCGCCTGGGGATCGCGGTTGATGGCGATATGGGCGACATCCGAAAGACGGATTCCCGCTTCCTGCAGACAGTATCTGATGGATTCGCTGGGAAAGCCGGCCCAATGTTTGATGCGGCGAAAACGTTCTTCCTCGGCGGCCGCTAGCAGTTCTCCATCGCGCAGGAGACAGGCCGAAGAATCGCCATGATAGGCATTGATGCCGAGGATATAAGTCACTCTATTTCCTGGATTATTTCGACAACTGCGGGGCAGCTTTCATGACATAGCATCCGACGAGCCCAGCGCGCAAATAATGCTTTTTGACGAAAGCTCCGCGCCACCGCCGTAGCTTCAAACCGGGTTCCGACCTCGGAGCGGACAGCAGGCCGAAGAGCCACCATGGTAAGCATCGATGCCGAAAATTATCTGACGCCGACTCCAAAATTATGGTTGCACTATCTGTAAGAGCGACTTTGTCGTTCATTGCACTACGAACAGAAATAGAACGTAGTCTCAACAGGGACGCGACGAAGTAGGCTCAAAGGACTTACAACGCAGAGCTATTCAGTCTTCTGCTGACTAGTAGGTCCCCGCACCATCCACTCCACAGTGACGGCAACAGCCTCATCCATCGAATAAGGCCCAGGACCAGTCAAATCTTGTGCCTGCATATAGTCAATCACCATGTCGGTGGTGAGATTGGCGAGCCGAAAACTGGTGAGTGGAGGATTATTCCATCCCACCGCCTTCAGCGCGTCACCCACTTTCCCAGCAATCACCAGAAGCAAATATGGCGCGCGTAGTGGTGGCCGCACGCCGAAGGCGGCGGCAATACTGCTAGCCCAGGGCAATACTTCCATCGGCGCATCGGCGAGATAATAGGTACGGCCCTGCGCCTTAGGAAAGGCGCCGAACATCAAGTGATCAAACTGGTGCACGGTGTTACCGACAAAACCGAAGGATTTGTACACGCGCGCATTGCCTGGATGTAAATATAGGCCGCGCCAAACCGCTTCGAAAAAATCACGGTACGGGATGTCGAACCAAGGGCCCCAGATGCTCGTAGGTCGCACCAATATCCAGGGAATGGAATTTCCGCATGCCCGCCGAGTAATGGTCTCGGACAGGACCTTGCTCTCGCCATAAGCGTTCGGCGGCGCATAGTCGGTGTCTGTCTTGGGATGATAGCTGATGTCACAAACCAGCCGGCTTGATGCCACGATCAGCCGCGGGCGGCTTGGTAAGGCGCGGATGGCCGCAATAATGTTCTCAACGCCGTCGGAATTTGCCGCATAGTCTGCGACGGTATTCCCCAGGAGGTCAGTTCGCGCCGCCAGATGAAAGACTGCGGTCGGCTGGAACGCCGTTACGGCCGCACGCAGCGCCTGAGCGTCACGAATATCGACCGCCTGCCACAATTCCCGATGCTGCGGATTGCGAGGCGGTGCAGAATCAAGATTCGCAACTGCGCCCGCATGCCAAACACGGTAGAACTCCAACAAGTTTGTGCCAATGAACCCCGATGCGCCGGTGATGAGGATGCGTTCCGACTTCAGCGCGCCTGGCATCAGTATGGGCGGATAGGCGCAGAGATAATTGTCGGCGCGCAGCGGCGAGAAGGTCATAGTCTAAGCACGATGTTTAGCCAAAGTAAAATAACATTCAATGAATTCAACTCCATAGCTCATGGGCAAGACAACTTCAAGGCACGCGATGACAGCCGGCTTGACACCCGAATGCAAACCGACGCATGGCTGGCGCCTGTCACCTCGCACAATAGCATGAAGATCTTCGTTCACGACTATCCTGGCCATGCCTTCCCGGTCCAACTGTCGCGCAAGTTCGCCGAGCTGGGTCACGAGGTCGTTCATGCTTTTGCACAAGCGCTGGAATCACCGCGCGGCGGCGTACTGTCACGGTCCAGCGATCCGCAATCGCTGCGCATCCTGCCTGTTACCACCGGCATGCCGATGCCCAAATACGACTTTCTGCGTCGGGTGTTGGAGGAGCGCCGCTATGGCGCGCTGCTGGCCGAAACGGTGAAGCGGGAACAGCCTGAGCTGTTTATCACCTGTACCACCCCCGACGACGTGCTGGACGCGCTGCGCTTCAGGCTTCCGCGGAAGTTGCACATGATCTGGTGGCTGCAAGACCTCTACAGCGTGGGAATCCGCAGTGTGCTGAATCGCCAAATTCCATTGGCCGGCACCGTAGTGAGCACGCTATACCGCAGCAAGGAAAGGCGTTTCGCCGCGCGCGCCGACCATATCGTCCCTATTACTGCTGCCTTCATTCCATTTCTCGAGGAATTGGGAGTGCCTAAAAGTAAAATCACGGTAATCGAGAACTGGGCACCGGCGAACGAGATCACCCCCCTACCCAGCGAGAATGACTGGAAGCGCGAGCAAGGTCTATCGGGCAAGAAAGTAGTGCTCTATTCCGGCACTCTGGGCCTGAAGCACAATCCAGCATTACTGTCACGCGCTGCGGCTCGTTTTCAGGCGCAGAGGCGCGACGATATAGTAGTTGTGGTCGCCACCCAAGGCATGGGCGCAGATTTTCTGAAAAAAGAAGCGGAGGCGCACGCCATCCAAAACCTCAAGGTTCTGCCGTGGCAGCCCTACGAACGATTGCCGCAAGTCCTATCGTCGGCCGACATCCTCACCGCCATCATCGAGCCGGATGCCGGCTTGTTCTCGGTGCCATCGAAGATCCTCAGCTGCTTCTGCGCAGGTCGCCCCATAGTGGCCGCCATTCCGTCGAACAATCTCGCCGCCAAGACCATCACCAATGCCCAAGCGGGCTTGGTGGTTGAACCGGATGATGAAGCAGGCTTTATTGCACAACTGGACCATCTGCTAGCCAACCCGGCGCTGGGCGAAGAGTTGGGCCGCAACGGCCGCGCCTATGCGGAGAAGACCTTTGACATAGATGCCATCGCCCGGCAATTTCTCGCGCTGCCAACACAGGCATCGAGGAAATAACTCGGCCATTCTTTGGCGAACCAAAGTGCGTTGCCCGCCTGAAGCTCGAAATATAGAAACCCCATGTCCGAAACCTTTGAATTTTATAAAAAGACGTGGCGACGGCATCGCCGATCGCTCCATGAGATTTTCGGTTCCGACCGCTGGTCCCACCTAGCGCTTAACAGTCTCGACCATAAGCTGAAGAAATACCTGGATTTCGAGAACGGCACTTTCATCGAAGCGGGTGGCAATGACGGCCTGTCCCAAAGCAATACTTACTGGTTTGAGCGCTTTCGCGGCTGGCGCGGCATCCTAATAGAGCCTGTGCCGGATCAGGCGCATCTATGCCGCCACAACCGGCCTCGCGCCGAAGTGATTAATGCAGCACTGGTGGCCGATGAGGCAACGAAATCGGTACGGATCAAAGCGGCCCGGCTGATGGCGTTCATTCCCGGAACTAGGTCGCCGGAAGAAGAAAACACGCATCTAACTTGGGCAATGGAATCCCAGAACATCGGGGCGGTCCCGGAAATCGAAGTGCCGGCGATTACCCTCGCATCTGTACTGGACAAACGCGGCGGCCCGTTCATCGATTTCTTTTCCCTGGACGTGGAAGGCTACGAGATTCCGGTGCTGGAGGGCCTCAATCCCAGCCGGCACAGGCCAAAGCGAATATTGGTCGAAACCAAGTCCCTGGAACAGGTTCTGGAAACCTTGCGGAACCACTACCGCCTGATCGACCAGTTCAGTGACCACGACTATTTACTGGAAACAGAAGCGCCCGCCTGACCCGCGCCCACCTTCAGCCTGTCCATACCGACTTGATTTTGCGCAGCTTGCGAATGAGCCGCTGCTTGAAGTTCACGTGCTGAAGCCGTCTGTTGAACCGCGCAAATTCCCGGAACGCAGCTTCAGAATGAGCGAGGGGAATCTGCTCAACAGGAATCAACGCGTCGGCCAATTTTTTATCCCCGATGTCCGGAGCAACGCCATGGGTGCCGCTCCCGTCCTGGCCGATATTACAAACGAGTGAATGGCGCGGATAGAGCGAAAGCATGCCGCTCAGGAAGACCGAAGCGCGCCAGCGTATGGCCCAGGAATTGTTGCGACCGGCGATCTGGTCTTCTAGCATCTCGGTATAAGGATAGGTGTCGTCCTGATCGAATATTCGCGACAGTTTCCTACGCTCGATTTCTGCCAGCAATTCCCGGCCATTGGGATTGAACATCGCCCAGGCCCGCTGCCATGTCGCCCAGCCCCAGCATTCCGCATCGCGCTGAAAGAACGTCACGGGAAGTGGAGCGTCAAATGCCGGATGAAATCCGCTGGCAGCCGCCACCTCGGGCGTATCGGCATACAGATCCAGAGCATCGTTCATGTAGGAGAGGAAAAACGGCGAGGTAACAAGGTCGTCTTCCAGCACGACGACGCGCCCGTGCGTTTCGCATACGCTGGTAACGCCGCTGACGATAGAAGTCGCCAGTCCCAGATTGGTTTCGCGTTCGACAATGCTAAC
Organism: Alphaproteobacteria bacterium; assembly: GCA_025361185.1. Lineage (GTDB taxonomy): Bacteria > Pseudomonadota > Alphaproteobacteria > Micropepsales > Micropepsaceae > Rhizomicrobium. The sequence continues at coordinate 42,247 of JANYAR010000101.1, read as the reverse complement.
GGATTTGAACCCATCCACGGTGCGGATATAACTCCGCACAGCCTCTACTGACGCTACCATTTCTGCGTGTTGGGGGGCGTCGGAGAAGACAATCAGTTCGCTCGCCTCGGCCAGAAGATTGCGCTTCAAGGCTTCGACCGTTCGCCGCGTGTGATCCGGCCGGGCAAACACGAACAGGGCGATCGGCGCACATTTCCGAGTCATGGGGGAGTGTTAGACGGCCAGGAGCATAAGGGCAACGATGCACGATATCATACCTGACAAATACGGCGCTTGCCGCAGGAAAAGTATTGCTTGCATGGTCTATTGCCGGATAAGCGCTCGCTTCTTCCAGATCGCCCGCCGTCCAGCATTGTCAGTGACCGCCAGCCCTCCGGGGGAATGAAATCCCGATGCCTGCCCCCGGGTACCAGTGGTCCTTGGGTTGCTCCTTAAACATCAGAAATGCCCGGTTCGCTTCGCGCGAGAACCGGGCTAACTTGTCGGTGACATGGGCGTTATCACCCAGAATAACAGCGTTTGCCGACAGCTTGCATGCAATGGCCTTGTATTCTTCTGCCTCATACTCCGCCGAATGATCGCTGTCGTTGATGAAGAGATCTATCGGATCCGCAATCCGTTTCAGGCTCGATATGGAATCTCCATACAGGATATTCCCAACTGCCTGGTATTTTCCCGAGAGCAGATACCCAGCCGTCGGGTCAATGTCGGTTCCCAGATAGCGTCCGGGCGCACCTTCCTCGCAATTGCGCAGCAAGGCAGCACAGAGAAGTAGCGCGCCATGACCGCGTTCGACACCCGTCTCCACCGTCAATCGCGGCCTGGTAACACGCGTAATCGCATACCAGCCAAGCCGCCGGCCGAAGGGCGACGTAACGTTGGAGGGAGTTTTTTGCCCATCATACAAGGCCATCTTGTTGTCAAAATAGGCCCGCAATTCCCGATCGTTTATTGCTTCCTGAATGAAGCCGCCGATCTCGTCGGGAGTTTTTCCGGTCACGACGGCTATGACCTCCTCAAGATAGCGAAGATTTGTCTCTGTCAAATCGTAAGTAAAATTATGGGTCTCCCTCGTGTGAAAAACGAGAGGCTTGATCATGCGCAGCTGATCGCCGAAGTAGAATTTCCGCAAACGCCTGACAGATTGGGTCAGATGAAATTGTCTGCGGATGGGTTTCGGGACCAGCGTTCTGAGAATGTCTCGAATCGGTTTTGGAACCACCGCTTTGACAATATTTCTGACTACACCGCTCATTCTTCCCAACTTTCCCAATCCGGAATTAAACCCGTGAAGTGGCCAATGCTCCAAAGCGCAGCTTCCAACTTCGCCTGTCATGAGAATTAGCTTGCAACCTGCCGCGATTCCAGTTGCCGTGGCCAACCGGCATCAAATGGAACAGCTCCATCAGATGCCCAGAAATAGAGGTTATGACGATCCGGGAAAATCGTCTCGAAAACCCGTACGTTCTTGAAATGAGGCCTCAGGAATCTGGCTAAGTCCTCGATGTCGTGAAACTCGTACTCATGCTGGTGCAGGTGGTGTGAACCGTCTTCTTTTTCTACCAGAGTATAGCCAGAGAGAATACCCTCAGGTGTCAGCCGGCTCTTGATGCTAGCCATGATTTTCGCGATTTCGTCGGGCGTGAAATGCTCAATTGCAGCGTCCCAAACCACGTTATCGAAGCGGCCGGCAGGCATGGCCGTCCGGATATCCGCCAGGACAAAAGAAACATTGGGAGTTGCGTTCTTGCGGCGTGCGAGCGCGAGGGCCTTGGGGTCGAAATCACAAGCGGTAACGGTCCTGGACCGCAACGAATAGAAGTTTTTGGCGTTGAAACCATCGCCGCAGGCGAGTTCCAGAAGGTCTCCGCCCTTGAGCGCCAGACTTCCGAAGACGCCGCGTTCGATCCATAGTGAATTGCGAGTGTCTGGCCACTGGTAATGGAGATCAATGTGGTGATCGAAAAATTCGGGATTCGACCCAAGGAACCACTGCGCCCACATCAGACGGCGATGTGCGCTGGACGCCCACCGGCCCGCCAATAGCGCTTCATAACCATAGATCGCTTCCAATATTCGTCTGCGTATCCGCTTTATCACTTGTTTCATTCTTAATCCCCGGCCGTTCGTAGGCACTTTTTTGCCCGCATAGGCAAGTGCGAATCTAGATCAAGGTTGCTTGTGCCAATTCTTTGTTACCCCAAAATTAGGTGCTTCATTTTGGCAAACCCCTTGCGCTTGCGCCAGCGGGCACGACTAAATTGCGCGCATTTTTCCGAGATTGGTGCGCGATAGCGCCCTCGCCTTCGTTAATCCGGCGAGATCACGTAACCGCGCCGGCGATTCATTGCCCTACTCAGGGCATTCCTGAGTTTCGATCTCCATCCTCTCCACCCACGGTTGGGCGCGGGCGCACTGCCCGGCTCACGTATTGTACTGCACGCGGTGGCATCAAAGCGCGCCGCCACCTCCCGTTCAATGGCCGATATCTCGCGCAGATAAGGCCTGTATAAACAATCGCGCATAAGAGGCGTCAATGGCGCCTTGTAAGCGCCATGTGAGGCGAGATACTCACCTCCTAGCAAACGCTTCAATTCATGAAAATGGAAAAAAAGCACACGATCTTCGTTCGCCCATATTGTGCCGTCGCGCGCGGAAATCGTACTGGCGGCCACATTCCACGGCGCGAGATTGGCGCCGCGGTTGGCCAGCACATGCACGCCCTCGAACAGCCGAGGAAACTGGTCCAGATAGCCTTGGTCCGCGAAACGGCCGTCCTCCACCCGGTCGAAGCACCACTCATTTGTACGCTCTCGCCACCATTCCAGACAGGTTTTTCCACGCGTATCCGCACGGAACGAAACCCACCCAACATTGTAGACGCCGTATTGTTCGCGATGTTTCATCGCGGGCGCGAAGCCGTGCGGAATGATCAGGATCGAGCTGTCGCCCATCTCGCGGTAGACCGGCTCCGGATCGGCCAAGAACCACAGATCGCCATCGAGATAAGTAACAATTTCAGCCTCCGGCGCGGCGCGCACAACATGCAAGACCAGCGAGGGGGTAAGAGTAAAATAATATTCTATGGTGCTGCGGCCATCGGCTTTCGCCTTCGTCAGTGCGGCGTCGCCCATCTCGAACTCCGGCAGCGCAATGACGTGAACACCAGGCTCGTCCATTTCCTGCAAAATGCCCAAGGCCTGCGAATTCAAGCACAACACCCAGACCTGGGCATCGGGCACCTGGCGGCGCAAGGACCGGATCATCGCCAAGCCTTTCGGCAAATAGCGGTGGTCGAAATAAGTGCAATAGGCGTGCACGCTCATAGCGGTACCCCTGAGACAACTGCACTATAACCAATCATCTCAGCGGCTCGATTGTGGCAATCGTTGGTTTCGATCGCCGGCCAACCACGGTAACAGCAGTGCGTGCCGTGCCGGGGGTCGGGCGCAACCGGTATCAAGAATCAGAATAAACATAGTCGCTCGGAAACACATAATACCGGCGTCTTTCAACTCCAATATCGCCTCCCCCTGATTGATTTGCTAACAATCCAATCATTATATTCGATATTATTCAATGTAAGCAGTATATTACGAACGCTATGTTCACCAAATGAACGTTGACGTTCATTTGGTGAACGGTTATATTGGTCTACAATATAGACCATGAATCTCTGAAAACGCCACGTGGAACAGCCCCAAATCATTCTGGATATCCTGGAATCGGTTGATCGCGATGGCGAGCGGTCACAGCGCAGCCGCGCTTCCGAAGTTGGCATCGCGCTGGGCTTGACCAACGCCTATCTCAAGTTCTGCCTTCGCAAGGGCTACCTCAAGGCACGCAAAATCTCGCCACGTAGCTATCGCTATATGCTTACGCCTAAGGGCTTTGCGGAGAAATCACGCCTGGCCATGAACCGCCTTTCCGCCTCGCTGGACTTTGTGCGCGCGGTGCGTGGGGAGTATGCTGCACTTTACGCATCCGAGCCCGTCAGGCAGTGGGAAAGCATGGTCATCGTCGGCGCCTCCACGCTCGCAGAGATATGTGCTATCTGCGCCATGGAGCGCGGCATCCGCATTGAGGCCATCGTCGATCCGAACAGTACTGACCAGCACAAGTTCGGCCTCCCCCTCCATCGCGACTTCTCAGCCATCGCAGAAGCCGTTGGAGGAGCTGTGATTGCCGATCTGGAACAGACCGGCCGGGCGCGCGACATGGCGGAAGACGCACTGGGGGCCGACAGAATCGCCATACCGCCGTTTCTGCGCGCTATCCTGCCAAAAAGGGCCGCTGCATGATCGCCGCCCAATGGTATGTCGTACAAACACGGCCACACGCGGAATTGGAAGCGCAGGGGCATCTGCGCCGCCAGGGCTTCACGACATACTTGCCCAAACTGATCAAGCCGCGCCGTCACGCGCGCAGGGTCGATATGGTCAGCCGGCCACTGTTTCCCCGTTATCTGTTTGTGCTTGTTGATACCGCCAACCAGCGTTGGCGGGCGGTCCGTTCCACCGTCGGAGTGATTGCGTTGGTCGGAGGCAAGGACGGACCAACGCCCCTCCGTCACGGCATCGTGGAGGCCCTGCGCGAACAGGAAGGCGCGGATGGCTTTTTCCATGCCTGGACGGCATCCTTCTCGCCCGGAGCCGCGATCCGGGTGATGGACGGGATTTTTGCTTCCTGTCTCGGATTTTTCGAGGCGATGAGCGACGGACAGCGGGTTTCGGTTTTGCTGGACCTTTTGGGACGGCAAGTCCGTGTTGTACTGGATGCGCGATCGGTGACGGCTGCCTGAAGCCGCATTGACTGCTTCCAGTTTCCGGGGGACCGCTTCACCCGGAGTGCGGTAGCGTGGAAAACTCTCAACTCAAGCGGGGCATCCTGGCCCGGCCAACAACGAAGAAGACAACATCGTGACGAAAAACAGCGAACACACCCTTCTGGCGCGGAATTTCGGCCATGCCGACCCCGCGGATGTCTGCGAACTGAACGACAAGGACGTCATGGTGATCGGCGGCACCGGCTCCTTCGGCAAGGCGTTTGTCGCCACCGTACTGGAGCGCTTCAAGCCCCGACGCCTGATTGTTTATTCGCGCGACGAACTCAAGCAATATGAAATGCAGCAAAAATGGAACGGCCCGGAAATGCGCTATTTCATCGGTGACGTGCGCGATACCGACCGGGTGGAAATGGCCATGCGCGGTGTTGATTACGTGATTCATGCCGCTGCCCTGAAACAAGTGCCCGCCGCCGAATACAACCCATTCGAGTGCATCAAAACCAACGTGCATGGCGCGGAGAATGTCGTGCGCGCCGCCATTCGTTGTGGCGTCAAGCGCGTGGTGGCCCTTTCCACCGACAAGGCCGCCAACCCCATCAACCTTTATGGTGCCAGCAAGCTGGCCTCGGATAAGATCTTCGTTGCCGGGAATTCCATGTCCGGCAAGGGCGGATCGCGCTTTGCCGTGGTACGTTACGGCAATGTGGTGGGCTCGCGCGGCAGTGTCATTCCCTTCTTCAACAAACTGATCGCAGAAGGTGCGAAAAGCCTGCCGATTACCGATGCCCGCATGACCCGCTTTGTCATTACGCTGAAACAGGGCGTCGACATGGTTTTGAGTTCGCTGGGAATGATGCAAGGGGGCGAGCTGTTCGTTCCCAAAATTCCGAGCGTGCGCATGACCGACGTGGCTGAAGCCATGCTTCCCGGCTGCGAGACCCGCATCGTGGGCATTCGTCCCGGCGAAAAATTGCACGAAGTGATGATCACCGATGATGATTCCCGCGCCACGCTGGAGCTGTCGGACCGTTTCGTGATCGAACCCACCTTCGAATTCTGGAACCGCCCCTCCTATACGAGCCGGGGCGCGGTTCGGGTGCCGGAGATGTACCGCTATGCCAGCGACAGCAACACGGAATGGCTCAGCGTGGAGCAAATCCGCGTCCTGCTGAAGCAGGAACAGCTTTTGTCCGCATGACAGGATTTCTTCCCTACGCTCGGCAAGTCATCGAGGAGGATGACATCGAAGCCGTGGAAAAAGTGCTGCGCGGCGATTGGCTGACCACCGGGCCTATTGTCGAAGCTTTGGACACCGCCCTGGCCAAGGCGGTCGACGCCCGGCACGCCATCGTGTGCAACAGCGGAACTGCAGCACTTTATCTCGCGGCCCGCGCCGCCGGTCTCAAGCCCGGCGACAAAGTCATCGTGCCTTCCATCACCTTTCTCGCCACCGCCAGCGCCAATATCCTGGCCGGACTGGAAGTGGTGTTCGCCGATGTGGACCCCGAAACCGGAATGATGACGGTGGAGCACGCCGCGGAGGCGCTCAACCGTGGCGGCAGCGCGGTAAAAGCGGTGTTTCCCGTCCATCTCGGCGGTCGGATTGTCAATCCCGAAGCCCTGAAGGCGTTCGCCGACCACAACAGCCTGATGGTGATCGAGGATGCCTGCCATGCCCTGGGCACCCGCTATGGCGGGGCGAGAGATCCGGTCGGAGGCTGCGCTCACAGCCTTGCCGCCTGTTTTTCGTTCCATCCCGCGAAGACCATCGCCATGGGTGAAGGCGGGGCGGTAACAACCAACTCGGACGAGCTGGCGCATGAAGCCCGGCTGCTGCGCAATCACGGCATGACGCGGGAAGCCGCCGCGTTCATGAATGGCGACCTAGCCTTCGCCTCTGATGGCGTTGCCAATCCCTGGTACTACGAGGCCAGCGAGATCAGCCATAATTTCCGTGCCAGCGACATCAACTGCGCCCTTGGCCTGAGCCAACTGGCCAAGCTTGAGAAATTCCTGGAACGGCGGCGCGCGCTGGCCGAGCGCTACGAATCGCGGCTTGCGTCCCTGGCGCCCATCGTACGTTACGTACAGGGCAACCCGCAGGACCGTCACGGCTGGCATCTCTGCACAGTGCTGGTGAATTTCAACGCACTGGATACCGATCGCCGGGGCCTGATGGAACGTCTCAAACAGCGTGGCGTGGGCAGTCAGGTGCACTATATTCCCGTGCATACACAGCCTTTCTATCGTCAGCGCTACGGGGAATTGTCGTTGCCCGGCGCCATGCACTATTATGGGCACACTCTCAGTCTGCCGCTCTATGCTTCCATGACGGAGGATGATGTAGATCGGGTTGTTTCTGCGCTCAGCGAGAGCCTGAAAGGTTCATGAGCATGACCCTGTTTCCCGTTGTGGACTACGCTAGCCATCCCGGGTTCACCGGACTGGGGCCAACCAAAGACGATCCGGCAGCCGACAGCATGATTGCAGAGATCGAAACTGCCTATGCCCAACTCTGCGAGCGCGCGGAGCTGTCGGCTGAACAGCGCCTGCTCGTGTTTGAACGGCAAGTGGAGCCGCGGATTGATTCCCTCCTGCGCCATCTTGGCGAAACCGCTGCGCCGGGCTTTCATCGTTTCACCACCAACGCTTTTCTGGCCGCGCGGCAGAGCATGCGGGACTATCTGCGAGTTCGCGGCCGTGACCGGTTGGCGCATAACAGCGCGCTAAAAGCGCTGTCATCGGCTGATTTAAGCAGACTCGAAAACATTCGCCGTGACGGCTTTGTCACTTTCCAGGACAGCGCTGCCGCCCGCGATATCTGGTGCAAAACCTGGCTGGAGCGCGCGCTACTTCGGGTCAGAAAACGCAAGGCGCCGACCCGCCATTGCGTCATGCCCCTGTCCCCAACTTCGCCCGGCGCCGCCGCAGCAGAACGGGCCGCAGAAAAACTAGGCCTGCGCAAGCTGGCAGAATCCTATCTGGGAAAGCCGATGGAATTCTGTTATGCTGCCCTCGATCATTCTCACGACGGGCAGAACTGGCACGAGTCCTGTTACGGCGATGTCGGCGTCGATACCGCCAAGACCGTTTACATGCATTTCGATGCCGACTGCGATATCATCAAGACGATGCTTTACCTTCAGGATGTGGGAGAAGAGGACGGCGCATTTCATTTCGTGACCGGAAGCCATGCTTGGGAACGTCCACAATTTGCAACAGCCGTGCAGCGCGGTTTCGATTCAGCCTCAAGCGATGAATTTCCCCTAACGGAGGACAAGCTGGACTATCTGACGGGCTATTATCGCCCCCGTTTCAAGCAGCCCGAACACCGCCGCAACCTTCTCACCCTGCCGGCCGCATTGCGCGGCAGCACGCATTTCGGCGACGACCTGCTCGATGGTTCGCATCTTTCCGACGCGCTTCTGGAGCGGGAACATGCTTTCACCGGACCAGCCGGCACTGTGGTGATGTTCGATGGTTCGCATGGCATCCACCGCGGCGGACAGGTGGGCCGGGGCGGCACTCGATGGGCGGTGCAAATCGCATTTCGGGCAGGCACTACAAAAAAGCAGCCGTTTTGGCGCCGCATCCGCTGGGCGGGCAAGCGCAGAGTGCTGCGGATCCGGGATGTGATTCGGAGTCTGCGGCAATTGCAGGAGACAACATGAACGGCGCACCTTCCACCCCTCCTCTTGACCGGGTTGAGCAGGCTGCTGCCGGAATTTTGGGCGACGCAGGCCTTGTGGTCGTGGACGTCGGGGCAGCCTTCGGCCTGCCCCCGCACCTCAGCCCTCTGCGCAATATTGCGAGCGCCATCTGCTGCTTTGAGCCCGATCCCGCAGCGGCGGAAGCGCTGGGTCGCGCGGCCCGGGAACGCGGCCAGACCAACGTGAAAGTCTTTCCGGTCGCGCTCGCCAGCAGCGACGCCGAGCGGACCCTGTATGTCACCAATGCTCCGACCGGCAGCTCGCTGCTAAAGCCCGGCAACGACTTTGCCAAAAGCTTCGGTGTGCTTGAATACTTTTACCCCTTGCGCGAAACGACGGTAAAAACACGCCCGTTGCACGATGTCCTTAGCGAAGGTGGAGTTCCACGCGCCGATACGATCAAAATAGACGTGCAGGGAGCGGAACTGGAAGTGCTGTCCGGCTTGGGGTCCATGCTGGCCGAGACGACCCTTGCGGTCGAACTGGAGATCGGGTTCCCCGGATGCTATTTTGATCAGCCCGGTTTTGGCGAAATCGACGCCTTCATGAACAAGGCGGGCTTTCTTCTGTACGACCTGCGGCCAGCTTCGCATCATCCCCACTTCAATGGCGATTTCGGATATTATCCACGCGAAATATTCCGCGCGCCTGCGGAGTCCAGCACTCTGACAAAGCGCATCACCGAAGCCGACGGCATCTATTTTCGTCGGCCGGAGCTGATGTTGCAAGGCAATGATGCCAATGCCATGCGTCGCCAGCTGGTGTTGCTGTGCGTTTACGGCTTCTTCATTGACGCATTGCAATTGATCGCGCGGGCAACGGCTGCAAAACTGCTGGACGAAGATGTTTCCCGAACTTGCCGTGAAGGTGTTTTGGCCTGGCATAGCGCAACCCGCGATTTGTTGGCGGACGATCCGCGCTTCGACAGATTTGCGCGCTATGTGAGGCAGTGGTCGGCTCGCTTCCAGAAGAAACTCTTCGGTCAACGCTTTTACCGATGGCGCGAATGACTGCCTTGCCCGAAACACAGCTCCGATTGTTGCGTGACCTGGTCGGTTACGTGGTCAGGATGCGCCCATCGGCGATTGCAACCACGGCACTGGGGGTACTGTCTTCGGGCTTGGAACTGGCGGCGCTGACCTGCCTTATCCCCCTGGCGCAAATGTCTGCGCAACAGCCGATTTCCCCCGGCTGGGCAAAGCTTGCGCAGATGCTGGGGCATCCGCCGGAAGTAAAGCTATTTGCACTGATGTTCCTGACCCTGCTTCTGTTGCGATCGGTGACGCAAACGGTGTCCCTTGTTCTCACAGCCAGACTGAGCCGGACACTGATCGCGCATTTCTCGGCACGCGCCCTGGAATCTTTTGTCCAACACCTGGAATTCGAACAGGTTCAGAAGGAATCGGTTGGTCATTATATGACTCTCGCAGGCGATGAAGCCAATCGCGCTGCCCAGATCATAACCGCTCTGATGAAGCTCGTGCCAATCATCGCCCTCTTTGCGCTGTATATCGTCGTCCTCGTGGCCCAGTCATGGCAGCTGGGGGTGGGACTGGCGCTGTTCGGTGTTGTTACCGGCGCGACATTGTTGGGCGCCTTCCGCAAGACCCACGCGCTGGGCAGGCGCCAGCAGGATGAAAGCCGCGCCCTCAATACACATTTCATCGAATCGCTGAATGGGCTGCGCACCGTCCGCAGCCTGAATGGTGAGCAATTCGTGTCCAACCGTTACGATACGATGATCGGTGAATATGCCCGCACCTGCTTCACCATTGACTGGCTCAACTTGGTCTCCAGCGCCTTGCCCACCGTCCTGCTTGCCGCAAGCCTTTTTTTCGCAACCTGGCAGCTCGCCAGCGCCGCATGGCTGGCCGCCGCCCTGCCCACGATCATGGTCGGTGCAATGATGGTCCTGCGCCTTCTGCCGCTGGCCAATGCGGGGGTAGATACCGTCCTACGCCTGACCGCCGACATGAAGGCTGCCAGCAATATCACCGACATGCTCAAGGCCGTGCGGACTGCAAGAGAGACGGACCATTCCCTTCTGCCCGATCTGGACGAGCCGATAACCCGGATCGCGTTTGAGAACGTATCGTTTCGCTATGCAGGCGGCGCGTCCCAAGTGCTGAACAATTTTTCTGCGACGTTCAAGAAGGGGAGAAGCTACGCCGTCAGCGGTCCTTCCGGATCCGGAAAATCCTCGATGGTGGACCTGCTGCTGAAATTCTTCGCGCCGCAATCGGGCCGCATTCTGGTCAATGGGCGTGATATCGCCAGAATCTCAAGCTCTGCGTTGCGGCGCCATATTTCTCTTTCAGAACAGGCCACCAGAATTTTTTATGACACGGTGCAGCACAATGTGAGTTTCGGCCGCCAGACGTCGGATGAGGATGTCATGCATGCGCTCGATGAGGTGAATATGGCCGATTTCGTCTCCGGGCTTCCCCAGGGGCCACGCACCCTCATGGCCTATCAGGGCAGCAACTTTTCCGGTGGCCAGCGTCAGCGCGTCGGGCTGGCGCGCGCCCTGCTGCTGTCCCGAGACGTGCTGATCATGGACGAAAGCACCAGTGCGCTGGATCCCGCCACCAAGGACCGCATCCTGACCAACATTTTTTCGCGTTACCGGGACAAAATCGTCATCTTCATTGCCCACGACCCGGAAATCCTGGAACGGGTGGATGAGGTTATTACTCTGCATCCGAGTCCCGCGCGCGAAGACCTCACGACTTCCGCGATGGCGATTTGAGCCCGCATTCTCCTCCACGGTAGCGAAATGACAACCGGCATCATCGTTCAAGCCCGCATGGGATCCTCGCGCCTGCCCGGAAAAGTGATGCAGGACCTTGCCGGCGCGCCCGCGCTGGAGCGCCTGTTCGAGCGTCTGCGCCGGGTGAATGGTGCGCCTCTGATCGTACTGGCGACCACGACCATGGCGGGCGACGACGTGATTGCAGACTATGTTTCCGCATCGCCCGACATCAAGCTGTGGCGCGGATCTGAACAGGATGTCCTGAAACGCTATGCCGACGCGGCGCGCCATTTCGACATCGACCCCATAGTGCGAATCACCAGCGATTGCCCGCTCATGGAACCAACCTGCATCGAGGCTGTGCTGAGCGCATATCACGCCCTGCCTGGCTGCCAGTATGCCGACAATGTCGTCCCCAGAACCTTTCCGCACGGATACGATGTCCAGGCTTTATCCAGGGGGGCGCTGGAAGCAGCCGACCGGGAGGCGACGCTGCCGGCGGACCGCGAGCATGTGGGGCCGTTTGTCATCCGCCATGCCGAGCGTTTTCCTGCGGCACATGTTACATCTTCCGGCGTACCCTGTGCCGACTTGCGGATCACCCTGGACTATCCAGAAGACCTCATCCTGATCCGGGCGATCTATGAGAGCCTTTACCCGATCAATCACGACTTCGGGCTTAACGAAATACTGGCGTTACGCGAAAAGAACCCGACACTGTTTAAGGTCAACCAGTCGCGTGCGATATATGGCTGAGTTCGACGGCCGCCACGCAATCGGAAATGTATCCCATGAGTGATTTTACGAAGAAAAAACACCCACTTGGCTATATCGAAGCCGTCCCTCGGCCCACCCAGGAGGAACTGAATTCCTTTTACCAGGAACAGTATTACGGCGCGGGTGTCAGCGCGACTTACCAGGCGCAATATTCCGATGACGAAGTGAGGCAGAAACAGCTTCGCGCCGCGACCTGTACGGAAGCGATTGCACAGAACCTTTCGCGCGCGGGGTCCTCTGTGGCGTTCCTCGAGATTGGGTCCGGCGAGGGCTTCCTACTGGCCGAAGCCATGCGCCGGGGATGGTCCTGCCTCGGTGTCGATTTTCAGCGTGCGCCCGTGGAAAAGTTCAATCCCGCCGCCCTGCCCAGTTTTACCGCCGCCAATCCGGGCCAAGTGCTGGCCGACCTGGTTAGCCGCAAACAGAAATTCACCGCCGTCGCATTGCAAAATGTGCTGGAACACGCGCTTCAACCCGACATCCTGCTGCGGAACATCCGCGATGTCATTGAGCCTGACGGCGTATTCCTCGTCCAGGTACCCAACGACTATAGCCGCATTCAGGAAGTCGCTACGGCCAAGAATTACATCGACCGTGAGTACTGGTTCCTGCCACCGCAGCATTTGAATTACTTCAATGCCAAGACGCTTGACGATTTTGTCTCGGACAAGGGGTTCAAGATCGTTGACGCGTTCGCCGACTTTCCCATCGAATTCTATCTGTGGGGCGGACAGAGCAATTATACGCGCGACACCACGCTGGGACCATTCGCCCACAAGGGCCGCGTCGAACTGGACCTCATCATGGCGGAAGCCGGATTGAAGCAATATCTCGACTTTTATCGCTCGCTCTATCGGGTTGGCATGGGAAGAAACATCTCTGTCCTGTTGCAGCCCATATGAGGGTGGCGTGAAGCTCGCTATTCTTTCCGATATTCACGGCAACGCCGAGGCGCTGCGGCAAACCCTTGTTGTCGCTCACAAGGCTGGAGCCGAGCATCTGCTCGTACTGGGCGACCTGGTGGGATATTACTACGATGCGCCAGGCGTGCTGGCCTTGCTTGAGCCATGGCCCAAAAACGTGATTGGCGGCAACCATGAGCGCATGCTCGGCGAGGCCCAAGCGAGCCAGGACATGGCCGTACAGCATCGCAAGAAATATGGCAGCGCGCTCGACGTTGCGCTTGCGACGCTAAAAAAGGCACAGATCGAATGGCTCACCGGCCTGCCGAGCCGCCAGACGGTGGCTCTGGACGGTGTGCGTTTCGAACTGTGCCACGGCTCTCCCGACGAGCCGGACCGCTATGTCTACCCCACTGCCAGCGAGGACGAGTTGCAGCGCTGCCGGCTGCCGGGACTCATCGTTCTGATGGGGCATACCCACTATCCGATGGTTTCTGTTCGGCCCGGTGGCACGTTGATCAATGCCGGCTCGGTGGGCCAGGCGCGCGACCTGGGCGGCTTTGCCTCCTGGATGCTGTTCGACACCCAAACAGGGGTTATCATTCCGCATCGTACGGCCTACGACGTCGACCCCATTGCCGCCGAGGCGCGCGTACGCGATCCCGACCTGCCCTATCTTGCCGACATACTCTATCGCAACCGCGTGCCGCAATGATCTACCAGGCCATGCTCGTGACGGGTTGCGGCGGGGACATTGGTTTCGCGCTGGGGTGTATCGCGCGTGAGTCACGCCTCGCAGGCCGGTTGATCGGCTGCGACATGCATGCAGATCATCCCGGCAAGCTCATATTCGACACATGCGAGCTGGTCCCATCCGCCGACACGGATGATTACTTCGACCGACTGGAGGGGCTCGTCAAGCAATACGGTATTGACCTGATTGTGCCGATGTCAGAGGCAGAGATCGAACGCTTTGCCGATGCGGGCTTCCTGCGAAATTTCCTTTCTGCTGACGTGATTGCCGCCAACGCCTTGGCCGTCCGCACCGGCCTCGACAAATTCGAAACTTATGGAATGCTGAAGCGGAATAACTTGCCCGCACCCTGGACCTGCATCGTCGGGGAAGACGAGCCGCTCTCCTTTCCGTGCATCATCAAGCCGCGCCGGGGACAGGGAGGCAAGGGGATCATCCGAGTTCAAACCGAAAATGCGGCGGCGATCGCGCAGGCCCGGCGGGGAGACCTGTGGCAGGAACTTATCCTGCCGGACAATGCGGAATTCACGTGCGGCCTGTATCGCGCCACGGCGGGGTCGGAGTTGCGCACTATCGTCTTCGCCCGCCAATTGCAGGGCGGCATTACCAAGACCGCGGAAGTGGTCGAAGATGAAAGAATTGAAACACTGTTGCGGGAAATCGCGGACGCGGTAGAGCTTATCGGCGCGATCAATGTCCAGCTGCGTATTGACAGCGAAGGACCGAAAGTCTTCGAAATCAATCCACGTTTCTCCAGCACGGTGGGGTTTCGCGACCGGCTGGGCTATCGCGATTTTGTCTGGTCCGTCATGGCGCGCAAGGGTCTTGCGATCGGAGATTACCGGGCGCCCGCGGTGGGCACCAAGGTCTATCGCGGCACGTTTCCGCTCATCGTCCCACCGGTTTAGCGGGCCATGCGCATCGCTTTTCGAACGGACGCCTCCGTCAGTATCGGTACAGGCCATTTGTCGCGCTGCCTCACCCTGGCCAACAGCCTCAAGTCACAGGGCTGGGCTACCAAATTCATCTGCCGCGATCTCGCACCCGCCTTCGCAAACCAGATCACCGCGCAGGGCCACCAACTCGCCATCCTGCCGACGCCACCAGGCGCTGGACCGAATATGGGCGAGCTGGCGCATTCGTCCTGGCTGGCTGTGACGCAGGAGGTCGACGCTGCGGATACGCTGGATGCATTGAAACCGCAGCACTGGAACTGGATGGTGGTCGACCATTATGCGCTGGATCGGCGCTGGGAAACGCCTTTGCGCGGTCTTGCGGCGGGCATCTTCGTGATAGACGATCTTGCCGACCGGCGTCATGATTGTGACATGCTGCTGGATCAAAATCTCACGGATATCGGGATCGATCGCTATGCGGGGCTAACCCCCCCGCAATGTCGCAAGCTGATTGGGGTATCTTATGCCCTGCTGAGACCGGAATTCGCCGATATCAGGCCGCGGGATCGAACGGCTGGTTCCGGCAAGCGTCTCAATATTCTGTTCGGCGGAACGGACCCACAGGGCGGCACCGAACTGGCGCTGCGCGCGCTCTTGCTCCTTGATACCACGGCCATTGCAACAGACGTGATTGTCGGCGGTAGCAACGCGCGCCTGCCGTTGATCCGCGACTTGTGCCAAGCCTTGCCCGGCGCGAAGCTGCATATCCAAACCTCCAGCATCGCGAATCTTTTCGCGGCAGCGGATCTG
This sequence comes from Alphaproteobacteria bacterium, assembly GCA_025361185.1. Classification (GTDB taxonomy): domain Bacteria; phylum Pseudomonadota; class Alphaproteobacteria; order Micropepsales; family Micropepsaceae; genus Rhizomicrobium. The sequence continues at coordinate 26,860 of JANYAR010000101.1, read as the reverse complement.
GCGATCGGTGCCGGGGGGGCCACCAGCTGGGAGCGTTGCCGGCTGGGCCTTCCCACGCTGGTCACCAGCATGGCCGACAATCAGCGGCGTGCCTGTGAAGCGCTGGCACAGGCGCGTGTCGCCATCGACCTGGGCGAACTGGACAGGATGACACCGGGCGCCCTGGCCGACATGATCGCCCGGGTTCTGGCCAGGCCTCGCCTGCTGGCCGCCATGAGCGCACGCGCCGCCAGGCTTGTCGACGGCAAGGGCACACGGCGTGTCATCGAACACATTGCCACCCGAAACATCATTTAACTCTTCCGAACGGGGAACTCCTCCATGCAGATCGGTAACAGGCATATCGGGCGCGGCCACCAGCCCTTCGTCATCGCCGAAATGTCGGGCAACCATAACCAGTCGCTAGAGCGGGCGCTCGCGCTCGTCGAGGCCGCGGCCCAGGCCGGCGCGCATGGCCTGAAGCTGCAGACCTATACCGCCGACACCATGACCCTGGACCTGGATGAGGGCGAATTTCATATCGCCAACCTAAACCCGCTATGGAACGGCACATCGCTCTACAAGCTCTACCAGGAAGCACACACGCCGTGGGAGTGGCATGCGCCAATTTTCAAGCGCGCCGCCGAACTGGGAATTATCGCGTTTAGTTCACCATTCGACGCCACGGCGGTGGACTTCCTGGAAGAGCTTGGTGCGCCCTGCTACAAGATCGCATCCTTCGAGAACACCGATATACCGCTGATCCGCAAGGCGGCATCCACCGGCAAGCCGATCATCATGTCCACCGGAATGGCATCGATCGCCGAACTGGATGAAGCCGTCACGGCGGCCCGTGCGGCGGGGTGCAAGGACCTGGTTTTGCTGAAATGCACCAGCAGCTATCCTTCCACGCCGAAGAACACCAATGTGGCGACCATCCCGCACATGCGCCAACTGTTCGGTTGCGAAGTGGGACTATCCGATCACACGATGGGAATGGGAGCTGCAATCGCCGCCGTCGCGCTGGGTGCGACCGTCATTGAGAAGCACTTCACCTTGCGGCGCTCCGACGGCGGCGTCGACTCCGCCTTTTCCGCCGAGCCGGAGGAGATCGAGGCGCTGGTCACCGAAACCGAACGTGCCTGGCAATCTCTTGGCGAGGTTCGATATGGCGCGACGGAATCAGAAATAAAATCGAAGGAATACCGCCGCTCCATCTATATTACGCGCGACGTGAAGGCCGGCGAAGTGCTGGGGCCCGACAACATCCGGATCATCCGACCCGGGCGCGGCTTGCCGCCGGCCGAGTTCGATCGAGTCAAGGGACGCATCCTCCGCAAGGACGCCAAACGCGGCACGCCCCTGTCCTGGGACCTGGTTTGATCGCCCCGTAAATGCGCCTGCCCAAAATCCGTGCGATTGCGTTTCTGGTCACGATCATGCGTGACAACTATTTTCTGACGACTCTGGAACACTATCTCCGTTCTCATTTCGCGCGCGCCAATCTTCGCCGCCAACCCCGCACCGCGCCGATTGTCCTGATACAGTGTGTCGAGGACTATTTTCATTTCGCCCTGTTCGGAAAAATCACAGAGGGATTGCGCGCATGCGGCCCGTTGCGGGTGGACCAGTTTTCGCTCCGGAGCCTGCGGCACGGAAGTTCGCTGGCCCTGCGGTCTCTGTTGTGGAACAGCATAGACAGAAATTGGCTGAGCGACTGGAAATGGCGGCGGCTCTATGGCGCTTACGCGGATCGCACCGCCTACCGCGCAACAGGTTGGCTCGCCCCCTGGACGGCCCTCACTTTATGGTGGGCGGCCTGGAGACTGTGGCGCGCACTTAAAACCCTGGACGATCTCGCGCAACTAACAGTGCGGGGAATTTTGATCGGCGATCTGATCATTGATAGCTACATCCGGTTCAAACCGGCTCCGGCGCTGGTCTTGGATGATCTTTATCTTCTTGTCATCATCCGCCAATCGCTAAAGGATATCGGGAAAGCGGCCCGGTATTTCCGGAGACATCGCCCCGCCCTGCTCCTGACATCTTACGCAACCTATATTCAGCACGGCATCCCGGCGCGCGTCGCGGTTCAGCAAGGCATACCGGTCCGCGCCTTTTCCAACCTGCAGGATTTCGTAACCGAGATAACACGCGACAATCTTTCGAATACACGCGATGGAAAGAATTACAAAAGGGACTTTTCCACCCTATCCGACACTATGAGCAGGCTTACCGCCGCGGAGCGGCAGCTGAATGACCGCCTCAACGGCAGAGTCGATGCCGCCACAAGCTACATGAAAACATCGGCCTATGGCCGCACGAGCGGCAAGGAATGCGATGTGGGGGGCATGCCGGTCATTTTCCTCCATGATTTCTATGATAGCGTCCATCTCTATCGCTGGATCTGCTTCCACGATTTCTGGAGTTGGGCATGTTTCACCATCGACACTCTGCAGGCGGCACAAATTTCCTTCGCGGTAAAGCCGCATCCCAACCAGATCGCCGACTCCTCGGAAGTGATGAACAGGCTGTCGAAGAAATACCAAGGTCTGAATGTTATTCCCGCTGACGTGACCAATGACCAACTGATCCGCTCCGGCATGGCCTGCGCGGTGACGGTATATGGAACTGTGGCATCGGAAATGGCCTTCATGGGCATCCCCACCATTTCGTGCGGAGACAATCCCCATGTCAGCTTCGAATTCTGTCACACCGCCCGGACGCGCGAGGATTACGCGAAGCTTTTGCGCAATTGTCACGGCCTGTCCGGAACACAAGCCGAAGCGCGCCGAGAAAGCTGCATCTTCTATTACATGCACAATTTGCATCTCGACCGGGATCAGCAAGGGCTGAAGGACAAGATTATGGAATTGCGGCGGCGGCTGTTTTTTATCGAGTCAACGCCACCCCCGCAGGAAATAGTCGAAGCGGCTGCGGACTTCGCTTCGGGACCGGAAATTTCAGCCTTTTGCTCCTCGCTTTACGGCTTGATGCAGGAAGACGCCGTACGGCGTGGGAGCGGGCTATGAGGGCAGAACGTCCATGTTCTCAACGCCCCTCTGCGGCGATCCTGAGAAGGTATTTGCCGTAAGCGCTTTTGGTCAGCGGCGCGGCGAGGGCTGCCAAGGCGGCGGCATCTATATAGCCCTGGCGAAAGGCGATCTCCTCCGGGCAGGCGATCTTCAATCCCTGGCGGCTTTCTATGACATGCACAAATTCCGAAGCCTGCAGCAGACTTTCATGTGTGCCTGTGTCCAACCAGGCGATACCACGGCCCAATCTTTCGACCGTCAGGCTGCCGCGCTCCAAGTAAACCCGGTTGACATCGGTTATCTCCAGTTCGCCGCGCGGCGAGGGCTTCAGCCCGGCCGCAATATCCAGCACATCATTGTCATAGAAATAGAGTCCCGTTACGGCATGATGGGATCTTGGCTTGAGCGGTTTTTCCTCAAGCGATATGGCGCGGCCCGTGGCATCGAACTCCACCACGCCATAACGCTCGGGATCCTGAACCGGATAGCCATATACCAACGCACCCTTTGTCAGCGTCACGGCCCGCCTGAGCATCGCGGGCAACCCTTCGCCGAAAAAGATATTGTCTCCCAAAACCAGGCATACGGTGTCACTGCCGACAAAATCCCGTCCGATGACGAAGGCCTGCGCCAGCCCGTCTGGCGACGGTTGCGCCGCATACTGTATCCGAATGCCCCAGTCCCCGCCGTCGCCCAGAACAGCGCGATAGCGGACCACATCGTCAGGGCAAGTAATCACCAGGATGTCGCGAATACCAGCCAGCATCAGGGTGGACAGCGGATAATAGATCATCGGCTTGTCATAGACCGGCAACAGCTGCTTGTTCACCGCCTGAGTAACCGGATACAGCCGAGTGCCGGACCCGCCGGCAAGAATAATGCCCTTCATGCGATCGCCAGTCCCAAGCGTTCGGTGCGATAGGCGCCAGACAAAACGCGTTCCCACCAGTTCCTGTTGTTGAGATACCAGGTCACTGTCTTCTCAAGACCGCTCTCAAAACTTTCCAGGGGAGCCCAGCCCAATTCGTTACGTAGCTTTGTCGCGTCAATCGCATAGCGCAAGTCATGGCCTGGCCGGTCCGGCACAAACGCAATCAGATCATGGTGCGGACGGTGCGGAGAATCGGGAAGCATATCGTCCATCAGGGCGCATATTGCCGCTACCACGTCAATGTTGCGGCGTTCCGCATTGCCGCCGATGTTATAGACTTCGCCTATACGGCCGTGCTGAAGCACGGCAACCAAGGCCCGGGCATGATCCTCGACATAGAGCCAGTCGCGAACATTTTCGCCCTTGCCATAAACCGGAAGCGGCTTGCCGGCCAGGCCACGGACAATCACGAGCGGTATGAGCTTTTCCGGAAACTGATAGGGCCCATAATTGTTGGAGCAATTGGTAAGCACGACGGGGAAGCTGTAGGTATGATACCATGCCCGCACCAGATGGTCGGAACTCGCCTTGGAGGCCGCGTAGGGCGAGTTGGGCGAATAGCGGCTCTCTTCCGAAAACAAGCCTTCCGATTTCAGCGATCCATACACTTCGTCCGTGGAAACATGATGGAAACGGAAACGGGACTGCCGCGCCGGATCCAAGCCCCGCCAATATTCCAGCGCAGCCTCCAACAGAACACTTGTTCCCACAATATTCGTCTGCACGAAGGTTGCAGGGCCATCAATTGAGCGATCGACATGGGATTCGGCAGCCAGATGAATGATCGCATCCGGCTTTTGCGAATTGAGCAGCTGTGTCACCCCAGCGCGATCGCATATGTCCAGCTGAAAGAAACTGTGGCGAGGGTTTGAGGCGGCGGAAGCCAAGGATTCCAGATTGCCGGCGTAAGTGAGCTTGTCGAGATTGACGACCTCCGCGCCGTCAGCAAGCAGAGTGCGTACGACTGCCGAGCCGATGAAGCCAGCACCACCCGTCACAATAATCTTGCGCCCCTTCAGCATACTACGCCTTCTCGCGGCGATATTTCACGAACTCGTCCATACCATGAATATAATCATCAGCCTCATAGGGACGATCGCACAACACCAGCAATATTGAATCCTCGTCCAGGTAAGTCTGGGTGGCAAAAATGCCGGGCTCAACCAGGATAGCTTGCCCGGTCGACAGCTCAAGCGAACGTTCGCGACTCCCATCGGCGAGAGCGATCCCAAGCCGACCACCTTGGCATATCATATATTGCCTGCAACGATAATGGGCATGCCCTCCGCGCGACAAACCCGCCGGCACGCCAGAGACATAGAAAAGCCGGGCCACGGCAAAAGGCACGGTCTTACTCAATTCCACCACCGTCAGTGCCCCCCTGGAATCGCGCACGCCGGGAAGCGTATCGATGCGCGCGTGTTCGACGCTAGGCGGACTCATGCAAAAAATTCCCGAACAACAGCGATAACGCGATCAACCTGTTCATCGCTGATGGTGGAGAACATGGGAAGGCTGAGAATTTCGCTGCCAATTTTCTCGGTCACTGTCAGCGGCACGGGAATACGGGCCCCGGCTGCAAGCCCGGGCTGGTGATGCACGGGCAATGGGTAGTGCCGGCCAACGCCGATTCCCCGCCTGCTCAGATACTGTTCCAGCGCATCACGGCGATCCGAACGCAAGACATAGAGATGATAGGCATGAGAAGCGCCCGGTTTCTCGAGCGGCAGGATCAGCGGCAGCGTCGAGAGGCCCCCCCGATACCGCGCTGCGACCGCGCGGCGGCGCGCAACATAGTCCGGCAACATCTTCAACTTCACTGACAGCAGCGCTGCCTGCATTTCATCTAGCCGTGAGCAGCGGCCGTGGTTCAATTCCGCATATTGCGGCATGGTCCAGCCATAAGTCCTGAGCTGGCGAACACGTGTGGCGATACCGACATCATTGCTCGCGACCGCGCCTCCGTCGCCCAGCGCGCCCAAATTCTTGGTCGGGTAAAAACTGAAACACGAAACCTCACCTCGGCCGCCGACCGGCCTTCCATTCCACAATGCACCCTGCGCTTGGGCACAATCTTCCACCACGGGGATACCGGGCGCTGCGGCGCGGACAGCTTCAACATTAGCCGGGTGGCCATAGAGGTGAACGGCAACAATGGCCTTGCTTTTTGACGAAAGCGCCCCCTTCAAGGCATCCGGATCAAGACAATACGTGCTTTCCTGAATGTCCACCAGAACGGGAATGGCGCCGATCATCCGGATGGCCGCAACAGTTGCGCCCGCGGTATGAGAAACGGTGATTACCTCATCGCCACTCTCGACGCCCAGCGCCAACAGCGCCAGCACAAGCGCGTCAGTGCCCGATGCGACACCAATCGCATCACTCACCTCTAACGACCCCGCCAGAGACTTCTCGAACGTTGCGACCTCTGGCCCCAGTATATAAGTGTTCCCGTCCACCACCCGCGCCAGTGCAGCCATGATCTCGGCACGAAGGGTCTGGGCTTCACCGCCGGGAAAGGCAAAAGGTATCGGAGCCGCGACGTCATCGCCTTTGTTCATGAGGTCTGATAATCCGTGACGGGCCATCTTGCGGGCCTCTATTGACCGAAGTGTTTTCTGCGCAAGGAGATTTAACGAGTTCAGATTGTGAACGCAACCAAGGTCATATCGCAAGTTTTCTTGCCCCGGAACATGACCTTTGCCGACAGTAGAATTTGAGTCGAGCCGGAGCCTCCACCTCCGTCACTGTCTGCGTCAACTCTGTCAACCGGGGTATAGGGCTCGTCTAATCTGACGGGAACAATTGCGACGCTCGGCGCGATATGCGCGCCATGGATTGACCCGGCCGACTCTGGTATAGGCAGTCGACCTTTTTCTTTTGGAATCAGAGCGACCATGGGATTGCAGAAAATCGCCCGTTTTGTGCTGGACAAAATGGACTGGAACGAACGGATGTCGTTCGTGGCTATGAAGAGCGGAGCGGCTCTGGCTCGCATCACCGCACGCGGGATAACCGTCAACACGGTAGTGGACATTGGAGCCTCCACGGGCGTCTGGTCAGAGTCAGTGATGTCATATTTTCCCGGCGCCAAATTTTTGTTGATTGAAGCACAAACAACTCATAAGGCCGACCTGAAACGCTTTGTGAGCGCGCATCCCAATGCACAGTATGTGCTTAAAGCGGCAGGCGAAAAGGCAGGAACGATCTATTTCGACGACGCAGACGCCTTCGGCGGGCTGGCGATGAATGAATCTGCGCGCGAAGGGCTTGTGGAAGTGCCAGTCTGCAGCATCGACGATGAGGTCGCCTTACGAGGGCTCCCAGGCCCTTATCTGTTGAAGTTTGATGTCCATGGTTTTGAGATGCCAATTCTGCGCGGCGCCGAACGCACGCTTCAGAACACGTCGCTGCTGATCATGGAATGTTACAATTTCGAGATTGCGCCGGGATCCCTGCTGTTCCATGACATGTGCCGTCATCTGCACGATCTTGGATTTCGTGTAGCCGACATGTCGGAACCCTTGTGGCGCCCGTCAGACCGCATGCTTTGGCAAATGGACATCTTCTTTGTGCGAGCCGACCGGCCGGAATTTCAGCAAAAGTCCTACGAATGACGAAACGCCGATTCTTTGTCGTCACACCGGTGCTGAATGGAGAAAGATTTTTTTCCGAAACACTGGCCTCGATAGATGCGCAAAACTTCTCTGACTGGACGCATTATGTGGTGGATGGCGGCTCCAGCGATGGCACAGTCGAATTGGTGCGAAAGTCTTTGGAAAAAGAGCCGCGGCGGCAATTGATCCAGGGGCAAGATCGCGGTCTTTACGATGCGGTATTCAAGGGCTTTGACGCTGCCCAGGCCGCCGGCCTCCGTGACGAGGACATATGTCTCTGGCTCAACGCTGACGATCTTCTGGCGCCCTGGGCCTTCGCGACCATACTGCGGACCTTCGACCAGTATTGCGCCGACTGGGTTACGGGCCAGCCGGGGCAATGGGACGCAGAAGGCCGGCTGGTACTTGTACGGCCCTCTGGCTGGTACCCGCGCTGGTGCATCAGAAACGGATGGTTCAACAGCCGGTGCTTCGGCTGGATACAGCAAGAAAGCACCTTCTTTACGGGGCGCCTGCTGCGGCGATTGTCGCCGGGTATGGTTTCAACGATCCGCTCAGCGCGGATTGCCGGCGATTTTCTGTTATGGCGGGCTTTCGCGGAATTCTCGCCACTTCGTGTTGCCCCCACATTCGTCGGGGGCTTCCGCATGCATGATGCGAATCTATCGATAGAGGGTGCTGACCGTTATTTTATAGAGGCCCGTGCGCATGGCGCCTTCCTGCCGCCGCCCGGTATCAGGCACGTGTTGCAGTTCCTGTACTGGGTTACGACAACCTTGTTTGCGGGCTCGAAGGCAGGGCACGCGCTCCAGCCTCCTAGACAATCCTAAGGTACGCCGCTTTATTGGCTGACTAATTGCAAACGGCGCGACGAGGCGTATTGGCAGTCAGCAATGACGGTTTGAGGTTCCGGTATTTGAAGGGTGCCAGCCCCGCTTTCATTTAACCGGAGACGATCTGCCCCATCGACAGATACCACATGGCGATGTTGACGAAACGCGCAAACATCTTGATTGGGGGAAACCGCAACGCCTCCGACATGGCATAAAGACGGTAGATCAGCCACGCCCAGCCTCGCTGCATTGCACCGGCACCAGAAAATCGAAGAATCTCGCAGACTTCGCGCTTTCGCGCCGCGCTGTCTTGGGTCGTCTTGCCGGCATCATGCAGGCGGTAAACCGCCAGGAATTCCGGAAGATAGAAGAAGCAACGACCGGTCCGGTGCATGCTGAGAAACAATTTCCAGTCCAGGACGAAATGCAGGCTTTCATCCAGCCTGAGTTCGTTTCTGCGCCAGAAAGTTGCCGGTTGCAAAAAATTGTCGGCAATAGATGTGGCTCGATGACTGATACGCGACGCGTCCGATACGGCTATAGGCTCAATCAGCGTGCCGTCCGCCGCGGCGGAATATCCGTCACCAGTGACGACATCTACTCCTTCACGGCTCGCAAAAAAAGCGCACACCTTGGCCAATGCGTCGCGGTCAAAGAAGTAATCATCCGAATTCAACCAGCAAACAATGTCTCCCTTGGCAGCATCGAGCCCCTTGTTGATGGCGTTGGCTTGGCCGCAATCCGGCTCCCGGCGATAAATGATGCGCGTGTCTCTGAGATAGGGCGCGATGACCTGGTCGGTGCCGTCCGTGGAACAGGCGTCGTAGATCAGGTATTCGATATTTCGATGCGTTTGCTCCAGAACCGACTCGATGCACTGCGCGATATATTGGGCCTGATTGTAAGTTGGCGTGATGACCGTGACGCAAAGCGATTCGGAGCGCAGCATATCGACCGGCAAATGGGTGGATCCCCTAAAGGAACTCAAAACGACGGCTCTCTGTTAGGGCACAACCCAAAATCAGGCACGGGCCAGCCGGGAGCGATACACTCACCTGCGAATGCAAGGCCCATGGTGAGCCCGGATGGTATCGAACCATCGACCCTCTGATTAAAAGTCAGATGCTCTACCCCTGAGCTACGGGCTCCCAAGGGGCCGGACCATATGGGGACCGCCCCAACGGGTCAACCGGCATCTTGCCGAAGATTTCCAGCTTTTCCGCGGACTTTTGAGGGTGTCGGGCACCGGAAACCGAACCTTAACGCCGAGCGGGCGAACATGGTTACCGAAACATTGCCCCGGCCGACCTTGCACCCATGAACGCCCCTCTTTTGAACCGCGACGCTCAGGCCCATAGCGGCTGGCTGCGCGTTTTCGCCTTTTTTCACCTCAATCTCGCTTTCTCCTCGATCGAGGAAGAACGGCGCGGCGAAGTGATCGCACGCTGTTATTGGCCGTTGTTGCGGCTGGCGGAAAAACACTCGCATATCGCCATTGAAGTCTCCGGCTACACGCTGGAGGAAATCGCCCGCCATGATCCGTCATGGATCACCCAGGCGCGCCGGTTAATCGCGGACGGCAAAATCGAGCTAATCGGGTCTGGCTACAGCCAGATGATCGGCCCCCTGGTCCCCGCGCGGGTGACAGCGGAGAATCTGCGCATCGGCAACGACGTCTATCGCGATCTGCTGGGCGCCAGACCCGCCGTAGCGCTGGTGAACGAGCAGGCTTTTTCCGCGGGCCTGGTCGGCCATTATCTCGACGCCGGCTATCGCGCCCTGTTGATGGATTGGGACAATCCCAGCGCCAACCATCCGGAATGGGACGCCGAGTGTCAGTATTTGCCACAATATGCTGGCGGACTGGATGGCCGAAAAATCGCCCTGTTGTGGACCAATACGGCCGCATTCCAGCAGATGCAGCGCTTCGTCTATGACGACATCAAGCTGGAAACCTACCGTCGCTTTGTACGAGCGCGCCGCGCCTTCTCCACGCGTGCGCTGTGCCTTTATGCCAGTGACGCCGAAATTTTCGATTTTCGTCCCGGCCGCTTCCGGACCGAGGAAAAGCTGCCGCAAACCAGCGAATGGGAGCGGATCGACAAGGCGCTGTCCGCTGTTACAACCGAACCCGGCATAAACCTCATCGCACCATCGCATGTTCTCAAGCTGATCGACCGGGAAGGCGGCGGTCATCTGTTGCAATTGGAAAGCCCCGATTGCCCGGTGCCGGTAAAGAAACAGCGCAAATACAATCTGGCGCGCTGGGCGGTCACGGGACGAGACAACACCGCCATCAACGCCGCGTGCGAGCGTATCTATCGAGGAATGCTGGAACGCAGCAATGCTGACTGGAAAGAGCTATGCTATCTCTGGGCCAGCGATTTCCGCACGCATCTAACAGAAAAGCGCTGGCAGGATTTCCGGACACGTCTCGAAGCCGCGGACGCGGAATATTCGCCGCCTACCGTGCCACCCTTGGCGATACCGGCGGTGGAGCCCGCCACCGACCGCCACCTGGGCATCGAAACTCCCATGATCAACGCGCGGCTCGATCGCCGCCGCGGCCTGGCGCTGGAACGATTGCGCTTCGATGGCAATGAACACGCTATTATCGGCGGGATCTCCCATGGCACGTTCGAGGAAATTGGGCTCCAGGCCGATTGGTACACCGGCGATTGCGTGTTCGAGGCACCCGGCGAGCCCAAGATCACCGATCTGGAATGGTGCGAGGCGCGGGTACAGAAGCTGGAAAATGGCGACGTCGTCGCTCATGCCGGCATCGAGACCCCCAAGGGCCGGATTGAAAAGCAGATGCTGTTTTCGGGCAACGAACGGCGCATCGATTTCGATATTACCTTTCATTGGGAAGACTGGGGCAAGGGCGTGCTGCGGCTGGGCCATTTCACCCTGCTGCCTGACGCCTTTTGCCCGGACCGTCTGTGGCTGGCCACCACAAATGGCGGTGGGCGAGAGACTTTCTCGCTGTCCGGCGAGACCATCGACCATGGCGCTCCGGTGTCCTTCCTGGTGTCGTCCAGTCACGGTCTGGGGATGACCGAGGGCTGGGCAGAAATCGGCGACGACAACACCCGCCTAAGAATTGAGGTAGACCGCTGCACGGCCCCGCTGCTGGGAATGCTGACCCACCGGCCGGCCAAGCGCTCAGACGGATCGGCCGGTCTGTTCTGCCAACTGCAATTGTCGGCCATGGAGCTGGATGATACCCGCAAGCCGTCGAACTATCGCGATGGGCCGCGGCGCTTCCGTTTTTCCATCAGCGCGCTTTAGCTCAATAGGCGCCCTGGCCCCGCAGCAGCACCCACACCGTCTGCAGCAGGATCACCAGATCGTACCACACGGTCCAATTCTTGATGTACCACTCGTCATACGAGACGCGCTCGGCGAAGGTCGTGTGGCTGCGACCGCTGATCTGCCAAAGGCCGGTAATACCAGGCCGCACACGTTCATAAAGACTGATGACGGCCCCATATTCGGTCAATTCCCGGCGCAGCAAGGGGCGGGGGCCGACCAGGCTCATATCGCTCAACAACACATTGAACAGCTGCGGCAGCTCATCCAGGCTTTTGCGCCGCATCCAGTCGCCGATACGGGTCACGCGCGGATCGGCCTGCAACTTGAAATTGGATTCACAATAGCGCGCAAGCAGAACCGGGTCTTCCTTTTCCCAGCGCGCCAGCTGGTCTTCGGCATCCACCACCATGGTGCGGAATTTCCAGCAGCCGAAATCACGCCCCCCGCGCCCGACCCGGTTCTGACGGAAGAAAACCGGGCCGCCATCCTCTTTCCAGATCAGGAACGCTAGGACCAGGAACAGCGGCGTCAACAGCGCGGCCAGCAGCGTGGCGCCGACAATATCGAGACTGCGTTTGAAGATGCGCTGCGGCAACCGCGCCAGGTTGTTGCGGACTTGCAGCAGCAGCAGGTCCTTGCCGAAGAAATAGTTGGTGGAGAGGCCGTAAAGCGGCAAGCGGCGCAATGACGGCACGATCGCCACCGCAATATCCGCGCCGACCAGCTGGTCGATCAGATCGTTGGCATTGGTGTTGGTGCGATCATCCGGCACCAGGATGACCTGGCGGCAGCCCGCCGCGATCAGGGCGGACGCCAGTTGCTCCTGGGGCACGGTCACCGGCGTAAGGCCAGCAAAAACGCCAGACAGGTGTTTCTCCGGCGTCTCCGGTACCACCCATAGAACGTCCAGGCCCAGTGCCAGCTGCTTGCCCAGCACGGGTACGACCTCCTGGGCCATGGGGCTGGTGCCGATGATGGCGGTCGGCAGATGCCAGAAACCGAGTTTGCCCAACAGGAGCCGCATGGCCTGGCGCATGGTCGGCAGCGCGAAAATCAGACCCAGCCAGATCGTAATGCCCGCCAGAAGGCCGCTGGAATCGAGCAACGACACTGCCGCATTGTATGCCACGCCGCTGACCAGAAGCGCGGTGGTGGTCGAACGCGCACCGTCCCAGAACAGCTGCCGCCGGCTGTAATCGCCCACCAGATAGCGCGCGCCCACAAAGATCAGGGCGATGATCGGCACCAAGTCTATGCTGGTCTGGGGCTGGCCCAGAGAGATATTGTGGAAAAGCGCCAGCGCCGGAGGCGTCACCATCAAACGCAGAAATCCATCGGCGACCGCGAAACAGGCCAGGTCGGACGCAACCAGGCCCAGCAGGATGGCCAGCCGCCGCCAATGGGATCTGCCGCCATGTACCCCCAAAGGATAATGGCCTGCCTGTTCAAGGGACGCAGCGACAGTCATGAATTCTCGAAAAGCTCCACCAAGACCACGGTAACAATTCGCCACCGCAAAATCACGCTTGCCATGACCCGTAGAACGCGGCAGCGCCCAGGGGGAACATGTCCGCCGTGAAAATCAATGTCCGAGGCGTGTCAGGAAGTAAAATTTCATAAGCTAAAACAACGTGTTACTCCGGCGCAGCTAGACCTCTTCCGTCTCCTGCCCCTGGCCAGAACGGTCTTTGACCCACTGGCTGAGACGGGATTGGGCGATGGCTTGCCGCAATTGCCCCATAAGCCGCTGGTAGTAGGCTAGGTTGTGCCAAGTCAGCAACATGGCGGCGATGATCTCTCCCGATTTCACGACGTGATGCAGATAGGCCCGGGAGAATTGGCGGCAGGCGGGGCAGTCGCAACCGGCCTCCAAGGGGGCGTTATCGTCGGCAAAGCGGGCATTTTTGAGGTTCAGCGCGCCTTGCGCCGTAAAGGCCTGACCGTTGCGGCCCGAGCGGGTCGGCAGGACACAATCGAACATGTCGATACCGCGCAGCACCGCGCCTACAATGTCGTCTGGCTTGCCAACCCCCATCAGATAGCGCGGCTGTGCGTGCGGCAGATGCGGCACGGTCGCGTCCAGGGTGTCGAACATCGCGCTTTGCGCTTCGCCCACCGCAAGGCCGCCGACCGCGTAGCCATCAAAGCCAATCTCCAGCAGCGCCTCGGCGGAGCGCTGGCGCAGGTCGCAGAAGGTTCCGCCCTGCACAATGCCGAAACAGCCGCGCCCGGCCCGCTCCGCATCGCTCTGTTCGCCGAAAGCAGCCTTGGACCGGGCGGCCCAACGCATGGACAGCGACATGGACTTTTCGATCTCAGCGTGGCTGGCGGGCAGCGCCGGGCATTCGTCGAATACCATCTGAATGTCGGAGCCCAGCAGACGCTGGATCTGCATGGCACGTTCGGGCGAAAGAAATTCCGCGTGTCCGTCAATGTGCGACTGGAACTTGACGCCCTCCTCGCTGATCTTGCGCAGGGCCGACAAGGACATCACCTGAAAACCGCCGCTGTCGGTCAGGATGGGGCGCGGCCAATCCATGAATTTGTGCAAGCCCCCCAGCCGCGCAATCCGCTCCGCGCCGGGGCGCAACATCAGGTGATAGGTGTTGCCCAGCAAAATGTCCGCGCCGGTTTCGCGCACGCTTTGCGGCAGCATCGCCTTCACCGTCGCCGCCGTGCCCACCGGCATGAAAGCGGGCGTGCGGATTTCTCCGCGCGGCGTATGAATGACGCCGGTGCGGGCCGCGCCGTCGCGCGCCAAGAGTTCGAAGCGGAATTCCTTCATCGTTCTGGCATTAGCAGACAGGCGTCGCCATAGGAATAGAAGCGATAGCCCTGCGCGATGGCTTCGGCATAGGCTCTTTTCATCACATCCAATCCCATCAGGGCACTGACCAGCATGAACAAGGTGGAGCGCGGCAGGTGAAAATTTGTCAGCAGAAGATCGACCGCGCGGAAGCGATAACCCGGCGTGATGAAAATATCGGTATCGCCGTCGAAGGGATGGATGACGCCGTCGGGCGTTGCCGCACTCTCCAGGGTGCGAAGACTGGTGGTGCCCACCGCGGCGATGCGCCCGCCCGCTTCATGGACCGCATTCAGCCGTGTCGCCGTGGCGCCATCCAGAACGGCCCGCTCGGCATGCATGCGGTGCTGGCTGGTATCATCGGCGGTGACCGGCAGGAAGGTGCCCAATCCTACATGCAGGGTTACCACCTCGCGCGCCACGCCCTTCTTTTCCAGGGCTTCGAACAGCTGCGGCGTGAAGTGCAAGCCTGCCGTCGGCGCGGCCACCGAACCGTCTTGCCGCGCGAAAATGGTCTGATAGTCGCAGACATCGCGCGCATCCGCCTTGCGCTTGCCCACGATATAGGGCGGGAGTGGCGTCTCCCCTTGCGCGGCGATGGCGGTATCCAGGGCGGCACCCGACAGCGCGAAGCGGATTTCCGCTTCGCCATTTTCGGCGCGCGCGGTGACCTGCGCCTTCATTTCACCGAACTGCAACGCGTCGCCCACTGCCAGCTTGCGCGCCGGCCGCGCCAGTACGCGATAGCAATCCTGCGAAAGGCGCTTGTGCAACAGGATCTCGATCCTGGCCGGGCCGGTGTCCCGCAGGCGCTGACCATGCAGCCGGGCGGGAATGACCTTGGTATCGTTGACCAGCAGCGCATCGCCGCCTCGCAGATAGTCCGGCAAGTCGCGCAAGCTGCGATGGGCGATGCGCCCGTCCGCCCCCACCACCATCAGCCGCGCACTGTCGCGCGGGCTGGCCGGACGCAGCGCAATAAGCGCCTCGGGCAAATCGAAATCGAACAGGCTGACATCCATGGCGGGGGCCTATAACAGGTCCCCGCCTGCGGAACAGCCTTAGGCAATCAGCTTGCGGTAGAGGTGCCACGTGGCGTGTCCCAGCACAGGAACGGCCACCATCAGCCCCACAAAGGCCAGCGCCGAACCGGCCAGCAGCAGCGCCGCCACGGTCAGCCCCCACAGCGCCATCGGTCCGGGATTGGCCAGCACGGCCCTGAAAGACGTTCCGATAGCGGTGTCCAGGCCGGTATCGCGGTCCAGCAGCAAGGGGAAGGACACCACGCTCAGCATCATGGCCAGCAGGGCGAACAGGAAACCCGCGCCCATACCCAGCACGATCATCACCCGCCCAGGAGCGGTAAAGAGCACCGCCTGGGCGAAAACCGCCGGGGTGGGTGCGTGTGGCAGGCTAGGCGCCAGGGTGGCCTGGAAAATCCCCCAGGCCGCCAACAGCCAGATCAGGAACACCGCGATCAGAATCAGCCCCAGGGCGGCAATCCCCCCGATGGCCGGCGCCTTCAGCACGTCAAAGGCATTGGCCCAGCCAGCTTCGGCGCCCTGCTCGCGCCGGCGGCTCATCTCGTAGAGCCCAACCGCCGCCAGCGGTCCGACGATGGCAAACCCCGATGCCAGCGGAAACAACAGCGGCAACAGGTCGGAGCCGAAGGCCAGCCGGGCCATGACCAGGCCGACGATGGCATAGGTGGCGCAAAGGAAAATCACATCGCTGCGATAGGCCTGGAAATCCGCAAAGCCCTGGCGCAGCGACTGCCAGATATCGGCGGCGCCAATGCGCCGTATTGCGGGCGCCGGCGAGTGCGCCGTATCGCGCATATGATCGATACGCCGGCCCACCGCGCCGGCGGCATGGGCGGCGGAAACCAGCTGCGCCCCGCTCCATTCAATCGGATTTCGTATGGTCATGGCGCTTCTCCCGTTGTTTGTGCGGGGCGCCTTGGCCTGGCGGCGGCTCTTCAGCATCGAAGAGGGGCCGTCGGTCACGGCAAACCCGTGGACCGGAGAGAACTATAGGCCTGCGACAGGACGTCGCGGAAGCAGGAATTTTATCTCGCAACTGCGAGAGCGGCCGCGATGATCCGGTCCTGGGTGGCTTCGTCCAGATAGGGGTGCATGGGCAGGCTGACCACATGCCCGCTGAGCGCCTCACTGACCGGCGTGGGCACGCTGGGGTAGTGGGCGTAGGCGGGCTGGCGGGAGAGCGGGATGGGGTAATAGACCATGGTGGGCACGCCCGCCGCCTTCAAGGCGGCCTGAAAGCCGGCCCGGTCGGAAACCTGCAGCGTGTATTGCGCCCAGCTCGAGGTGACGCCCTCGATCACATGGGGCGTCCTGATACGGTTGGAGGCCGCGAAGGCCTGGTTGTAGCGCTCAGCCACGACGTTGCGCTGGGCGATCTCATCCTCGAAGATTTTCAGCTTCTCGATCAGGATCGCGGCCTGGATGGTATCCAGCCGCGAATTCATGCCGATGCGGACATGCTCGTAGCGATCGCTGCCTTGCCCATGCATGCGCAGGCTGAGCAGCACATCCTTCAGCGCGTCATCGTTGGTGAAACAGGCGCCGCCATCGCCATAGCAGCCCAGCGGCTTGGCCGGAAAGAAACTGGTCGCTGCCGCGTCCCCAATCGCGCCGGCCCGCGTGCCGTCCATCAGCCCGCCAAAGCCTTGCGCGGTGTCGCAGAGCAGCTTGAGCCCTTCGCGCCTTGCGATCGGCGCGAGGCTGCGATAGTCGGCCGGCTGGCCGAACAGATCCACCGGCATCACCACCTTCGGCGTCAGCCTGCCGTCCTTTTTCACCATCGCGATGGCGTCCTGAAGGCTGACCGGGTCCATGTTGAAGGTGTCGGACAAGACATCGACAAACACCGGCGATGCACCCGCCAGCACCACGACTTCCGCGGAGGCCGCAAATGTGAAGGCCGGCACAAACACCGCGTCGCCCGGCCCCACGCCCCAGGCGCGCAGCACCAGAAGCAGTGCATCGGTGCCATTGGCGCAGCCGACAGCATGCTTCACCCCCGCCCAAGCCGCGATATCTTGTTCAAACTGCGCCACCTGCGGGCCCAGGATCCACTGGCCGCCTTCCACCGCCGCCGCAATGGCAGCGTTCAGCGGCGCTCCCAGGCGGCGGCGCTGGGCCTGTAGATCAATGAACGCAATGGGATCGGCCACGAATGCTCCTGCCAGGCTATGGCGCGGTTCTAGGATGGGTGTTCGCGACCGCGCCACTCACCAATTGTTGCGCATTCCAACGCGCTTGGCCGTCAGCCAAATGCCTGGGTCAAGGTATCGCTAGTCGATTTCGATACGGGCCTTGAGTATCTTGTCAGGGGCGCCGCTGATGGTGCCGTTATTGTGTTCGCCGCCCTTTTTGATCTTGTCGACATTGTCCATGCCTTCGACCACTTCTCCCCAGACCGAATATTGCCGGTCGAGCCAGGGCGCATGATCGAAGCAGATATAGAATTGGCTGTTGGCGCTGTTGGGATTGCCGGACCGCGCCGCCGACACCGTTCCGCGCGTGTGCTTCTCGTTTGAGAATTCCGCCTTGAGGTCGGGCAGGTCCGAACCGCCGCTGCCGGTGCCGGTGGGATCGCCGGTCTGGGCCATGAAGCCGGGAATGACGCGGTGAAAGACCACACCATCGTAAAAGCCCTCCCCGGTCAGCGCCTTGACACGCTCGACATGGCCAGGCGCCAAGTCGGAACGCAACTTGATCTTCACCGGCCCATCCTTGAGGTCGAGAATGAGATATTCAGCCATTATGTCTTTCCTTGCAGCGTGTGGTGAGAGCTTGCGCGACGGCAGCGGTGGTGAAGGGCGAGATGTCGCCGCCCAGCAACGCGATTTCCTTGACCAGGCGGGAGGAGATCGCCTGGTGGCGGGGATCGGCCATCAGGAAAACGGTTTCGATCTCGGTATTCAGGCGCTGGTTCATCGCCACCATCTGGAACTCATACTCAAAGTCCGACACGGCACGCAGGCCGCGAATGATCACAGACGCACCGACCTGGGCGGCGAACTTGACCAGCAAAGTGTCAAAGGAGACGACTGCGATGGTGGCATGGCCGGCCGCCAGCTTTTCGGCTTCGAGCTTCACCATCGCCGCCCGCTCTTCGAGCGTGAAAACCGGGTTTTTCGGGGCATTGGTTGCCACCCCGATCACCAGATGATCCACCAGCTTCACGGCGCGCTTGATGATATCCAAATGTCCCAGGGTCACCGGATCGAAGGTGCCGGGATAAAGTCCGGTGAGCTGCTTTTTTTTCGAAGAGGGGCCGCTCATTCGCCGCCGCCGGCATCGGCGATGCGTTCCACCGAAACGACCTTTTCGCCTTCATCCACCCGAAAGACGGTGACGCCTTGGGCGGAGCGGCCCTGGATGGAAATGCCCGAAACCGGAACCCGGATGGTCTGGCCGGCGTCGGAGATCAGCATCAGATCGTCACTTTCCTCGGCCGGGAAAGACGCGATCACCGCGCTGTTCTTCTTGCCCATGCCGATGGCGACGATGCCGGACCCGCCGCGCCCCGTTACCCGGTATTCGTAAGACGAACTGCGCTTTCCAAAGCCGTTTTGCGACACGGTAAGCACGAACTGCTCGCGCGCGCCGAGCGCCGCGTAACGCTCGGGTGTCAGGGTCGCTTCCTCGACGCCTTCCTCAACGTCCTCCTCAACCTCGACCGGCGCCTCGGCTTCGCCGCTTTCGGCACGGCGCGCGGCGCTGGCCTGTTTCAGATAGGCGCGGGCTTCCGCCGACGTGGCTTCGGAATGATAAAGCAAGGACAGGCTGACGACCTCGTCGCCCCCCTCTTCTCCAAATCTGGCCAGCTTGATGCCGCGCACGCCCGTGGAATCACGCCCCTTGAAGACACGGACGTCGCCGACCGAGAAACGGATCGCCTTGCC
Source organism: Alphaproteobacteria bacterium (assembly GCA_025361185.1). GTDB lineage: Bacteria > Pseudomonadota > Alphaproteobacteria > Micropepsales > Micropepsaceae > Rhizomicrobium. The sequence continues at coordinate 7,411 of JANYAR010000101.1, read as the reverse complement.
GCCCCGCGTGGTCAAAAGAAAATCATCGGCGTCGGTGCAGGTGGCAACGCCCACGATACCGTCGCTTTCGGCCAGCTTCATGGCGATCTTGCCGTTCTTGTTGACCTGGGCGAAGTCCGAAAGCTGGTTGCGCCGCACGTCGCCCGACGTGGTGGCGAACACCACATTCAGCTTGTCCCATTCCGATTCGTCTTCCGGCAGGGCCAGGATGGTGGTGATGCGCTCGCCTTGCGCCAGCGGTAGCAGATTGACCATCGCCTTGCCCTTGCCGGCGATGCGCGCCTCGGGCAGCCGCCAGACCTTGAGCTTGTAGGCCATGCCGGTGGACGAGAAAAACAGCAGCCAGGCATGGGTGGAGGCCGCAAACAGGCTGGTGACGAAATCCTCGTCCCGTGTCGCCATGCCCGAACGGCCCTTGCCGCCGCGCCCCTGCACCCGGTATTCGGCCAAAGGCGTGCGCTTGATATAACCATTGTGCGTGACGGTGACGGCGACGTCCTCGCGCTCGATCAGCGCTTCGTCTTCCATCTCGATTTCGGCATCGATCAGTTCGGTCTTGCGCGGAGTGGCGAATTCGGCGCGGATAGCGGCGAGTTCGTCCTTGATGATGGTCAGTACCCGCCCGCGCGACGACAGGATGTCGAGATAGTCGGCAATCGCCAGCCCCAACTTCTGGGCTTCGTCATTGATTTCGTCGCGCCCCAATGCGGTCAGGCGCTGCAGGCGCAGGTCCAGGATCGCCTTGGCCTGCTCTTCCGACAGGCGGATGGTGTTGTCACCATCGACCTTGTGGCGCGGGTCGGCGATCAGTGCGACCAGGGGCCCGACATCCTTGGCCGGCCAGGACCGGGCCATCAACTGCTCGCGCGCCGCCGACGCGTCGGCGGCGGCGCGGATCAACTTGATGACCTCGTCGATATTGGCGACGGCGACGGCCAGGCCCACCAAAATATGGCCGCGGTCGCGTGCCTTGGAGAGGTCGAACTTTGTGCGGCGGGTGACGACTTCCTCGCGGAACCCGACAAAGGCCGCCAGCAGCTCCTTCAGGTTCATCTGAACCGGACGGCCGTCATTCAGCGCCAGCATGTTGACGCCGAAGCTCTGCTGCAGGTTCGAGAAACGATAGAGCTGGTTCAGCACCACTTCGCTGGAGGCATCGCGCTTGAGCTCGATCACCAGCCGCATGCCGGAACGGTCGCTTTCGTCGCGGATGTCCGAAATGCCCTCGACACGCTTGTCGCGCACCAGCTCGGCAATGCGTTCGGTCAGCACCGCCTTGTTCACCTGATAAGGCAGTTCGGTGACGATAATGGCTTCGCGGTCCTTGCGGATTTCTTCCACCGTGCAGCGTGCCCGCATCAGGATCGAGCCGCGCCCGCGCGCCAGCGCGGCGCGGGCATTCTGCTTTCCGATCAGCAAGGCACCGGTGGGAAAGTCCGGGCCCGGCACGATCTCGGTCAGGGCTTCCAGATTGATGGAGGGATCTTCGATATAGGCGAGGGCTGCATCGATCACTTCGCCCAGATTGTGGGGCGGGATGTTGGTGGCCATGCCGACCGCGATGCCCGACGAGCCATTGACCAGCAGGTTGGGGAAACGCGACGGCAGAACCACCGGCTCCCTTTCGGTGCCGTCGTAATTGTCGCGGAATTCAACGGTTTCCTTGTCGATATCCTCGGTCAGGGCGTGCGCGATCTTGGCGCGGCGCACCTCGGTGTAGCGCATCGCGGCGGGCGGATCGCCGTCCACCGAGCCGAAATTGCCCTGGCCGTCGATCAGCGGCGCGCGCATGGAAAAATCCTGCGCCATGCGCACCAATGCGTCATAGATCGACTGGTCGCCATGCGGGTGATATTTGCCGATGACATCGCCGACCACGCGGGCGGATTTACGATAGGCCTTGTTCCAGTCGTAGCCGTTTTCATGCATCGAAAAGAGAATACGGCGATGCACCGGCTTGAGACCGTCGCGCGCATCGGGCAACGCCCGCTGCACAATCACGCTCATCGCATAGTCGAGATAAGAACGTTTCAGTTCGTCTTCGACCGCGATGGACTGGGTGGGATTGCCGCCGTCCGGAGGATTCAAGGTTTCAGGACTTTCACTCATCAATGGCGCTCAAAAGGACGGCCTTACGAAGCGCTGGTGAGGCGCGTGGAAAAGGGAGGCGATTCCTAGCATTTCACGGGGCGCGAAACCAGCAAATTAACCCCCGGCAAGTACTTGTCCAAGCTTGAGAATTCAGCGTTTTGAAAGCGCGGCCAATTCGGCCCGTACGCGACTCATCTCATAGCCATAGATCAGCCGCCTTCGCCCCTCATCCTTGTAGCCGAATGTGATGCCGATCAGATGCCCCGCATCATCCAAAACAGGGCCGCCGGAAAAGCCCGGACCGGCATTTCCGGCAAAGACAAAATAGGCCGGCGCCGTGCAGCCGGCGCACATCTTGATCTCTTGCACGACGCCATGGGCGACACGCAGTTTGCCATCGCCACCCTGACCATAGGCGGTGACGCCACGGCCGATCACGGGCGCCGCGGTTTGCGGCATGGCGGTCCTGGCGGTTCGAAAAAACAGAAGATCGTAATCCTGCCGGGTTCCCATCACGCTCTTTGGGTCCAGCAGATTGGCATTGTGCGCGTTGGTCACGGCAATGCCGGGCGCGATCACCATCGCCGCGCCATTGGCGCTGTCCAGGCCCAGATGAACCCGGCCATGCAGCGGCAGATAGGCGCTCGCGATATCGGGCTCGGCAATCGCGATGGCAGGCGCCCCCGACGAGGTGGCACACCCGGCAAGGATCGGCAAAAGGAGAAGGACTAGCCCGAGACTAGAAGGGAATCTCGTCATCCATCTCGTCGCGCTGGAAGCTGGCCGGAGCCTCACCCGCACCACGCGCGCCACCACCGCCGCCTTCACCGCCGCCATTGCGGCCGTCCAGCATGGTCAGTTCGCCGCGGAAATTCTGCAGCACCACCTCGGTGGAGTATTTCTCCGCGCCGTCCTTGTCGGTCCATTTGCGGGTCTGCAGCTGGCCCTCGACATAAACCTTGGCGCCTTTCTTCAGATACTTCTCCGCGACATCGGCCAGATTCTTGTTGAAGATCACCACCCGGTGCCACTCGGTCTTTTCCTTCTTTTCGCCGCTGGCCTTGTCGCGCCAGCTTTCGGACGTGGCGATGGACAGATTGACCACCGGATCACCCGACGTCATGCGGCGCACTTCCGGATCCTTGCCCAGATTGCCGACCAAAATCACCTTGTTGACGCTACCGGCCATGATCTTCTCCATTACCCGGCCGCGACGTTAGACGAGGGGCCCCTGCCCGCGCCATCAGTCACGCCTTTTATCCCCCATAACATTGTTCTCTTTTTGTTCCAATAGCCTTATGCCCCCTTTTCCCCGATAAGGCCACGGACGCGGCGCGAGGCGGACGGGGTTCATGCCCTTCAATTCCTATCCTTATTTCGTCTTTCTGGCCGTGGCGGTGCTGGGGTTCCGGCTGCTGGAAAAAACCGCGCCCACCGGGCGGCGGGCGTTTCTGCTGGCGGCCTCCTACGCCTTTTATGCCTGGTGGCGGGCAGACTTCCTGCTGCTGGTGTGCGGCTCCACGCTCGTCAACTACGCCATCGGCCACCAGATAGAACAACGCTGTGCGCGCCGGCAGGACCGAAGGGCGCTGCTGATCGCGGGGCTTGTCTTCAATCTGGGCCTGATTGCCCTGTTCAAATACGACACGCTGTTTGTCGGCACCGCCGACCGGCTGTTGGGGCTGGGCCTGCCCATACCGCATTTCTTCCTGCCGCTGGCGATCAGCTTTTTCACCTTTGAGCAGATCAGCTATCTGGTGGATGCCGACGCCGGCAAGGCGCACAATTATTCCTTCCTGGACTACGCGCTGTTTGTTGCCTATTTCCCGCACCTGATCGCCGGACCGATCGTGCGCCACAACGACTTGATCCCGCAATTCCGTCAATTGCGCGGAACAAACGACGATCTCGCCACCGGCATCACCCTGTTCACCGTCGGCCTGGCCAAGAAATCCTTGATCGCCGACAATCTGGCGCCCTTTGCCGATGCCATCTTCAACACCGCCGCCCGCGGCACCCATCTGGGGCCGACCGACAGTTGGCTGGGCACGCTGTTCTTCGCCTTCCAGATCTATTTCGATTTCTCCGCCTATTCCGACATGGCGCTGGGCTCATCGGCAATGCTGGGGATAAGGCTGCCGGTGAATTTCCACTCGCCTTACAAATCCGCCAGCATCATCGAATTCTGGCGCCGCTGGCATATTTCCCTGTCGGCCTTCCTGCGCGACTATCTGTATGTGCCGTTGGGGGGCAACCGGCGCGGAAAAGCCCGCCGCTACCTCAATCTTTTCATCACCATGCTGCTGGGCGGACTATGGCACGGCGCCAACTGGACCTTCATGCTGTGGGGCGGGCTGCATGGCTTTTACCTGGCGGTCAATCACGCCTTCCGCCATGCCACCAGGAACATGACCCTGCCGCCGGCAGCGCGCATACCCCTGCACATCGCCTCGGTGGCATTGACCTTCGCCGCCACCACGCTCGCCTGGATCGTATTCCGCGCGCCCGACCTTGGCACGGCGGGCAATGTGGCGGCCGGACTTTTGGGAGGAGGCCATAGCGCCGTTGTCAGTTTTTCGCCGCTGGCGGCCGCTACCTTGCTGCTGCTGTTTGCCGTGGTCTGGCTGATGCCCAATTCCATGGAGCTGATGTGGAGCTACCGGCCAGCCCTGCCCTCGCCTTATGCCGATCAGCCGGTCACCGCGGCAAAGCGCTGGGCGTGGCAGCCCACACCGTTCAACGCCGCCGCTTACGGCCTGCTCTGCATCATGGCGGTGCTGGCTTTGTCCAATCTCAAACCGTTCATCTACTTTCAGTTCTGATGGAAAAGCGCGTTTCGATGGAGAAGACGGGCTACGCCTTCTGGTTTCTGAGCACCGTGGCGCTGGCCATCGGCGCGTTGGCGGCGTTCAACGCCATCGCCGGCGCCTATATCCTGAACCATCCCGCCGGCGCAAGCGTGCAGACCCTGTCGGGTTTCGAACGCGCGCTGAAGCCTGTCTGGCTGGAACAGACCCGGCCAGAGCTGGTGTTCGTCGGTTCCAGCCGGGTGCGCGATGGGTTCGATCCGGCTCTGATCGACCCTGCGCTGAAGACACGCAGCTTCAACTATGGCGCCTCGAGCATGACGCCCTATGAGGCGCGCCGCTTTGTGCAGGATGCGCTGGCGCATGCGTCCGTGCGTGACATCGTTGTGGCGCTGGATGCTTTCACCGGCGATGGCGGGGCGGGCGAAGCACTGCCCAGCTTTGATGAAACAAGACTGGCGGTAACCCCCGACGGCAAGCCCACGCCGCGCCGCGCGCTCTGGCTGTTCACCACCCGCTATCTGAGCGGGGGCGCTCTGGGCATGAATGCGCTGGGGATCTGGTCGTTGGCCCAATTGAAAGCCGGCCAGAGCGCCGCCGACCGGCCCGATATTTTCAACGCTTATGGCCATATGACAACGGTCGTGATGCAGCGCGATCTCAACTACCGCCGGGCGCGGACCATGCGCATGGGAGAAGGGGCCGCGCGTGAACTTGCCACCATGCTGGCGGCGGCGTGCCATGCCCCTGCCCGGCTCATTCTGTTCTTCCCGCCCGACAACATGGCGATCATTGCGCGCTATCGGCAAAGCGAGGATTTCGATGCCTTCAAGCAAGCCGTGCGGGATGCGGTGACGCGGCACAACGCGAATTGCGAAAACAAAGCCGCCCTGTTCGACTTCATGGCGCCCAATGCGCTGACCCGCCAGGCCCTGCAAAATGGATCAGCTGCGGACTATGTCGACCTGGTGCATTTCCGCCCGCCGGCAGGCCTGTGGCTGCTGGGGCAGATGGGCCTGGCCGCGAACTGAACCGTGCGACGGATCAGCTTGTGGTTGTTGTCGGTGCCACGCAGGCCGAACCGCAGACGGCATCGCTGGTGGTCTGGGTGGCAACCACCACAGCGACCACCGCGACCGCGGCCGCGCCGCCGATCAGCCAAAGGCTTGGGCTATGCCGCGCGGCCTCGCGGACGCCGGCCGGCTTGCCCGGGGCCAGGGAAACATCGGCCGCAACGGCTTGCGTACCGGCTATCGCCGCCGCCGCAACCGCTGCAATCATCGCCGTCCTGAAACTCGCCCGAAAATTCGCCATGTCTTTCCTCTGAAATCCGCCGCACCCGGCGGTGTAAAATGTTGTTCCGGTTGACCAATCCCATGGCCAAGCACAGCGTTAATAGTACCCATCGCGGTGTTTTTGCAAATGAACATTGCTCGACGGGATAAGATCGTTCTCTTTTTGTTTTCGTTGGCTGCGGAAAAGGCTATGAGAGGCCCATGGACCCCCAGACTCATATTTTGGCCCAGATTCTAGCGCCGGTGCGGCTGACATCGATCGTGGATGTCGGCGCCAATCCGATCGACGGCGATCCGCCTTACAAGGCCATGCTGGCTGCTGGCCTGTGCGAGGTGGTGGGATTTGAGCCCCAAGCCGAAGCCTTGGCCAAGTTGGAGAAGATGGCCGGACCGCATGAACGCTACCTGCCTTACGTGTTGGCCGACGGGACGGAGCGCATGCTGCACGTCTGTGAACTGGAGGGCATGACCAGCCTGTTGGTTCCCGATCCCGCCCATCTTGCGCTTTTCAATCTGTTTCCCACATGGGGAACAGTGAAAGAGCAAATTCCTGTCGCCACCAAAAGACTGGACGATATCGCCGAAGTCACCCAGATGGATTTCCTGAAAATGGATGTCCAGGGCGCGGAGCGCGAGGTGCTGGCGCATGGCCGCACCAAGTTGCGCGATACGGTCGTGATCCAGACCGAAGTATCCTTCGTACCGCTTTACCGCGACCAGCCCTCGTTCGGAGACATGGATCTGGCGCTGCGCGATCTGGGTTTCTTGCCCCATGGCGTCACCGGCACCAAGATCTGGCCGCTGTCCCCCATGGTGGTGGCGGGCCAGCCCAATCGCGGCATCCGGCAGCTTCTGGAAACCGACATGGTCTATGTGCGCGATTTTACGAGACCTGCGAATATGAGCGCCGAGCAATGGAAGCATCTCGCCCTGATCGCGCATTATTGCTACGGCTCCTTTGATTTGGCGCTGAAGGCAATCGTGTCCCTGATAGAATTGGGGGCCGTGCCCGCCGATACGGGCCGGCGCTACATTGCCAGCCTGCCCAGTGGAAAACCCGCCTGATGCTGAAGAACATTTCCATTCGCGGGGCCCGCGAGCACAATCTCAAGAATATCGATGTCGAGATTCCGCGCGATACCCTGACCGTGCTGACCGGCCTGTCCGGCTCGGGCAAATCAAGCCTTGCCTTCGACACCATCTATGCCGAAGGCCAGC
>JANYAR010000025.1 GCA_025361185.1 Alphaproteobacteria bacterium | reverse complement strand
GGAGCAGGGGGCCCGGGCAGGCGGCCTTACCGGCGTCATCCATTGCTTCAGCTCCACGGCCTATCTGGCCGAGCGCGCCCTGGCACTCGGCTTCTATATCTCGCTCTCGGGGATCGTCACCTTTCGCAAGGCCAAGAGCCTGCAGGAGATTGCCAAGACCATACCCGCCGACCGCCTTCTGGTCGAAACCGACGCGCCCTATCTGGCGCCGGTACCGCACCGAGGCAAGACCAATGAGCCGGCCTTTGTGGTGCATACCGCCGTCCTGCTGGCGGAATTGAAAGGCGTGACGCCGGCCGAACTGGCCGCGGCCACCACGGAAAATTTCTTCCGCTTATTCTCCAAGGTGCAGCGCCCCTCATGACCTTGGAAGTTCGAATTCTGGGCTGTGGTTCCTCGGGCCCCCGCGCGCGGAGCGCGCCATGAATAAAGAGCCGCCCAATGTTTGAGGTTCGTATTCTAGGCTGCGGTTCCTCTGGCGGCGTGCCGCGCATCGCGGAAGGAAGTCCCAACTGGGGCGTTTGCGATCCGGCCAATCCCAAAAACCGTCGCAGTCGCTGTTCCATCCTGGTCGCGCGCAAGAAAGCCTCGGGCGAGACGCGGTTGCTGGTCGATACCTCGCCCGATATGCGCGAGCAGCTGCTGGCGGCAAATGTCGGGCGGCTGGACGGCGTGCTGATTACCCATGACCATGCCGATCAGCTGCATGGCATTGACGATCTGCGCGTTGTCGCCATGAACATGAAGCGCCGCCTGGACCTGTGGAGCGACCGCGAAGGCCTTGCGGGCGTGCGCAGGAAGTTCGGCTATTGTTTCGACATGCCCGAGGGCAGCGATTATCCCCCCATTCTCAATGCCCATGAGATTGGCGAGCCTTTCGCGGATTTTGAGATCGCTGGTTCCGGCGGGGCGGTGCCGGTGCGGGCCTTTGGCCAGCAACATGGCCGCATCCGCAGCCTGGGCTTTCGTTTTGGGCCCATTGCCTATTCTCCCGACGCCGATGGGCTGGACGAGGCCGCCTTCGCGGCGCTGGAGGGCGTGCCATGCTGGATCGTGGACGTCTTGCGCCACACGCCCCATCCCAGTCATGCCCACCTGGCGCGCACCCTGGAATGGATCGCGCGGGTGAAACCAAAGCGCGCCATTCTCACCAACATGCATATCGACATGGATTACGAAACACTTCTGCGCGAACTGCCGCCCGGCATTGAACCGGCCTATGATGGGATGATCGTAACGGTCTGACGGTCAGCGCCGTTTGTGCAGGCTAGATATTGAACATGTAGGGTGACCATTCCGATACATGTTCCTCTCTTGCCCGCGCGGCCAATTCCGGAATCTGGCAACTGCCCGCCAATTTGGCGACAATCAAGTGTGCCGCCACTTCCCGTTGGTCGCTCGCCTTCGGCCAACCCAGATAACTCATGCGAAAAGTTTCGCCCTTCCCCGTCCCGACGATAACGTAGATATCCGGCCATTCCCGATAGTTGCCAATGCCCTGAGCCTTCAGCATGGCGGCCAGTTTGGCATTGCGTTCCTTCGCCTCGGCTCCGGTCTCGCCCGGCGACTTCAGGTAAACATCCACGACATAACCGCGCGGCGAATGTCTCACTTCCGTGCGGAAAATTTCCGGCATGGACGCCAGCGCATTCCCGATGCATCCGGCATCCGGCTCGCTGTCCAAGGCAGCGGTCCATGCCACCGAGTAGCGTTGATTGGCTATTCCGCATCCGGCGACGGTTGCGGTGCCGAGCATGACCAGACCCAGAAAAATTGATCCATTGGAATTCATTCAATTCTGGACTAGGAGCAATTGTGACCGCCGAGCTACTGCCTGCCGCCCGCGTCCTCGGCGAAATTGTGCTGCATGGTGGGACTGCGGTTGAAGGCCAGCCTTGTGTCCATCTGTCCCGGCGCGAAACTGGCGCGGTGGAAGCGGCCCGGCAGCGCCAATACAACGTCTCCTGCCTGGCTGACAATCAGGCCCTTGCCCTCCATCTCATAGGCGATATGGCCTTCCAGGATGAACCAGAACTCGTCATTGCCAATGTGGAAATGGCCGCGGTTGGTGGCGGGGGGAATCGGCACGCCCATCCCCCGGATGATGGCGGCTTGATTGTCATGGTCGCCCATGAACAATCCGCCGCGCGAGCCGCCCTTGGGATATTTCTCGACAATATCCTTCATGAAATCGAGATAGGGCTTGTTCGCTTCGGTGTAGCTGTCCATGCCGCCCGCCACCAAGGTCGAGGGATAACTGACCCTGACATAGTGCTGGCCGTTCTTGGGCGCGGGCATGGGTTCGCTGTGGGCGGCCGGATATGACGGCAGCGTGCCGCCGCGGGTGATTTCAAAACGCAAGCTTGGTTCATCGCCGACCGTTTCCATGGAATAGGGCACGCGCAGCGGCACCTGCACCAGGAATCCTTTCTTGGCGACAAAAGGCGCCTGGCCTTCGATGTTGAAACGGATCTGGCCGCCCCACACCACCCAGAAAGTGCGGTCGTCGCCATAGAATTGGGTGCGGGTCTTCTCGCCCGCCGCCATCGAAATCCATTTTGCGCTGTAGCGTTCGGTTTCGATCGCATCCTCGACCCAGTTGGCCTGGCCCTTGTGCTTGGCCAGAACATCATCAAGGCGGGTGATCACCTTGTTGACGCCGGTATATTCCTTCGGGTGATCGGGCTTGGGCACCCAATCAAGATAGATTTTACGGTCTTGTGCCATTCCCAGATGAGTCAGGGCGGGCAGCGTCAGAAGCGCGATACCGGCGGCGATGAGCAGTTTCTTTTTCATGTTTTATCTCCGTTCACTGCTTGCCGCCAGCGTCGGCCGCGAAGTTGTGGAACAGGTTAGGATTGACATTGAAGGACAGGCGCGTGTCGGTCTGACCGTTAGCCCAGCTGGCGCGGTGGAACCGCCCCGGCGGCACGAACACCACATCGCCCGCATTGGCGGTGAACAGACCGGCGTCCTCGATCAGATAATCGCACTTGCCTTCCAGGATGAACCAGAACTCGTCATGACCGATATGGAAATGGCCGCGATTGGTCGACGGCGGTGTCGGCACGCCTTTGCCGCGGATTATGTTGGCCATATTGGCTTCATCTCCCACCACCAGATGGTCCTTGGGATTGGCCACCGGATCGGCGGCGACCACTTCCTTGAAGAAATCACGGTAAGGCCGGTTGACCTCGTCATAGGCTTCCGGCTGCGTCGGGGTGCTGACCTTCATGTAATGGGTGCCGGCGGGATCGGCGGGCTTGGGCTGGTCGCCGACATAAAGCGGCAAGATTCCGGTATGGGTGACTTCATAGCGCAGGCTTGGCTCGCTGCCGATGGTTTCCATGCTGAAACGCACGCGCTGCGGAACCTGAACGATGAACCCCTTGGTCGCCACGAAAGGCTGCTGGCCGTCGATGGTGAAGCGGATCTGTCCACCCCACACCACCCAGATCACGCGGTCATCGCCCCAATAGGTGGTGGGTGACTTGTCGCCCGGCGCGGCCTGAATCCATTTGGTGTCATAGCGCTTGGTGAGAATGACCTGCTCGCTCCAGCGCGCCTCGCCCTTGTGCTTGGCCAGCACGGCGGGCAGGCGGGTCACCGGCTTGTTCGTACCATAGGACGGCAGCTTGTCGGGCTTGGGCGACCATGCGTACCACACGTCGCCGCTCTGTGTTTGCGCCAGCGCGGGCATTGCCAACGCCGCGATGACAACAGCCGCACAGCCAAGCGCCAGCCTATTGGACATTCGCATGCTCTCTGCTCCCGTTGTTGATGGCAAAAAAGGAACGGCAGGCGCTTTTTGTTTTCTGTTGATGCGCCTAGTGAGAAATTCTCACTTTTGCGCAAGACTGTAAATGCAGCCGGATCGGGGCGCGCTAGAACTTGCGAGCCATACGCAAGACTTGTTGCGGCGCAGCACAAAAGGGGTCAGCGTGTGGCGTCTACTTGACTTACTGTCACCCGCGCCCAAACGTCGCTACAAACAACATTAGAACATTCCAGGGGGATCAGTTCCATGGCTACCAAATTCCACCGTCGCCACTTCATGATGACCGCCGCAGCCACCATGGCGGTCGGCGGTCTGCACACCACCCAGCTGTGGGGCAAGACCATCAAGCACAAGCCGCTGGATCCGGTGAATCCGGACATCCTGTATGGGACGACCAGCTCGATCTGGGGCGGAGCAGGGGAGGGCGGCAAAAAAACTCACGAGACGCCCTGGGCGATCAAGCGTGTCGCGGAAGTCGGCCTGCAAGGCATCGAATTTTATGGCGACGGCATCGAGCAGTATCGCCCCAACCCCATGGAATTGCAAAAGCTGATGGACGCCGCGGGCATAACCTTCATCGGCGCGTCGAATGGCGAGAAGGGCCAGTCGACCAATTTCATCGACGTGGACCAGATTCCCAAGACCATGGCGGACCATATCGCTTTCTGCCGCGATTTTCTGCAGCCGCTCGGCAGCGATCACTGGAAGATCAACATGGGCGCGCGCCCGGCGGGCGGCCCCAGCGAGGAACAGCTCAAGCGCCTGGCAAACACGCTGAACGAGCTGGGAGCCAAGACCATCGCCATGGGCGTGCGGCTGTCGCCGCATCCCCATATCTGGGGCCCCCTGGAGCGCGAAAAGGACATGCGCTGGGTGATGGACCACACCGATCCCAAATATGTCTGGATGACCGCCGATACCGGCCATCTGGTGTTGGGCGGCGGCGATCCGGCCAAGATCATCAGCGACTATTTCCCGCGCGTGTCCGAGATCCATCTCAAGGACACCTATGCCAAGTTTCGCGGCAATACCGAAATCCCGACCCAGGAAATGCACAAGCAGGCATCGGTCTATCACAATCTGGGCGGCGGCGGCGTCGACTTCCCCGCCGTGTTCGACGTGCTGCGCAAGAAGCACTTCAAGGGCTGGGCGATCTTCGACGTGGATGGCCCGCGCAAGGGCGATGACGGCTATGATGCGATCGGCGGCAACCGCGAACTGGCGGTGGACGATTACATCTCTCACAACGTCAATTACCTGCGCAATGTGCTGGGTGTGAAGCTGCCGCCTCACTCCACATAGCCGCCGCAACAGCCAAAAGGAAACGGGCGCATGTCACGCCACATCTTTATCTGTGCCGCGGCGGCGCTGGTGCTCGCGACGCCGGCTTTGGCCGCCGGCTATGAGGCCGAACTGGACCCCGCGCCCTTCGACGCCACCACCCGGGCCGATGTCATCGACAGCATCGGCAATGTCACCGCCACCTTGGACGGAAACACGCTGACGGTGCACGGCGCATTTTCCAATATGACGTCGCCGGCCACGGGCGGCTCGTTTCGTATCGGTCTGGCCAAGGGCGTGCCGGGCGACGCTATCGGCAGCTTGACGGTGACCCATGGGCGGCAAGGCGAAATCAGCGGCGCGATCAAACTGAGTGGCGCGCAAAAGGCGGCGCTGGACAAACAGTCTCTTTATATCCGCGTCGACAGCGAAAAGGCGCCCGACGGCAATCTTCAAGGCTGGCTGGAAGCACCGGCTGCGCACACTCCAGGAAATAGCTAAGATGTCTCGCACCGGAAAATTCCTCAGTGGTGCCGCCACATTGATCGCGCTCGGCGGCGCTTATGCTTTTGTGTCCCAGGCCATCGCGCAAGGCGCCGGTGTTTACACCGCGGCCCAGGCGACGGCCGGCCACAGCGCCTATGCCGCCAGCTGCGCCGGTTGCCACCGGGCCAATCTGGCGGGCGGCGGCGACGCGCCGGCGCTGGGCGGCAATGGATTCATGACCTCCTTTGGGGTGCGCTCCACCAAGGACCTCTACAACTTCATTGCCAAGTCCATGCCCGCAGGCGCGCCCGGCAGCCTGAGCGAGGAGCAGTACACCAACATCACCGCCTATCTGCTGTATGCCAATGGAGCCAAGGCGGGATCCGTGCCCCTCAGCAAGAATAGCGATGTGAAAGTGTCCTCCGTCGCCGACGGCAAGGTCGTGGCCGAAGCGATTGTTCCGCCGACCCTGGGCAAGATGGCGGCGATGGAAGCGCGCGCCGCGGCGGATGCAGCGCCGCCGGCCAAAGGCCTGACGGTAAAGGGCACGGTGAAGAACTATGTCGACGTCACCGACGACATGCTCAAGAATCCGGCCGATGGCGAATGGCCGATGTACCGCCGCAACTATCAGGGCTGGAGCTTCTCGCCGCTCAAGCAGATCACGCCGGACAATGTAAAGACCCTGACCCTGAAATGGGCCTGGAACATGAATGAGGGCGGCGCCAGCCAGGTAACCCCCATCGTCCATGCCGGCGTGATGTTCCTGTCCAACACCTCCAACACCGTACAGGCGCTGGATGCGCGCAGCGGCGAGCTGATCTGGGAGAACCGCATCGGTCCGGTTTCCAAGATCGCCTATGGCGGCACCCGCAGCCTCGCCGTCTATCACGACAAACTCTATGTCGCGACCACCGACGCGATGATCCATGCGCTTGATGCGCGCACCGGCAAGATTGTGTGGGAGCACACGCTGGGCAATCCCAACAATTCCAACACCGGCGGCGTGATGGTGATGCGCGGCAAGGTGCTCACCGGCCTGACCGGCTGCGACAATTATTCCGAGAACAATTGCTATATCAGCGCCTTTGACGCCGACAGCGGCAATCCGGCCTGGAAATTCCACACCACCGCGCTGGAAGGCGAGCCTGGCGGCGACACCTGGAACGGACTTCCCAATCTGCTGCGCGGCGGCGCCGATACCTGGATCGCGGGCACCTATGATCCCGATCTCAACACGACCTATTGGGGCGTGGCGCAGACCAAGCCCTGGTTCCGCGCCAGCCGCAAGAGCGGCAATGCCTCCACGCTGTATTCCTCATCCACCCTGGCGCTGGATCCCGATACCGGCAAGCTGAAATGGTATTTCCAGCATGCCCCTGGCGAAAGCCTCGACCTGGACGAAGTGTTCGAGCGGGTGCTGATCAATCACGGCGACGAAAAAACTCTGATGACCATCGGCAAGGTCGGCATCCTGTGGAAGCTCGACCGTGTCACCGGAAAATTCATCGCGGCGAAGGAAACCGTGTTCCAGAATGTCTTCTCCAGTATCGACCACAAGACCGGCGCGGTGACCTATCGCAAGGACATTTTCAATCAGAAAACCAATGAGTGGTATTCGTCCTGCCCCGGACCGGAAGGCGGCCATGACTGGCAAGCCACCAGCTATGACCAGCCCGACGATCTGTTGATCATTCCGCTCAGCCAGAGCTGCGTGATGATCCAGGGCCATGATGTAGACATGAAATTGGGCGGCGGCGGCACCGCCGCCTCGCAGAAATTCTTCTACATGCCGGGCACGCATCAGAATATGGGCAAGCTGGCGGCCTATCGCACCTCCGATATGAAGGAGATGTGGTCCTGGCAGCAGCGCTCGCCCTTCTTGACGGCGGTTCTGTCCACCGCGGGCGGCGTCGCTTTCGTGGGCGACTTCAACCGCAGCTTCAAGGCGGTCGATGTCAAAACCGGCAAGATCATCTGGCAGACTAGGCTGGGCAACACGGTGCAGGGCTATCCGGTCAGCTTCAGCCTGGACGGCAAGCAGTATATCGCGGTGGCATCCGGCCTTGGCGGCGGCAGTCCTCAGCAGAAGCCGACCATGCTCCTGAACGAAGTGCACCGGCCGTCGACCGGACATCAGCTTTATGTGTTTGGATTGCCGGATTAGGGCTCCGAATAGGGCGAGCCATCCTTGTGCACGAACCGGCCATCGGCGTTGGAGCTCATCATGTCGATGTCGGAGCAGATGGTAAGGTCGGCGGGCGCGCGCGTGCCGACTTCGAGATAAACCGCCATCGTGCCCGATTTGTTGATCATGTGATGGCCGTTGCCAGTGCCTTTCGGAAAGGCCGCGCAATCACCGGCGCGTAGCACCGTCTCGCCACCATCTTCGATCAGCGTCACCTCGCCTTCGAGCACATAGACGAATTCGTCTTCGTGCGAATGCCAGTGGCGCTGGCTTGACCAATTGCCCGGCGGCAGGCGCATGAGATTGACGCCGAAATCCGTGAGCCCTCCGGCATTGCCCAGCCGCTGCCGTAGGCGATCGGCACAGGGGGTGTCGAATGGCGGCGGATAACCTGGGCCTTCGCGTTGCGGCACGGCGGCGATGTCGATCTTAGGCATGACAGCCTTCCGACTATTTCGCATCCACCGGCATATGCAGGGTCATCATGATCAGGCCCTGCACCTCGGTATACTGATGCGGGGTGTTGGCCGGGACCATGATGTAATCGCCCTTGGCGACCTTGCGGGAACTGCCGCCTTCGATGGACGTGCCGCCCTGTGTCATGGCGCCGGGTGCGGCCGGCTTGGCGCCGACCAGCGTGCCGCCGGTGATCAGGGTGCAGCTGCCTTCGATGATTTCGATCAGTTCGGCATGGGTGGGATGAATGCTGGGCGGTGTCGTGCCGGTGCGGTATTCCAGCTGAAACGGATAGCCCTGTGCATTCACCACCAGCTCGGTGGTGTTGCCGCCCTTGTGCTCGGCCTTGGCCTTGGCGACCAAGGCCTGCACATCGGCCGCCGAACCGTACAGCTTGGTGGGCGGCGTTGCCGGTTGTGCAAATGCGGGTAGGGGGGCCAGCAGAACGGCGGCGAGAATTAGTCTTTTCATGACATCTCCCTTTTTACTTTTTTACTTCGTCTCCGGCATGAACATGTGCACGCTCATGATGATGAATTCGCCTTGCACATCCTGGAACTGGTGCGCGGTCTCCGCCGGCACGACCACATAGTCGCCGGCGGTGAGTTTCTGCGGGGACGCGCCTTCAATGCCGGTGGCGCTTTCGTTGGCGGAGCCGGGCCTGCCGGGCACAAGGCCGGTGAGCTTGCCGCCCGTGACCAGCGTCGCATTGCCCTGGATCACATGGATCAGTTCCGCCTGGCCGTGATGGATGGTCGGCGGCGTCAGGCCGGTGCGGTATTCCAGCAGCACCCGATAGGGCCCCACGGTGGCGATTGGCACGACCGAATTGACCGTGGGCGATTTCTGGCCGGCCTTGGCCTTGGCGATCAGTGCCGGGATGTCGGCGCCCGGCGTGAACAGCTTGTCGGGCATCGGCGCCGGCTGGGCTAACGCCGACAGAGTCAGCGCGGGCAGGGGCATGAGAAAAGCGGCGGCGAACAGAAGGCGTTTCATGGTGTCTCCCCAAACAAGAAAGCGCCGGTTTTTCAGCCGGCTTTTGCCGCTCGCTCAAGCTCGCGGCGCTCGTCACTTTAGCATGTCCACTGGACATGCTCATCCATGGGCGCAGGTGCGCCCATGGACCGTTCCTCTCACTGCTTCGCCCCCGATTCCGGATCATAATTATGCATGCCCTCGGGGCGGGGATTGATGGCGATGCGGGTGGACATGCCGGTGCCCGCCCAGCTGGCGCGGTGCCAGCGCCCCTGGGGGGCCAAGACCACGTCGCCGACATTGGCGGTGTAAACCTTCATGCCTTCCATCTTGTAGTCGATGGTGCCCTCGGCGATCACCCAAAACTCATTATAGTCGATGTGAAAATGGCCCTTGTTGCTGTCGGGCGGCGTGGGCGTGCCATGGCCACGGATCACATTCATGAAGTTGGTGGTATCCGACACAAAGGCGTTGTTGCCGCGCGCCGCCGGACGCTTCACAAAGTCGCCCCAGAAATCCAGATAAGGCTTGTTCTTGTCGGTATAGGGATCGGGCGGGGTGCCGTAGCTGACCAGGACATAGGTCTTGCCCGTGGCTTTGGGCGCAGGGCCGGTATCGCCTTGCGCTGCCGGATAGAGCGGGGTGCGGTGGGAGCGCACCACTTCCAGCCGCACACTGGGCTCGCTGCCCACTGTCTCCATCCAATAGACATTGCGGTAGGGCACCTGCACCAGGAAGCCCTTGCTGGCGAGGATGGGTTCCTGGCCCTCAATGTGGAAGCGGATCTGACCCGAGGCGACGTACCAGAAGATGCGGTCGTCAGCCCAGAACTGGGGCTTGGTCTTGGCGCCTGCCGCCATGGAAATGTAGTCGGCGGCATAGTCCTGATCGCGCACGATCGGCTGGTCCCAGCCCGCCTTGCCCTTGTGGGCGTCCATGATCTCATTCAGGCGCCAGATCGGTTTGTTGGGCGCCTTCCACTCCGTCAGCGGCACCGGCTTGGGCGACCAGCTGAACCAGATTTTGGGCGCCTGCTGGGCGCTTGCCGGTGCCAGAGCCAGAACGAGGGCGCCGGCGATGAGGGTAAACTTGCGAGATTTCATCAAGATTGCTCCCTAAACTTATGTTTTTGCTTGCCGAAAGAATGTCCCAGAATTAGCGCTAACACAACCGCGCACGGACGAACAAACTGGTGTAGTATTGCTTGGTAGCTTTTCTTTCCGGGAGAGTCTGCGATGAAGGTTTATCTCGTAATTTTGGCCGCCGCACTGGCCATTGCCAGCCCGGTCCAAGCCCAAGTTGTTGTGTCGCTCGGCAACGGCCTGGCCCATGACTGTTTCCTGCATGCCAAGGCCGGCAACATGCTGCGTGAAGGCATCGATATTTGCGACCGGTCGCTGAGCCAGGATGCCCTGACCAAAAAGGACCGCGCCGGGACCTATGACAATCGCGGCGTGATGCACGACATGATGGGCCATACCGAGGAGGCTTCCAGGGATTTCAACGCCGCCATCATGCTCGAGCCCGGCCTGGGCGATCCCTATGTCAATGTGGGCGCCATGCTGATCAAGAAAGGTCAGCACCAGGAAGCATTGGACCAGATCAACAAGGGCATGGATCTGGGCATGGCCTATCCTCATATCGGCTATTACGACCGCGCCATCGCCGAGCAGATGCTGGGCCGCTACAAGGAAGCCTATTACGACTACAAGAAAGTGCTCGAACTGGAGCCCAATTTCGCGATGGCGAGCGAGCGGCTGAAGGATTTTGTCGTCACGCGCACGCCCGCCAAAACGCCAAGCTAAACCGGCGGGCGCCATGACGGCATTGACCGGCAGATAAAGGCCCGGCTGCGTATCCCGCGCAGCCGGGCCTTTGTCTTTCAGACGGTATCTTTTAGACGGTCGTGGCGGGTGTGGTGATGACCACGGGCTGCGAGCCGGGGTTGGAGGAGCGTCCACCGGAGGTCGCGATCAGGATACCGGCGCCGAGCGCCGCGATCCCGCCAAAGACCAAATATTCGTGGGTACCCATCTGGGCCTGGCGGATGCCGGCCGGCTTGCCCGCGGGCAGCGGAGTTTCTGCCCAGGCGAGCGAAGAGCCGAGCATACAGATGCCTATGAAAGCGCTGCCAATTTTACGCATGATACCCCCCAGATAGTGTTGTTAGCGGTAAAACGTTTTGCCGATTATTGGCAATCCATACACTAAAACCATGGGGCGATTAAGTTTTTTTTTGAAAAGCCGGCTGACAGATCGTCAGTCTGCCTGCTTCGGCTAGGTGCCACTACCTAGGTATTCTCCGGAGCGCTGTTCTTTACCCGACCGGCATACCCCGCGCCTAAGTTGGCCGCGGCCTGACCGCGTTGGGTATTTGGCGAGCTGACCGAGGGAGCCGGGGGCGAAAGCTCCCGGCTCTTTTCATTTCCGCCGCGCGTTTTCGGGGATGGAAAAAAAGCAAGAACTAGCCCGGCGCTGTGGCTACACCGCCGGGCTAGTGAACTTACGGGAGGCACATTAAGCGTGGAAGGGGCGGCCTCACCGCATATCTATAATGGGCAAACTCAAGGCCAATTCTGACCAAGATTGATCAGTTTCGCCGTTATGCGTTTTTACTTTGGCTTTCTTGGGAGCCGGCTTCTTCTTCGCCTTGGGCGTGAAGGGCTCCGGCTTCGTCTTTAGCAAGCGCCGGAGAACGTCATCTTCTTTGGGAGGCTTAGGCGATGACGCAGCTCGTGCCGACATTGCCTTGCAAGGCATCGCCGGCAAGCGCCTCACATATCGGCGGATTAACGCAGCCTAAGACAATTCGTCAGGTAACTATGAATTTCATCCATTGGCGCAAAGCCAAGGGTTATGAAGTAACACCGTTCCGCCGCATGTTTTGGGGCAAGAAGGCATGGCATCCCGCTCATCGGCGTGCAGATCGGATTCGCGAACGTGGCGCTGCTGATAATCCTGCACCCATTTGACCCAGCCGCGAACCTCCGGAAAATCCTCACAAATAATTGACGCGACTTCGTTGCGGTCTGGCTGGAGCCTCATATAGGCCTCCACAATCGCAGCAACCTCTACGTAGCACCCTCGATAGCAGGTTAAGGTATCGGGATTCTCCGACCTCTCAACATAGGCGGAAACTACAGGTAGATCGAACTTGGCCGGTATAGCCACTAGCTGGTCGAGAATTTCCCAGCGTTGTTCTTTCGGAAAGGCATGGCGAGTGAAAACCTTGCCACCCGAATAAAGCTCAGTGCCATGGAAACAGAAATTCAACGGGCGGGCGCCCCAAGGAATTGGGGAATATTTGTTCATTAAGGCTATGAGGTGATTTTCGACGGCCTTCCATTGCTTATCGGCGTGGATAATTACCCCGGCCAGGACAAAGTAGGGCTCCTTGGCAATGCCGCCGGTCCCAGACTCGTCCAGGAACACCATTCTCACGATCTTGTCTCCAGCTAGCGGTCCGCCGCTGAGGGCCGGACGCCCCAAAGTGGCCATCTCAGCCATTTAGGGCCTCCAACCATAGTGGTTGGAGCTGGGTATCCCGAGTGTAACCTCGCCCCAATATTGGCGATTGTATACTTGACGTACTGTCTGTTTTAGAGTGATTCTAAGGTCACTTTCCAGGTAGTGCGCCAAGCCTTCGGGTACCGGCCCGATATACAGCCGCCAATATCACATGGGCCGGTGCCCGCTAGGACTGCCCTATGGGCGCGGATATTACGCCAGACATGGCCGAAGTTGGCGGCATGGCTTACCTCTACTGGAACGTCTGTTCAGACGAACCGGACGCCGCCCTGATAGCGCGTAGCATTTTCGGGGTTATGACGCTGGTGGCTTCTGGGAAACTGACTATTGCGGAAGTCCGAGATCAAATAATGACCAATACAGAGCATGAATTTTGGCGAAGGTTTTCTTGATGCCATCGCGCGTGACCTTTTTCGTCTCGTGCGGTTTTTGATTGCGCCAGCTTTTGATTGTTGCCGCCGCCGCATCTGGGTTTAGCCCCTTTCCCGGCTCCATAATCGGCTGGAAATACCCATGGGCAAGCTCATCTCGCTCTCTCCGCAATTTAACTAATTGGCTCAAAGCGCAATCCCATTTTTTGGCGTCCGTGGCGGACAAGTTCAATTTTGCGATCTGATCCCGAAAGGCTCTGACCCTCTTTTCAAAGCCGTCTCCCATCATTCTCA
>JANYAR010000085.1 GCA_025361185.1 Alphaproteobacteria bacterium | reverse complement strand
GCCTGATCAACAGCCTGGCGACCTTCGCCCGGGTCAACAAGTATGGCTTCATCGAAAGCCCGTACCGCAAGGTGGTGAACAAGCACCTGACGGACGAGGTGATCTATCTGTCGGCGATGGAAGAGGCGAAGTTCACCATCGCCCAGGCCAACGCCACGGTAGACCGCCGTCTTCGCCTGACCGACGAACTGGTGTCCTGCCGCAAGGGCGGTAACTTCGTGATGACCACGCCCGATCAGGTGCAGTTCATCGACGTGTCGCCCAAACAGCTGGTGTCGGTCGCCGCCGCTTTGGTGCCGTTCCTGGAAAATGACGACGCCAATCGCGCGTTGATGGGCTCCAACATGCAGCGCCAGGCCGTGCCGCTGCTGCGCCCGGAAGCGCCGCTGGTCGGCACCGGCATGGAAGAAGTCGTGGCACGGGATTCCGGCAGCGCCATCACCGCCCGCCGCGCCGGCGTGGTGGACCAGGTGGACGCCACCCGTATCGTCATTCGCGCCACGGAAGAAGCCGATCCCACCAAGCCGGGCATCGACATCTATCGGTTGCGCAAGTTCCAGCGCTCCAACGCCTCGACTTGCATCACCCAGAAGCCGTTGGTGAAGATCGGTGACGTGCTGCGCAAGGGCGACATCATCTGCGACGGTCCTTCGACGCAGCTGGGCGAGCTGGCGCTGGGCAAGAATGCGCTGGTCGCCTTCATGCCCTGGAACGGCTACAACTTCGAGGACTCCATCCTCATTTCCGAGCGCATCGTCCGCGACGACGTCTTCACCTCGATCCATATCGAGGAATTCGAGACCATGGCGCGCGACACCAAGCTCGGACCGGAGGAAATCACCCGCGACATTCCCAATGTGGGCGAAGAAAACCTCAAAAACCTGGACGAAGCCGGCATCGTCTATATCGGCGCCGAAGTTCAGGCAGGCGACATTCTGGTGGGCAAGGTGACGCCGAAGGGCGAAACCCCGATGACCCCGGAAGAAAAGCTGCTACGCGCCATCTTCGGCGAAAAGGCCGCCGATGTGCGTGACACCAGTTTGCGCGTGCCGCCGGGCGTCACCGGCACCATCGTGGAAGTGCGCGTCTTCAACCGTCACGGTGTGGACAAGGATCAGCGCGCCATGTCGATCGAGCGTGCCGAGGAAGAGCGTCTGGCGGAAGACCGAGACGACGAACTTTCGATCCTGGAGCGCAACATTTTCTCGCGCCTGGCGGAAATCCTGCTCAACAAGACCGCTGCTTCGGGTCCCAAGGGCATGGCGGCCGACACCAAGATCACCCAAAGCGTGTTGGACACGATTGCCAAGCATCAATGGTGGCAGATCGGGCTTCGCAACGAAAAGGCGATGGCCGAGATCGAAGGCCTGCGTCAGCAGTATGACGAATCCAAGTCGCGCCTGGACAAGCGTTTCGCCGACAAGGTGGAAAAGCTGCGCCGCGGCGACGAACTGGCGCCCGGCGTGATGAAGATGGTCCGCGTCTTTGTGGCGGTGAAGCGCAAGCTGCAGCCGGGCGACAAGATGGCCGGCCGTCACGGCAACAAGGGCGTGATCAGCCGCATCGTGCCGATCGAGGACATGCCGCATCTGGAAGACGGCACCGCGGTGGACGTGGTGCTCAATCCGCTGGGCGTGCCTTCGCGCATGAATGTCGGTCAGATTCTGGAGACCCATCTGGGCTGGGCCTGTTCGGGCCTGGGCCGGCAGATCGGCGACATGCTCGACAAGGTCAAGCGCGACGGCAAGCATGAGCCGCTGCGCCGTCATTTGAAGAGCATCTATGGCAATGACGAACGTCTTGGCGAAATCGACGAGGAAGGTCTGCTCGAATTGGCCGACAATCTGCGTCTGGGCATTCCGATCGCAACCCCGGTGTTCGACGGCGCCAAGGAAGCCGACATTGTCGATATGCTGGAGCAGGCGGGTCTGACCTCGTCGGGCCAGATGACCTTGTATGACGGACGTACCGGCGAGTCTTTCACCCGCCAGGTCACGGTCGGCTACATCTATATGCTGAAGCTCCATCACTTGGTCGACGACAAGGTCCATGCCCGTTCCACCGGCCCCTACTCCCTGATCACGCAACAGCCCTTGGGTGGCAAGGCTCGTTTCGGTGGCCAGCGGTTTGGTGAAATGGAAGTGTGGGCACTGGAGGCTTACGGCGCGGCCTATATCCTCCAGGAGTTGCTCACCGTCAAGAGCGATGACGTGGAAGGCCGCACGAAGATCTACGAATCGATGGTCAAGGGCGAGAACACGCTCGAAGCCGGCACGCCCGCCAGCTTCGACGTCCTCACCAACGAGATTCGTGGTTTGGCTTTGAACATGCAGTTGGAAAAGGGCCGCGAAGTTTAGGCGACCTGCCGGCGATGGGCGCAAGTGCCGAAGCATGCCCCTTGCCGTCGGTGGTGCGAAGAGGGCCGAGTTTTTGGCTTTCGTAGCGGCCACCAATGTTTCGGCATGATACGGCTCTTGTGGAGGCAGAAGGCTCGGCTCCGTGGCCTCGGCGAGCAGCGATTGGGAAGTTGTTGACTGAGCGAGATCCAAGCACGACCGATCGGTTCCCTCCGGAAAAGGAGTGCCAACAGTGAGTTTTGGCGAAACCTCTTACGACCGTATCAACGACTACGCGTCGGTGAAGATCAGCCTTGCGCGGCCGCAGTATCGATGCAATGATGCAACTCAAGAGGATGAATACGATCGATGCAAGCGAAAGCGAGATTGGGAGTTCGTAAAAATCGCTTATCAGCATTTTCA
>JANYAR010000056.1 GCA_025361185.1 Alphaproteobacteria bacterium | reverse complement strand
GTCTCGCCCATCGAGACTCGAGGCGAGCGGATCGTGGAGAGCGGCTGCGGGGTCAGGCGCGCAATGTCCAGGCCATTATAGCCGAACAGCGCCAACTGGCCCGGAATGGAAATGCCGTTTTCCAGGCAGTAAAAATAGCCGCCGATGGCCAGGTCGTCGTTGGAAAAATAGACCGCGTCCAATCCGGGCTGCCGTTCCAGCAGTCGCGCCAGTCCGACAAGCCCGGCTTCGATGGACGATGCCGCACCCGGGGAGAATTCCTCCTCCACAAGACGCAGGCCGTTTTCCGCCACCATCGCGCGGAACCCTTCCAGCCGCTTTCCGGCCCGCAAATCGATGGTGATATCGTGCCCGACATAGCCGATCCGCCGGTAATTGCGGGACAGAAGATGTTCGGCGCTCTTGCGCCCCGCCTGGCGATGCGAAGAGCCGACGACGATATCGATGCCTTCGCCGTCGATATCCAGAAGCTCGACCACGCGAACGCCGCAACCTTTGAGCATCGCCCGTGCGCGCCCGGTATGCTCCAGCCCCGCCACCAGCAGGCCGGCGGGGCGCCAGCTGAGGATCGATTCAATCAGGGCTTCCTCGCGCTGCGGATCGTAATTGGACACGCCGATCACCGGCTGAAAACCGGCGTCTTCCAGCACCTGACTCGCGCCGGCAAGAACTTCGGGCACCACGGTGTTGCCGACCGAGGGGATGATAACCCCCACCAGCTTCGAGGTCATGGACGCCAGCGTTCCCGCGATCCGGTTGGGAACGTAATTCAGCTCGGCCGCCACCTTCAGGATCTTCTCGCGCGTTTGCTGCGAGACCGACCCCTTGTTGCGCAAGACCCGCGACACCGTGCTTTCGCCCACGCCGGCCCGGCGCGCGACATGGGCCAGGGTTGTAATCAGCGCCTGGGAATCGGATTCGCCCGGCCGCGATTTTTCAGCGGCGTCCGTCGTCGTCAGGGCGTCGCCATCTGGTTTTACGCGCGACTGCGGATCATCCATTTTTGCCTTCAAGGCACGGACTTTTGCGTCGTCCAACGTCATGCGGGCATCACGCCGTAACTATTGGAAATTCCCGCAAAAGTAACAACAAAAGCCGCCCTTGCCAATGAAGCGGCGCAAGGGGTGTAAAGCGGCTGCTTGCCTGATGGAAAGTGCTTAATGCGCGATATTTCGCACTGCAATCAGTCCCCGCCGGCGGCCCAAGGCGCAGGCGACCACGAAAACCGCTGTTATTCGCCGCCGGCGTGATCGGGCTGATAATAGTGCAGGCTGGGCGGACGCGGCGTGATCGCCAGCCGCGTCGCCATCCCCGTTCCGCCCGACGTCGCGCGATGCCAGCGTTCTTCCGGCGCGAACACGATGTCGCCGAAGCCCGCCTTGATCAGTGGCACGCCCTGGATCAGGAAATCGAGCTGACCCTCCAGCACGATCCAGAACTCGGCGAAATTTTCGTGGAAATGGCCGAAATTATTGTCAGGCGGTGTGGCTATGCCGGGCCCGCGGATGACATTGGCCCAGGTATGGTCGTCCTTGACGAAACCGCCGCCCTTGCGACCCCCGGCAACGATATCCTTCTCGAAGTCCAGATAGGGCTTGTTGATCTCGTCGTATTTGCCGCCGCCCGAATAGCTGGCCTTGTTGTAAGCGAAGCCCGGCACCGGGACCGGGGTTTCGTCGACCGGATAGCTGGGATGTTGGTACGATGGGCGCACTTCGAAGCGCAGCGAGGCCACCTCGCCTACCGTCTCCATGCTGTAGGGCACCCGGTAGGGCACCTGAACCAGAAATCCACGCGAGGCGATAAACGGTTCCTGGCCTTGAATGTGGAAACGGATTTGGCCCGACGCCACCCACCAAAAAACCCGGTCGTCGGCATAGAAAAGCGTCGGCGTCTTTTTGCCCGGGCCCATGGAAATATATTGGCCGATATAGTCGCGCGTCAGGACTTCGGTTTCCGCCCAGTCACTCTTGCCGGCATGACGCGCCAGGATATCCGTCAGGCGCTTGATGGGTTTGTTGGGCGCGGTGAAAGGTGCCGGCTTGACCGGCTGCGGCGCCCAAGCCAGCAACGGGGTCTGCTGCGCATCGGACTGCGTGCACATCAGACAAAGTCCGATGGCGCTCAAGGCGGTCAAAATTTTCCCGGATTTCATTTGGTCCACCCTCGTCCACTGCCTTTTGTGAGTTCACCGCATATTTGTCGCGCGGTGTTGTCGGCGCCATTGTTTGGGCAAGCTGCAGCGCACTGTCAATTTTGCCGAAAGCAGCCGGCCGACGCATTTGGTTTTGGAGAGGGATGGTGCCCAGGGACAGTCTACAGGATTCTAGCCTTATCAGGACCTTGGGCCTTGGTGGGACAGCAAACCGGTCCACCCTGATCCATCGAAATTTGTCCGGAGTGTCCCACCACGTTGGCTAGACCGAGGCAGCGCGTGTGCCTTCAGGAGGGACTGGGCCTGAACATCAATCGGCTGATTAGGCGCGGCTTTCTAAAGCGCGGCACTGTGGCAGGCCCCTACTATCTAACCTGGAGCTACCGGTACAGCGAAGAACGCATAGCCGCAGGAATCCTGACCTCTGACCTTTCCGAGCCAGGTTCGGGATGGGTGAGAATTGAGTTGGGCACAATAAAACAGACCGTACACCTCGTTTCCCAACCCAGGCATTTGGGGGGGCGGCAATGGTATTTCCGCTGTCCCACAACCGCCCTCCTTGCCTCTACCTTGTGGCTTCCTGCCGGAGCATCTCGCTTCGCCTCCCGGCAAAGCTGGGGCCGCCAAGTGGCCTATAGCAGCCAGTTCCAGTCGCGGCACGACCGGGCACTAGCCCGTGCCCAAGCGATACGGGCGAGGCTGGGAGGCGCGAACTGGGCAGGAATTGACGAGTTCGACCCACCGAAACCCAAGGGTATGCGGTGGGCGACCTACACCCGCCTCATAGACAGTTCCCGCCAGTTAGAAGTTGTTGCAGACGAGCAAATATTTTCCCTTTTAAATCAATGGCAGCGCCTGAGTTAGCAAACAGCTTTCGAAATGGTGGAATGCCCCAACAGCAACGTGCCCCGCGCAGATGCTCTCGGTCGGCCTATGTCCGCTTTGCGCCAGAAGCGGACGTCTCCGTTCGACCTAATCCGTTCAGCTGCTGGCGGCGATCATGTGCAGGGTTGGTCCGGGATTTGGCCCGAGGAGGGCGGTTGAACCGACACTTGTACCGTTCATGATCCAGGCTGTGGCCTGGCCGTTGGTATTCTGCCACAGGATGTCCGCCTTGCCGTCGCCATCGATGTCGGCAGCGCTCACCACGTTCCAGCTGGGGCCGAGATTGGCGCCAACCTGCGCCTGGCTCGACACGCTTGCACCATTCATCAGCCAGATCATCGCCTGACCGGAGTCGTTCTGCCACAGGATGTCCGCCTTGCCGTCGCCGTCAAAATCGCCCGAGCCCTTGACGTGCCAGCTCGGGCCCGGATTGTTGCCGGCCAGCGCGCTGTTCGTGACGGTCGAGCCATTCATCAGCCAGATCATGACTTGGCCGGAATCGTCCTGCCACAGGATGTCCGACTTGCCGTTACCGTCAAAGTCGCCCGAACCCTTGACGTGCCAGCTCGGGCCCGGATTGTTGCCGGCCAGCGCGCTGTTCGTGACGGTCGAGCCATTCATCAGCCAGATCATGACTTGGCCGGAATCGTCCTGCCACAGGATGTCCGA
>JANYAR010000051.1 GCA_025361185.1 Alphaproteobacteria bacterium | reverse complement strand
TTGCCGGTGGCGCCGGGGACCGACAGGCCGGCATGGATGCGCTCGATGACGCGCCGCAGCCGGAGCAGCCCGTGACTGGGGATGGCGCGCATCTCCGCTTCAATGAACAGGCCCGCCTGGGTGTGGGCATGGTCTGCCGGTACGCCATTGGCCATGAGGATTGCCTCGGCCAGTTCGCGAACTTGCTCGACAGGGACCAGCATCTGCGATCAAATATCCTATAGGATCGGCGGACGTTATGGGTTATACTCCCACCGGTCAATGGCAAAAAGCAGCCTTCCTGTGGGAAAAATCCCCCCCTTATCAGCCACGGTCGACGTGGAGCGGCCGATCATTCGTCCGTCCGGCTTGGCGGAGGAGGTCTATCGCCGCATCCGGGCCGACATCATGTCCCTCAAACTGCCACCCGAAACCCGGGTATCGGTGGACAGCCTGGCACGGGAGCTGGGGGTGTCGCAGACCCCGATCCGCGAGGCGCTGTCGATGCTGGAAGCCAACGGGCTGGTGAGCAAGCGCCACTTTGCCGGCTATGCCACCAGCCCGCGCATGGACCGCGCCCAGCTCGACGAGCTGTTCGAGTTCCGCCTGCTGATCGAGCCGCATGCCGCGCGCAAGGCGGCGCAAGGCATGACCGAGGCCGACATGGGGCAGCTTTCCAGTGGCGAGGAAGCGCCCAGCCACGATGCCTTTGCCGACATGGACACCGACTTTCACCGCCTGATCGCGCAAGGCGCCGGCAATCACCTGATCGCGGACTCGCTCGCGCGGCTGCACATTCATGTGCATATTTTCCGCTCCTGCTTTCGCAGCGAAATCACGGAAGAGGCGGTGCATGAGCACAACGCCATCATCGCCGCCCTGCGCGCGCGCGACGGTAGAGGTGCCGAAGCCGCCATGCGCCGGCATATCGAGCGTTCTTACGGTCGGCTGCGGGACTTTATTAAGGACTAGCTCTTCTGGTCCTTGCGCCACGCGGCATAGCGCGCCTTGGTCTCGTCATTGGGCGGATAAAGTCCGGGCAGGGGCAACCCCCTTTGCACTTCGCCGATGATCCAGCCTTCCTGGATTTCCTGCTCGGCTGCCTGTTCGACAACTTCGGCCAACATGGCCTGGGGAATGACCACGGCGCCATCGCCGTCCGCGACAATCGTGTCGCCCGGGAAGATCGCCACGCCGCCGCAGGCGATGGGCTCCTGCCAGTTGACGAAAGTCAGGCTGGCGACGGAGGCCGGCGCCGCCGCGCCCGCACACCATACCGGCAAGCCCGTCGCCAGCACGCCTTCCATGTCGCGCATTGCCCCGTCCGTGATCAGGGCCGCGACTTTGCGTTTGGCCATGCGGGCGCACAGGATATCGCCGAAGATGCCGGCGTCGGTGACGCCCATGGCATCGGCCACCGCGATCACGCCTTCGTCCATGGCCTCGATAGCCGCACGGGTGGAAATGGGCGAGGCCCAGCTCGCCGGCGTCGCCAAATCTTCGCGCACCGGAACGAAACGCAGGGTGAAGGCGGTGCCCGCCACGCGTTTCTGCCCCGGTTGCTTGGGGAAGGCGCCGCGCAGCCAGACATTGCGCAAGCCCTTCTTCAGCAGAACGGTAGTGAGGGTGGCGGTGGAAATGCCTTGCAGGATTTTCTTGGTATTGCCGTCCATGTCATTGCCTCAAAAGAAGTGGTTGCCTAGTTGGTGTCCGCAAGTGCGAAAATGGCGAAGGCATCGCCGAAGGTGGGACGGCCCTCATTGTACATCAGGACTTCGCCGCCATGGCAGCCGCTGGCGCCGACGGCGACATATTGCACACCCTTGATGCGATAGGTGATGGGCGGGGTGCACACGCCCGCACCCAGCGAATAGTGCCACAATTTCTCGCCGCTCTTGGCGTCGAAGGCGTTGAAATCGCCGTTCATTTCGCCCGCGAACACCAGGCCGCCACCCGTCGCCAGCACGCCGCCATACATCGGGCGGTCGGACTTGTATTGCCATGCGATGGCGCCTGTTTGGGTATTCACGGCCGTGAAGGTGCCGCTGGGCGAAAAGCTTTTCAAATTGAGCGACATGTTGCCGCCGGCATACTGGCCAGTGATGGGGGTGCCGGGCTGGTAGACTGGCAGCGGCTTGGTGAGCACGAAGTCATGCGCTTCGTTCACGCCCATGGTGTAGAAATATTTTGTCTGGGGCGAAAAAGCCGGCGGCGACCACATCGCGCCGCCCTTGTTGCCGGGCAGGATCGTCATCGGCGTGGTGGTCAGCGGTTTCATGAAATTCTCGTTGATCGTCACGATCGGCGGCGATTTGCGGATCAGCTTGCCGGTCAGGCGATTGAGAATGAAGACATTGCCGACCTTGCCGGCTTCGGCGGCCGCGGCTACGGGCTTGCCGTTCTCGTCCAGTGTGTCGAACAGCACCACGGGCGCGCAGGCGTCATAGTCCCACACGTCATGGGCGACTTGCTGGTACCACCAGCGAAGTTTCCCCGTCCTGCTGTCGATGGCGACGATGGAGTCGGTATAGGCGTTGTCGCCCTTGCGGCTTGAGCCATCCAGGTCGGGATTGGGATTGCCGGTGGCGAACAGGATCAAATTGTTCTTCACGTCGATGGCGGGTGTGTTCCACACCGAGCCGCCGCCATATTTCCAGCTGTCGCCGCTCCAACCCTTGCCGCCAGGCTCGTCGGGTGCCGCAGTGGTGTTGAAGCGCCAGATCAATTTTCCGGTACCTGCGTCGAGCGCTTCCAGAAACCCGCGCGTGGGCCATTCCGCTCCGGCATTGCCCACCAGGATCATGCCGTTAAAGGCGATGGGCGCCATGGTGAAGGAATAAAAATAAGCGGGCTGCGGCAGCGCATTGGCGTGATCGGTTTTCCAGATCATCTTTCCGGTGCGCGCATCCAGCGCCACGACATGGCCGTCAAGCTGGGCGGCGAACACCTTGCCATAGGCCACCGCGACGCCGCGCGATTGCTGGCCGCAGCACTGGTTGGAATAGCCCAGCTTCGGCGCATAGGCCCAGAGTTCCTTGCCGGTGATGGCGTCATAGGCCTGGATATTGTTGTCACCGGTCTCCAGATACAGCACGCCGTCCACCTCGATCGGCGTCATCTCGGTGGTCTTGGTGATGCCGGTCTGAATGATGGCGGTAGGCCGCAGATGACGCACGTTCGATTTGTTGATGTCAGTGAAGGGAGAGAAGCGCTGGTTGTCGTAAGTGCGGCCGTGCAGGATCCAGTCATCGGACCGGTCGGACTCCAGCATCATCGCATCGCTGATATCGACCTTCTGCGTCACGGGCCGCATCTGGAAGGAGCCGGGATTGGCCACCACTGCGCCAAGCAGAATGGGATCGATCCCCGCCGTTGCCTGTCCGACGGGTGCCGCGGCTTCGCCCGCGCTGCCCACGGGTTCTGCGGGCCTTTGCGCTTGTCCCACGGCGCTGCCGCACAGCATGAGACACGCCGCCGCCAGCGATGCGATCGCAGATTTCGTCATGATGGTTCCCCCCAAGGACGCTTGTCGGCGCTGGCCTAGGGCGTGATCTTTGCGTCTTTTATTCCCGCCGCGCCCGGCGCCAGTGCCGCGGTTCCTGCGGGATAGCCATTCTGCTGCAGGATATAGGCCGTAACGGCATTATATTCTTCCGGCTTCAGCGAGCCGGGATCGGATTGCGGCATGGTGTTGGTCACCACGTCCAGCAGTGCGCTCGCGGTCAGGCCTTGCGCCGTGGCCATCTCGCCGAAAGCAGAGCCTTTCAAGGCCGGTGCGGCCACGCCTTCCATCTGGGCGCCGTGGCAGGCAGCGCAGGATTGCGCATAGGCGGCGGCCCCCGCAGTGGCCTGATCGGCGGTATAGAGGGCGGGCTTTGCGGGCTGGGCGCCTGCAATCAGCGGCGCGGCGGCGAAAAGCGTTATGGCGGAAAGCAGCAGAATCGAGCGGTGCATGGCGGTCCCTTAGACATTTTCTTTTGTTGGCAGGATAACGGCAAGCCTGGGGATTGGCTAGCAGAGCACCGTGTCAGAAAGTGGGCCGGAACGGGGAAGAGCTCATCCGGCCAGTATTTTCAGCTCTTTCAGGCCGTCTGCAAAGGAAATCTGCGGCGACCAGCCCAGCGCGGCCTTGATTTTCGAAATATCGGCAAGGGTTGCGGCGGAATCCCCCTTGCGCGCCTCGGTATGGACCTGGCGCGTGGAGATCATGTCCGCCAGTTCCTTGACGGAAAAAGCCTCGCCGCTGCCGACATTGAAGACTTCGCCGCGCACATCACTCTGGTACGCGGCAATATTGGCGGCCACCACGTCGCGCACATGCACAAAATCACGGCGCTGCTGACCGTCGCCATGAATTTCCAGAACCTGATTTTGCGCATGACGGCGCAAGAATATTCCCAGCACCAGGGCATAGGCGCCGGTTTGCGGCTGGCGCGGGCCATAAACGCTGAAATAGCGCAGCACCACGGTGGGCAGATCGAAGCCTTCATCGAACAGCAGGCAATATTGTTCGCCCACCCGTTTGGTCAGCCCATAGACATTGAGCAGGTCCGCCGGATCGCTTTCACGATGCGGTATCGGGCGGTTGCCGTAATAGGTGGACGATCCGCTGTAGATAAAGCGTTTGACGCCGGCATCGCGCGCCGCCAGCAGCATGTTCTGGGTGCCGGTGATGTTGGATCCGGTGCAGACGTCGATCTGTTCCTGCGAGGGGCCCGACCTGGACATGGCGGCGCAATGAAAGATTCCGTGCATCCCCTTGGCGGCGCGCTGGCATGTAGCGATGTCCCGAATGTCGCCCTCAATGAACTCGGCCTCTGCCGGCACCGCTTCGCGCTGGCCATAGACTAGGCTGTCCAGAACCCGCACCTTGTAGCCGCGCGCCAACAGCCCTTCGCAAAGGTGACTCCCGATAAATCCGGCGCCGCCGGTGATCAAGAGGCTTGTCATGGGGATTTTCTATACAGGTTTTGAAAGAAGGAAAGATCCTCCTGGGCGTTGATGCCGCGCGCCTCGGTGGCGTCGGCGACCTCCAGCGGCGTCACCGTCCAGCCCTGTGCGCAAAGGAAGGGCAGAAAAGGGAGAAAATTGATCTCGCCGGTGGCGCCGCCGCGCGAGGCCTGCACCTGATAGACGTCCCAGGCCTGCGTCAGTCCGCGTGTCCCCAGCAGGAAGGTGCCCACATCCGAAAAACCGTTGGGCGCGGTTTCATCGCCTTCGCGGGTCTGTAGAACATCCGTCAATCTGGTCCCTTCAAAAAGATACTCGACATAGGGCTTGGCCATCCGGGTCACCGGCAGGACGGCCTGGCGCTGCGGCGAAACCAGAGCGTCCAGAGCACGGCGCAGTGTTTGGGAGGAAACAAATACCTGGTCGCCCCACACGATGAGTATCGCATCGAACCCGTCCCATGCCGCGCGGGCGCCGAAGATCGCGTCGCCCATGCCCAGCGGTTCGGGCTGGATGCTCTGGGAGACATTCGGGGCCAAGGGCGGAAAGGCCTTGGCGCCGTCCGGCGACAGTACCAGATGGATATGATCCACCAGTGGGGCGAGCCTAGCGTGCAGAACCGACCAGATGGTCTCGCCCTCGCTCAGAGGTGCGAGGATTTTGGGACCGCCAATGCCCAATCTGCTGCCGCGCCCCGCGGCCGGAATGACGGCGCACACTCTCATATCAACGCCCCCGCAAGCGCCCCACAGTCGGAAAAATACAAGTCCGACAGGCCATACAGGGAGTCGTGATGCAACCCGATCACTCTCAACCCCGCAGCCCACGCCGATGCGATGCCCGATGGCGCGTCCTCAATAGCGATGCTGTGCAATGGTTTTGCGTCTAACAGTCTCAGCGTCGCCAAATAGGGGTCCGGCGCCGGCTTGGCCGCGGTGACATCCTCGGCCGCGATGAGCTTGCCGGCCCAAGGCGCCAAACCCGTCACCGCCAGTGCCTGCAAGGCCGATCCCCGGCTGGCGGAACTGACGATGGCGACAAAAGCGCCGC
This sequence comes from Alphaproteobacteria bacterium, assembly GCA_025361185.1. GTDB lineage: Bacteria > Pseudomonadota > Alphaproteobacteria > Micropepsales > Micropepsaceae > Rhizomicrobium. The sequence goes on along the minus strand of JANYAR010000051.1, from coordinate 5,959 downwards.
GGTCCCGCAAGATTTCCAACAGGTCCTTGGCGCCTGGCATGGCTTTGAGGCCCGTCAGGGACGCGCGATAATGCGCCTGTTTGGCAGCGGTCAGCACCATCAATTCGCTCTCTTTCACCCCGATCCGTTTAAACGCCGCGGGCGTCGAAAGACCTGCCACATCGCGATAATTGAATCCGGCCAGCAGGTCAGGGCGGTGTTGAGCGAGCACGGCGTGATAGGCCGCGGCGTGCAATGGGCTGGAGTCCACCAGCGTGCCGTCCAGATCGAACAGGAAGTGGGTAATGCCCTCGAGCATGATCAGAATAGGGCGGCCAGGTTGCGCAACCCGCGCCGTACCCGCCAGTTGGGATCGGTGAAGCCGGAGAAGGTGCGGTACAGGACCGGCAATTCCGCGACCTCGACGCCCTGGCGGATCAGCTGACGCACGATCGCCAAGGGTGCGTCGCCCGTGATCTCGTGCAGGTTGGCGAGAGACGCGCGGCGCAGCACGCGCAGGCCCGTGAGGGGATCGGAGAAAATGATGCCGGTGCGGAAATAGAACAGCGTACTCAGAAAGAAGGCCGCGGCCTTGCCCAGGCCGTACAGAAGGCGGTTCTCGCCATAGGCGGCGCGGATCGAGGTGATGAATTGCCGCCGGCTCTGGGTACGCGAGCCGAATACGCCGCCCAGCGACTGCTGCTGCTCCAGCAAGCGGATGATGGCCTGCACATCGGTAAAGCGGTAGGCGCCATCGCCGGTCATCAGGACCAGATAGTCGGATGTCCCGCTCCGCATCCAGTCGCGCAGATAGGCGATTTCTGGAAACAGCCCCTCAAAGTTCGCGCACCCCGCACTTTCCTGCTGCGGCGCCACGCGGTTGAGGGTGAGGTGGGCCGCAATACCGCGCCAATCGCTTTCCAGGAATTCCTCGATCAATTCGTCGCTGGCGACGGAACGGCCCAGAATGTCGACGAATATTTCAACGCTCGGCGCGGCGCGCCGGGACCGCAGCCCCAGCACATGCTCGGCCACCGCGGTGCCATTGTGAACATGCGGACGCGTTGGCGTTGCAAGGGGCCCGCGCCACACAAGCGCGCCACGATAGGTATCTGCCGTCAGCCCACCCTGTGGCAGCGCGGCCTGGTCATGCAACAGAATATGGGTCAGTGCCGCGCCGTAGCGCATCGCTCCATCGGCAATATCCTCAGCGGACAGGCCTTGAATGTCATTGTCGCCCTCCAGATTGACCACCAGCGCCTTGACCAGGGCGGGCGCGGCTGCGAGCGCAGCATGCGCGATGCGGTAACTGGGAAACAGCGAGGAGTGCTGGGTGCCGGGGCCGTATAGAATAATGTCGGCGCTTGCCAAGGCCTGCGATGCGGCGGCGGAGATTTTCGGCACGGCGTCGCGTGCCGCCAGCCAGCTTTGCTTGCCGGCAAAATCCAACGTCTCCAGCATCCGGATATCCTGCGGCGTGAGCGGCTGTTCCAGCAGATAGAGGCCGGTGATGGGGCTTGTGGACTGCGGCCCCACAATGGCCGCCTCATCGGCCAGCAGCGCGCCGTCCTGTTTCAGCCCCACCAGCACGCGGTTTTGCTGTTCGCTCACATTCAGCAGCCGGGCGCGGCTGCCAACCAAGGCGCTGACCACCGCCGCGGCGGCATTGAAATCGCTGTCCTGCTCCAGATAAGCGCCCGCGAATACCAGATTGCCCAGTGAACAGTCGCGATAATCAAAGCCGCGTCCGCGCGCGAAGAAACCGGTCAGCAGTGCCCGCATGCGGCTGGCGACTTGCGGCGGCAATTGCGCGAACCAGCCTTTTGCCGGTTCCTCAAGCGCGCGCAGATCACCGCTTTCGGTATAGCGCGCCAGATTTTCAATCTCGGCATCGCCCGAAAGGCGATATTCCATCAGGTTTTTGAGCGCGTATTGTGCCTGGGAATAATTGCCGAACAGGTAGGACAGGTTCTTGCGGAAATCCGACGGCCCCAGCATGCCGGGAATGAAATTGCGCAAAGCCCCGGTCGACAGGCCATCGTCATAGGCATTGACCAGCAAGGTCAGATCCACGTCGGTTTGGCGCAGCAGGGCACGGATGATGGTGGCGCTGCCCCGGCCGCCGCAGAACAGCGCGATGCGGATGGGCGCGCTCATGGGGCGGGCCGCGCCAGAATGCCCAGCCGCAGCAGAAGCTGGCGCAGGGCGATATAGATCACGAACACAAAGCGATGGGCCGCGCCGCGCACCAACTTCATATGGCTTGTCCCGGCGATGCGTGGTCGGTGTTCGATTTTCACTTCCACTGGCACTATACCGCGCTCCAGAAGCCGGGAGGTGACTTCGGTGGAATAATTCATGCCTTTGGCTTCCAGGCCCAGCCCGCGCAGGGTCGGCCCGAACACCAGTTTGAACGCGGAATTGAAGTCTTCAAGGCGGCTGCCATGCACCAGATTGCAAACCAGCCCACTCGCCCAACTGCCGAACTGGGCGAAGGCCGCGTCTTTTTTCTGGCGGATGCCGATGGCGGCCAGACAATCAGAGTTCAGGCTGCCCGTGCGGCGCAGCGCCGCCACCATGTCCGGCAGATTTTCGATGGCAAACTGCCCGTCGGAATCCATCAGCAACACCCAGTCGCCCCTGGTCGCGGCGATGGCCGCATTCAGCGCCGCGGCGGCGCCCTGGTTGGCGGCAAAATGCAGCGGGCGCAGCTGCGGATAAGGCAGGGTCAGGCGATCCAGTATGTCGCCGGTTGAGTCCGTGCTGCCGTCATTGCAGATCACGATCTCAAATTCCGCCAGCTCGCTTTGCGCCGACAAAAAGCGGTGCCAATCGGCGATGACCGCTTCGATGCCTTCTGCCTCGTTATAGGCGGGCGCTGCAACCGACAAGCGCAGTGGCGCGGCAAGGCTTTGGGCGGGCACGCTCATGCCTGGTTCAGCATCGCGAGGTATGCCGCTTCCAGATTACGGGTGAAACGGGCGGTATCAAACAGCGCCATCCGGTCCCGATTGGTCGTCAGTTTTTCGCGGATCGCCATCAGCGACCCGGGATCGCGCGCCAATTTCAGGGCCAGTGCTTCATAGGACTTCAGGTCATCGGCAATCAGCTCGGGCAGGCCCGCGGCTTGCAAAATGCTTGCGGCGACACGGGCGGGAAAGGAACGGCCTTGTATGGTGATAAGCGGCAAACCCATCCACAAGGCGTCGCTGGCCGTGGTGTGGGCATTGTAGGGCAGGGTGTCCAAAAACAGATCGGCCAGTTGCTGCCGCGCCAGATGCCGTTCCGGCGAGGTTCGAGGCGCGAAGATCAGCCGGGCGGGCGCAACGCCGCGCGCGACGGCTTGCTGGCACAGATTTTCGCGGATGCTGGCATTGCCTTCCAGCAGCCACAGCACGCTGCCCTCCACCTGTGCCAGCAATCGCATCCAGATATCGAACAGCGCAGCCGTGATCTTCCAGTTGTGGTTGAAACAGCAGAAGACAAAGCCGTTACCTACGCTGCCGCTAGGCAACTCGGGCAAGCCTGCTTGCGCCCGCGTCATCGCCGCACCGGCCGCGCGTTTTGTGTCGGTCACCCACAGCGTATCCGGCAATGCGGCGATTTTCTCGCTGAAGAAGCGATCCTGATCTTCGGGCACAGTCCAGCGATCGGCAATGATATAGTCGATAAAGTCGCTGCCCGAAGTACCGGGAAAACCCATATATTTGGCCTGAATCGGCGCGGGGCGGTGTGCCAGAACCCAGGGCCGCGCGCCGCTGGTGTAGCCGCCCAGATCGACCGCGATATCGATCTCCCATTGGCGCAGTATCTGTGCCGCTTCGCGGTCGCTATGCTGGCGGGCATCGTGAAACCGGTCGAAGGTTTTCACCAGCCGCGCCCGCATCGCGCTGTTGTCGTCCGGACCAAAGGACACCGCTATGATCTCAAAGCGGTCGCGATCGTGCCGTTCGAACATTTCCACCATCAGGGTGGCGGTAACGTGTTCGTGAAAGTCCGCGGAAAGATAAGCAATGCGAATTTTGTCGTGATTGTAATGCTGCCCGGTCCATAACGGGGTTTGCGGCCCCGGACCTGCCTGACGCACATAGTTCTGCGAGCAGCGCAGCTGCAATTCACTGTCGTCCCAGTATCCCATCAGCACAAAGGGCTGGATCAGCGAGCGGCCTGCCAGAACTTCGGTCTTCAGCGCATCGGCCAATTTGGATGTACGCGTCCAATCGCCGACGGTCATGGCGGCATTGGCCAGCCCGCTCAGCGCCCTGGGATGGGCGGGATCTACGCCCAAGGCCTGCTCATAGCTGGCGAGCGCGTCTTGCGGCCGGTTAAGCTCGCTGAGCGCATTGCCGCGATTGCACAGGGCGTCGGCGAAGCCGGGCTCAAGCGCGATGGCGCGCTCGCAGTCGGCCAGGGAATCGGCAAAGCGCTTCAGGCCGAACTGCGCCACGGCGCGATTGTTGAAGGCCTCGGCATAGTCGGGATTGAGCGCCAGGGCGCGCTCATAACTTGCCAGGGCCTCGCCCATGCGTTTGAGATCGCAAAGAATGATGCCGCGATTATTCCAGGCTTGCGCAAAGCCCGGCTGCACCGTAAGCGCACGCTCCACGCTGCCCAACGCTTCGTCGAAACGCTTTAATTCCTTCAGTGCCAAAGCGCGATTGTTCAGTGTGTCGGGGAAATCCGCAAGCGCCGCAAGCGCGCCTTCGTAAGCCATCAGCGCATCGTCGAAGCGTTTCATGTCGGCCAGTATGATGCCGCGCGTATTCAACGCTTCCGCATAGTCGGGCTGCAAGGCCAATGCCTTGTCGGCGCTTTTCAGGGCCTCCTCCAGCCTGCCCAGATCGCGCAAGGCCAAAGCGCGCTTGTTCCAGGTTGAGAAATAGTCAGGCTTGACCGCCAGCGCCTGATCGTAGCTGGCCAGCGCTTCCCCAAGGCGTCCTTGCGCCTTGAGCACATTGCCAAAATTGGACAGCACTTCGGGCGCACCCGGCCTCAGCGTCAGGGCCACGCCCATCAGCTCCAGCGCCTCGCTGTTGCGCCCCTGCTGGGCCCGCACCACCCCCAGCATGTGGGGGCCCGTTGGTTCGCGGGGATCCGCCGCCATCGCTTGCAGGTAAAGCCGTTCGGCATCCGCCAGTTTGCCGGTCTGGTGGAAGGCGATCGCCTGACTGAGGATGGCCCGTGGGTCCATGGCTGCTCTAGACAGTAAGCCGGTTCGCCCCGCAAGTCGTGCGAACCGCCGCATGTGCAAAACGCGTCTGGTCTGGCGGTCCGTCCGAGTGGAGGACCGGCGGTACTGCGTTATCAGCCTGATTCGCGTAATTTCGCGATGCGGACAGCGCCGCCGCGCCTGGCCATTTGGACATTTACGTTTCATTAACCCGGCACTGCGCTCCGACAGGGGTAGTTTTCTCGTAAAATTCCCAATTTTGCTGTGTTTTATGAAATACTGCGTTGCACCATTGGGCGTGGCATTTATGTGACTTTCAGTCACTAGATGTTCGAACTATTGGCGAACACCGAAATTTAGCTCGATCCGTTACCGGCTACTCTGCTATCCACCCCCCGAAGTTCGGCATTTTGCCGGTAGAACAATTGTCCAGGGGGACTATTCTCATGAATTACGGTCTTACGAAGACCCGCTCGCGTCTCGTGTGCGGTGCGGCGCTTGTGGCGCTCAGCAGCGGCGCTGCGCTGGCGCAGGAAGGCGTCGAACAGGTCGTAGTCTCCTCGACCCGTTTGCAGGCGGCGGGCTTTGATGCTCCGACCCCGACGACGGTCATTAGTGCTGCCGACCTGCAAGCAGGGGCCAAGCCTAACGTCTTCGATTCACTGAAAGACCTGCCGGCCCTTCAGGGCTCCACCGGTGCCTCCGCCCAAGCCGGCACGACCTCGAACGGCCTGATCGGACTGTCGGCCATCGGCATGCGCGCCTTGAGCCCCCTGCGCACCCTGACCCTTATCGACGGCCAGCGTGTCG
>JANYAR010000154.1 GCA_025361185.1 Alphaproteobacteria bacterium | reverse complement strand
GTAGAAACCAAGGTAAGACCGGCCGCCTATCACTTAGTGAGAGGCTGTTCAGCCTTGCTTCCGGTATGTTGGCGCAGCTGCTTTAACCAGACTTCGCGGTGGCGGAGCGGGCCTCCCGCTTGTTTTGGGGTGCGGCAATTGACTAAAACGTCTTGAATTTCCTTAAACCATTCCGTCGAGCCGATCGCCTATAATTCACTCGCCTTCAATGGCGAGGATCTGTCATGCACAAGATGAATTTCGAGCAATCTGCGCCTGCTAGCCGCGACGTGGGCGGCCTGTCCGGGGCGATGTTGTTGGCGATCGCCATCATGTTTTGCACCGTATGGGCGCTCGTGCTGCACATCAGACTGTAGAGACTGTAGCTCCCGGCATTGGGCGGCATATGGCGCAGCCGGCCAGGAACGCCAAGATGCAGTTGACGGACGAGCCTGATCGCGTTCGAGGCGCGAGATTGGGAGACCTCAACTCGCGGTGAAGCGTCCGATCCAACTCTGGAGGGAACTGACCAGGCGCGTCCGCCCGCTCGGGCTGACATTCTCCAATAGCGCCGCGATCTGTTCGCGCACCGGCCTGGTTTCGGCCCAGAGCTTCTCGGCCCGAGGCTCCACGGCGTCCCGCAATGGCCAATACACTTTGCGCTCGATCCGCCGGGGTCCCACCACGGCGACCGCCAGAGCGATCAGCCCAGCGGTGCCGACCACAATATAGAACAGGCGCGCCGGGCGGCTGGTCGCAAGGCCGACCAGAGAGGTGCGCCGCGGTGAGCGGCCGCCCGGCTGGTCATCTTCAGGGATTTCCATGAGACGCACTCCAATGGGTGAGCATCAGTAACGCGCACCCGGAGGCGAAGTTCAAGCAGGCCGTGATGCCCGCCAATTGTTGGGGCAGGGGCCCGGCTGAGGCTGCGCCTGGCTCTACTTGATCGCTATTTGCCCCATCTCAGGCGATTTATCAGAGGGGCAGGCATTTGGGCCGAGATGGTCTTCAGTTCCGTGCTGGCCTGGGAAAATTCCTCTGAAAAAGCACCGTGCGTTTTCACGGCTTCGTCGCATACCTGCGATGCTTTGCGATATTCTCGAAACAAAGCCTCTGGGTTGCCCATCGTCATGGCCGTTCCTTCCACAATCTTGGCCACTCAGCCTATCGCCTTGCCCATGCCAAGGCTGTATCGGATTGAACGCTTAACGGATCGAAAAGGTCGAACACGGGCGCAGGCAAAGTGTGCAGTTCTGTACAGAACCTAAACCGGCAATTAGGCATACTGGTTTTTGCCTGACTGGTGTTTTGCCCCATTGCCCCAATCGGTCGGCAAAGCGGGCAGGGTCGCCTCCCCGCCCGCTTTTATGGCCACCCGTTTTCGTGGCTACCCACTTTCGTGGCTATAACGGACGCTGCAGGCGCCGGATCACAAGTTCGTCCACTTCCAGCTGGCCGATCCGGGCGCGTTTGACCGCCAGTCTTCCGATGGCCAGATAGCCGATTGCCAGCGCGCCGATGGCGAAGGCGCCCAAGGCCAGGGCTCCAAGTGCAAGTGCTGCGGGATAGCGGGCTTTGGACATGTCAGCGCCTTAAGTGAATGTCGGTGCCGATCCTAGCGCGCTTACTTTACCCGAAGCCAGCGGCTGCGATTGTAGAGCCGGACATTGGGAATATAGCCGCCCACGCGCGGGCCCACCGCCTCGCTTTGCGACAGAAAGCGGATCGGCAGCCAGGCCATGTCGGCCAGCGCGATGGCCTCTGCCGCCTGCAGCCGCCGCGCGCGTTTTGCGGCATCGGGCTCGGCCTCTGCCGCCGCCATCGCCGCATCGAATTTGGCGTTTTTATAACCGGCATAATTTCCCGCAGCGCCGGACCGCAGCAAATCCAGGAAGTTCGAAGCGTCGCTGAAATCCGCCAGCCAGATGGCATAGCCCAGCTGATATTGGCCCTGACGCAGGGCGCGCAACACCAGCGGATAGTCGGCCACGTTGATCCGCACATCGACATAGATCTGCCGCGCCATGGCCTGGAACACGGCGGCCAGCCGCTTGCTGTCGGGATTGCCGCTGGCGGCATAGCTCAGGGTCAATTTGTTGAACGGACCATAGCCCGCGTCCTGCATCAACTTT
>JANYAR010000143.1 GCA_025361185.1 Alphaproteobacteria bacterium | reverse complement strand
GGGCGCGAATTCGACCATTGAACTGTCCGCAACTTGGGGGCGGGATATCGGCTCATTGAACATGAACGGCTTCGGCGCGCGCGCGCGCTTTCTTCCCAATGGCACGCCGCTGCAATTGTCGAATTACAGCTATCCCCTGCTCACCAACAATACCGAAATCAGCGCCTCATACCGCCAGCCCCTGTGGGACGGTAATCTTAAATTGGGCCTGGCGCTGAAACAGCAGCGCCCTTACTCCAACATCAGCGAGCAGATCTATTCTCCGGCGATTTCGCTGGCGACCGGATATGAAAGCAAGCTTGCGCGCATTAGCGAAGGCCAGCTGGATTACGAGCGCCCGCTGGGCGATATTGGCCAGATACAGTTGTTCGCGGTACACCGCACTACAGAGCAGGATGAAATCAGCCAGACTACCAATGTGGCAGGCACAAACATGTCACGCGGCCTGTTCAACCAACGCGAAGACGTGGTGCGGCTCGCAGGGCAGTCTCAAGGGGCGCTGAAGCTGGATGTGGGCGTAGAAGGCTCGATCAATGTGCTATCCAGCCATAGCACGCTGACACTGGGCGGCGCGCCGGTGATCCTGCCTGCCGCCAATATCAGGCTGGAAGAAAAGCGCGTCGAATTTTTCTCGACCGCCAATTGGCGCTTCAGCCCCGTGTTGATGTCAGAGTTGGGCGCGCGCTATGAAACATCGACCCTGATACAGAGCGGCGACAGCAGCCTCACCAAGGACCTTGCCTTTTTCAAGCCGCGCTGGCTGACGACATGGAATCCCCTACCAGGCAACGAGATTCGTCTGCTGATGGAGCGTAAAGTCGGGCAGCTGGTGTTCCGCAACTTTGCAAGTTCGACTTCGCTAAACGGCAATATCATCAACGGCGGCAACGAGAATCTCGAGCCGGCGCGTAGCTGGAATATCTCCCTGGCGTGGGAGAGGCATTTCTGGAAGCGAGGCTCGCTGGTCGTGGAAGCAAAGCGCGAATTTATCTCCAAAGTTGTGGATTATGTTCCGGTGTATGCCGGAACGCAGGTCTTCAACGCGGTGGGCAATATCGGCAACGGTACCCGCGACGGAGTTTCCATCAACCTGATCCTGCCGCTTGACAGGCTCGGCCTGGAGGGGGTGACCGTGACGGACGAAACACTCTGGCATCACAGCCGCGTGCGTGACCCCGCCACCGGCATGTACCGTCAGATTGCCGGCGGCCAGACCGTCAGCAGCACGCAGTTCATTGCCGAGACGAGAGGCGAAATAACTTACGATATCCCGGAGAAGAATCTGCAGTTGGGCATGGACTTTCACGTGCATGTCGGCAACCACGAAACGGATTACCGGATCGACGAATTCGACCCGAGTTATCACGACTTCAAGTTAGGCATCTTTGCTGAATACAAGCCCACGCCGGACTGGACGGTGCGTGTTTTCGACCGGGACATAGCCCAAACTGCCGCCCACCGAAACCGCTATGTATATTCAGGCCTGCGCGGTAGTGCGCCATTGAGCTATGTCGAATACCGCAACCTAAACAATGGCGCGGTGATGGGGTTGGACCTCCAGTATGACTTCTAGGATGGATTGTAATGCCGGGCATTGTTCGTTGACCCAAATCAAATCCGCACACTGCGAATTGAGGCTGGAGCCACAACATCCGCTTTGGGTCAAAAGCGGACATTCGCGTGCAACCGGCCGATAGGGCCGACCATCGGCGCTTTTTTCACGAGTTGGGGTTTGAAGCGGCCCAAGAGCCGCTAAGGCCGGCGCGGCGCTGGGCGCGCCGCGCTTTTGGCGCGCGTTAAGCCGAAGGCTTAACGCGGCGCCAAAACCATCATCATCTGTTTGCCTTCCATCTTCGGATACTGTTCCAGTTTCGCGAAGATTTCGGTGTCCTTCTGGACCCGGGTGAGCAAATCCATGCCCAGATGCTGGTGCGCCATCTCGCGGCCACGGAATCGCAAGGTTACCTTGACCTTGTCGCCATCGTCGAAGAAGCGCTTCATCGCCCGCATCTTCACGTCGTAATCGTGATCGTCGATGGTAGGGCGCATCTTGATCTCCTTGATCTCGATGACCTTCTGCTTCTTGCGGGCTTCGTTGGCCTTTTTCTGCTGTTCGTATTTGTACTTGCCATAGTCCATCAGCTTGCAGACGGGCGGCTTGTTTTCGGGCGACACTTCGACCACGTCGAAGCCTTTTTCCTCGCCCAGGGCGAGTGCTTCATCCAGCCCGATCTCGCCATACTTATGGCCATCGTCACCGATCAGCAGAATGGTTTTGGAAGTGATTTCGTCGTTGATGCGCGGGCCATCCTTGGCGGGCGCGGGTGCGTTACCCTGAAAACGTCTAGGGACTATGACTCTCTCCTTTGTGTAGCCGCGCGCATCCACGTCTCGCCAGTTCCGTTCGGTCCCAGGCGAAACGAGTTTCGGTCATGGACGCAAGCGGGGGCCTTTCGATGGATGCGGCACGGGTTGCCGCGTCCGGCCTATTTGGCCGGATTTCGGGCGTAAGATAGGGACTATCCGGCCGTTCGGGAAGGGCTATTCGGCCACATCCACACGGGATTCCGCCTCATTTTTGATGCGGGCGAGGAAAGTTTCCAGGGGCATGGCACCCAGGTCCTTGCCGGAGCGCAGCCGGACCGCGACCTTGCCCTCGGCCGCCTCCCGCTCGCCCACCACCAGCATATAGGGGATTTTCTGTAGCTGGGCGTCGCGGATCCGCTTCTGCATCCTCTCATTGGTGCTGTCGATGTCCACGCGCAGGCCCGCCGTGCCGTTGACCACGGGGGCGGCGAACAGCGTGTCCACAACCTTCTGGGCGTAATCGCCGGCTTTTTCCGAAATCGGGATCACCCGCACCTGGATCGGCGCCAGCCAGGTGGGGAAAGCCCCCGCATAATGCTCGATCAAAAAGGCGGTGAAGCGTTCATGCGTGCCCAGCGGCGCGCGATGGATGACATAGACCGGATGATCGGCGCCGTCCTCGCCGATATATTTCAGGTCGAAGGTCTGGGTCGCCAGGAAGTCGAGCTGGTTGGTGGAGATGGTGTATTCGGTGCCGATCGCCGATTTGATCATAAAGTCGATCTTGGGACCGTAAAAGGCGGCCTCGCCCTTTCCTTCCACATATTTCAGACCGGACTCGGCCATCGCCTGGCGGATGATGGCCAGGGCATCCAGCCATTTCTGCGGCTCGTCCACAAACTTGTCCAGCTTAGCGAGATCGGGCAGCGACAGCCGCATGTAGTAATCTTTGATGTCGAGCAGGTCGTAGTAGCGGGCATGCAGCTTCATCACCCGGATGAACTCGTCCTTGGCCTGGTCGTAACGGCAATAGATATGCGCGTCGTTCATGCAAAAGCCGCGCACCCGCATCAGGCCTGACAGCCCGCCCGAAGCCTCATAGCGATAGTCCTGGCCATATTCGGCGATGCGCAACGGCAGTTCGCGATAGCTGTGGCGGGTCGCCCCATAGATCAGATGGTGATGCGGGCAGTTCATCGGCCGCAGGCGGTAATTCTCGCCATCGATATCGAGCGGCGCATACATGCCCTCGCCATAATAGGGCAGGTGGCGCGAACGGTAATACAGCGCTTCCTTGGCGATGTGCGGCGTCGCCACCCGGCGATAGCCATCCTTGCGTTCTTCCTGCAGCGCCAAAAATTCCAGTTCCTGGCGGATCACCATGCCGTTGGGCATCCACAAGGGCAGGCCTGCGCCCACGTCGGGCGAGAAGGTGAAGAGTTCTAGCTCGCGGCCCAATTTGCGGTGATCGCGCTTTTCAGCTTCCTCCAGCCGGTGCAGATATTCGTCCAGTTCCTTCTTGTCGCGCCAGGCGGTGCCGTAGATGCGTTGGAGCTGCGCGTTCTTGGCATCGCCGCGCCAATAGGCGCCGGCGATCTTGGTCAGCTTGAAAGCGTCGCCCACTTCCGCAGTGGTGCGAAAATGCGGGCCGCGGCACAGGTCGTGCCAGTCGCCATGCCAATAGAGCGAGACAACCTCGCCCGCCGGGATGGAGGCAATCAACTCGGCCTTGTAACTCTCGCCGATGCCCTTGAAATGCTCCACGGCTTTATCGCGCGGCCACACTTCGCGGCGGGTGGGAAGCCCTGCCTTGATGATCTTGCGCATTTCGTCTTCGATTTTGGGCAGGTCTTCGGGCGTGAAAGGTTCTGCGCGCGCGAAGTCGTAATAGAAGCCGTCGTCGATGGCCGGGCCAATGGTGACCTGGGTGCCCGGATAAAGCGCCTGCACCGCCATGGCCAGGATGTGCGCCATGTCGTGGCGGATCAGCTCCAGCGCTTCGGGATCCTTCTTGGTGATGATGCGGATCTTGGCGTCCTGTTCGATGGGACGGAACAGGTCATATTCCTGGCCGTTGACCATGATGATCAGCGCCGCCTTGGCCAGGCCGGGACCGATGGCGGCGGCGATTTCGCTTCCCGTGACGCCCCTGGCGAAGGTCATGGTCTTGCCGTCGGGCAAAGTCATGGTCACCTGTTGGGGGGCTGCGGACACGGCCATCTCCTGCAAATTTGGTCAATTGTGGCGGACCTTTGGCCTCTGGAGCCGCCCCCGTCAAGGCCCGGCCTCTTGCTCTCTTATTACAGTTGTAGTAGAAATTAAGGACTGCCTATGAATGGTAGATTCGAAGACCCGCGCGGGGCGTCGCTTGGAGAATGCCATGAAAAAGATCGCAGCCGCTTTGACTCTGGCCGGCCTGACTTTTGCCAGTCTGGCCATCGCCGCTCCCGCCGCTGCCAATACCTGTCTGGACACCCGTAAAATGGTCTCCAGCGCGTCCAAGGACGGCAGGATCATGGTGTTCAAGATGCGGGACGGCACCACCTGGGTGAACCATCTCCAGGGTTATTGTCCGGACCTGAAATTCACCGGCTTTGCCTGGCAGCTTCATGCCGGCGACACCAATGTTTGCGAGAATGAGAACACCTTCAGTGTCCTGCAATCGGGACAGAGCTGCACCTTGGGCAAGTTCGACGCGCCCATGATGGAAAATCACACGGCCAACTAGGCCTGTGCCTGCTCAATAGAAAAAAGGCCCGGTGCGAAACCGGGCCTTTCTTTTGAGGCTGGGATAAAGGCCGGCGATTGTCAGGACCTCCGGCCGCTCGCCTAAGCTCGCGGCGTTCGTCGCTCGAAATGGTCCACAGGACCATTTCGTTCGCCTGCGGCGAAACGCTCCTCACCCACTCAGATAATCACCCTTGCCCAGCGCCACGCCACGGTTGCGCAGGATGCCGTAGGCCGTGGTGATGTGGAAATAAACGTTGGGCAACACGAATTTTCCCACATAGTCCGCGCCATTGAACTCAAAGGTGTTATTGGGGAATTTCAGCACGATATGCTTTCCCTCCGCGCCGGCGAAGGCCTTGCGGTCCAGGGTCTTGAGGAAGGCGATGGTCTTGGCCACCCGCGCCTTGAGATCCGCAAAGCTGGTTTCAACGTCCTCATATTTCGGGATTTCCACTCCGGCGAGCCGCGCGCCGCAGCCCTTCGCCTGATCGGTGGCGATATAGACCTGCGCCTTCAAAGGCAGCATGTCGGGCGCCAGCCGCGCGTCGGCCGGATCGATCCCGCCCTGGGCCTCGCCCTTGGACAGGATGGTGGAAAGGCCGCCCAGCATGTGAATCAGCGGCGGAATGGAGGCGTCGTAGATATCGTAGGCCATATGTCTTCCCTCGAAGGTTATGTGTGGGCCGTATGTGGGGAACCGGCGGGCGGAATTGAAGGGCAAATCTGCCGGGTTTCAACCACGATGCGATTAGGGGCTTGAGGGGCAGGGGGATTTTGGCTTAGGAAGCGGGGCTTTTTCAAAAAGACCCGCCATGACAAACGATGAAAATGACAGTCCGGCGGCAGCGTTCCCCGACCGGCTGTCCACCAACCCGGCCAGCCCCTTCCACAATGCCGACCTTCTGGAGCGCGGCGTGGGCATCCGCTTCAACGGCGTGGACCGCAACAATGTCGAGGAATATTGCGTCAGCGAGGGCTGGGTGCGTATGGCGGTGGGTAAGACGGTGGACCGCCACGGCAATGCGATGACGGTCAAATACAAAGGAAAAGTTGAGCCGTATCTTCGATAACCGGCTGTCGGGATAGTCCGCGCTGTACCGTTGCGGTACAATCCTTCGCCTCGACATGAACCGGGGATGAACCGCGCTTTCCGGAAGTGTTCATGCGCGGCTTGTTTCACTCCTTTTACTGATACACCTCAAACAAGGGAGTTCCCATGAAACGCACAATAGCGATTGCCATGACTCTGGCCTTGACCGGGATCGGTGCTGTGACCAGCGCCGATGCCGCTACCTGGCGCGCCACCCATCCGCGCCGGGCCGAGGTCAATGCCCGCCTCGCCAACCAGGACCGCCGCATCCACGAAGAGCGGCGCGAGGGCGAGATCACCGCCGCCCAGGCGCACGACCTGCATGCCCAGGATCGCGCCATCCGCGCCGAAGAACGCGCAGATGCCGCTCAGCATAACGGCCACATCACGGCGGCCGAACGGGCGCAGCTGAATCATCAGGAAAACCAGGTCAGCCGCCAGATTGGGCGGTGAGGCACGACCGGCGAAGCCGGGCAAATCGGTCTGGTGGACCGATTTGAGTGCCGAACGCACGACCGGCTTGCCGGTCAGTTCATAGGTCTTGAGCAACAGCGAAAGACTCGTACGGACGGCATCCTCAAGCCCGCTCCGGCGTGGGCCGGGGCGGCGGCCAAACAGGCACACTGGCCGCATCACCCGCAAACAAAGAAGAGCCGGGCGATTACGCCCGGCTCTCGATGCAAGCTTTGCGGGTGGACCGCAAAGCTCCGGCAGTTCAAGGGCTGATCGCGGTCTCGATCAGCTTCGAACACGCACGCTAAGCGGTTTGATCGACGACGGTTCCCACGCCCGCTGACGTGGCGGACTTCACGTCGGGCGCCCCATGGTCGCTGTCACCGTCGTTATCGTTTGTTGGCGGCGGCGGCGGTTGAGGAGCCTTCGGCAAAACAGAAGCAACTGCCGCCGAACCTACGCTTGCAATATCCATACGCTATCCTTCCGAGTGAAGCCTCGCAGGCTAGGTTTCAGCGCTTAACGCAGTATGATTTTTGCTGGTTAATGAACGGCCTTTAATCGGTGTTCCGCCGAATTGAGACCGCCGAACTGAGACCTAAGTGCAATCCGCGCCTGCGCCGCTATTTGGCGATGTTCAAAAACGGCACGGTATTTCCCGGCACCATGGTGGTGGGCAGTATGCCGTTCCATTTCTCGGCCGCGACCAGGGTGGGCAGGCTGGGATTGTTGCGCAGGGCGTCGCCGCGCGCCTGGATCGCGCCGGCCTCGGCCTTGCCCTGCACTTCGATCTGGTGCGCCTTGGCGTCGGCGGCGGCCTTGACCTCATAGGCGGATGCATCGGCATCGATGATGCGCTTCTGCTTGTCGGCTTCGGCCTGCTGCTGCTTGACGATGGCCTGCATGCGGGCCTCGACGGCGCCTTCATACTGGGTGGAGAAAGTGATGTCCTCGATCTGCACGCTGTCGATCACCACCGGGCCGCTCACCGATTTGCGGATGGCGGCGAACACTTCGGCGTTCAGAAGTGCGCGTTTCTGGATGGCGTCGGCGGCATCGAACTGGCCGAAGACATTCTTCACCTGCTCATAGGCTCTGGAATTGATGATGCGCGATTTCATGTTGGTCAGCGAGCCGAACTGGGCATAGACGGCCGAGGCGTCGGTGACGTGATAGTTCACCGCCATGGCGATGGTGGCGGGCTGCTGGTCGCGCGAATAGGCCTGAAGCCTTGTGTCGCCTTCGGCGGTCTTCTCGAACGCTTCCTTCTGGATCTGGACCGAGATTTTCGCGATGGTGGTGATGATGGGCAGCTTGAAATGCAGCCCCGGCTCGGCTTCCCCGGCGATGGCGCCATTGTGCAGGATCACGCCGCGCTCACCCTGGTCGATGGTGAAATAGGTTGAGAGCAGGATCACCGCCAGCGCGATGACCACCGCACCACCGCTAATGGCCCCGGGCGGCAGGCCCTTGATACCGTTAAAGTTGATGGGCGACATCTTGCCTTGCGGCGTCCAGGGGCTGCTCAAAGCACGCACCCGGAAAGTTCAATGATCTGCTCACGCATGGTGGTTCGCCCTGTTTGGATTTTGGAGCCCGGTAACGGGGCCGCCATCAAGGGCAGGTTCTGCCCAATTGGGCCCGCTGGCAATGCGGATTCGGCGCCATCCACCGGAATCGGAGGGCGACAAGGTGTCATTTGCGAGACCTGGCGCGTCATCGCCAAGTGCTCCCAGTGGGTTATCCGCCGCCCAATTTATCCGCCACTGAGTGCCTGCACGATACACACCTCGTCGGAAGGATGAACGCCGCCGGCAAGATCGAATACCGGTTCGCCATTGATAAAGAAGCGAATGTGCCGCCTGATTTTATCCTGCTCATCGATCATGCGAAAGCGGATACCGGGAAAGCGCCGGTCCAGATCACCAAGCAGCGCGCCCAAGGTTTTCCCCGACGCCTCGACCTCGTCCGCGCCGGTGTAGGACCGCAAGGGACTGGCAATCAGAATCCTGACCGGGCCGTCAGCCATTATTCCATCTCGGCGGTTTCCACCGCGTAGATTTCCGGCAGATGCCGGGCGATGCAATTCCAGGCCTTGCCCTCGTTGCGGCTTGTCCAAAGCTCGCCGCTGGTGGTGCCGAAATAAAGCCCGACGGGATTGCTGGCGTCGGCCGCAAAGGCCTGCCGTTTCACTGTCCACCAAGCCTGGGCCTTGGGCAGACCGCTGTCCAGCCGCTTCCAGCTTTTGCCGCCGTCTGGCGTGCCGTAGATCGCGGGCTGGCCGTTGACACTGGTCCGGGGCCACACCGTCTGGCCGTCCATCGGCAGCACCCAGGCGCGCGCGTCGTCGCGCGGATGCACCACCATGGGAAACCCGATATCGCCGACGCTTTTGGGCATGGCCTTGCCGATGCGCTTCCAGACTTTGGCGGGACGGTCGAGCCGGTAAATCCCGCAATGGTTCTGCTGGTACAGCCGGTCGGGATTTGAGGGGCAGAGACGCACGCAATGCGGATCGTGAAAGGTGACGTTTTTGGCATCGAACCCACCCACCACCTCCATGCCCTCGACCAGCGGCTCCCAGTGCTTGCCGCCATCGCGCGTTTCATGCACGCCGCCGCCCGACATGGCGAAATACAGATGCGCTGGGTCGCGCGGATCGACGATGATGGAGTGCAGCTTGGGTCCATCCGGGGTGCCGTCTTGCTCGCTCCCCATCCAGGCGCGGTAGCGCGGATCGTCATTGAGGCCGGAGAAAGCTTCCCAGGTCATGCCGCCGTCCTCGCTGCGGAACAAGCCTTGCGGCGATGTGCCGGCATACCAGACGCCGGGTTCGTTGGCGTGCGCCGGGGTGAGCCAGAAGGTGTGATTGACGCTGCGGCCCTTCTCTCCTTCGGGCACTTTGCGGAAGGCCGGCGGGCGTGTGGCTTCCTTCCAGCTGCGCCCCAGATCGGTCGAGCGGAAGATGGTCGGGCCCAGATGGCCGGTGCTGGCGGCGGCCAGCAAGGTCTTACCGTCGCGCGGATCGAGCACCAGATGCTGGATGATCTGGCCCAGGAAATGCGGCCCGTCGCTGCGCCATTGCTGGCGCGCCTTGTCGCCATGGTAGAGCCAGGCGCCCTTGCGGGTGGCCACCAGGATCAGATTGCCATTCCTTGTGCGGCGGGATGCTTTTGGCGCTTTCTTCGCAGCGCTCTTCGTGCGCGATTTTACCTTTTTCTGTGCCATGGAAGCCTCCGGATGACCGGCGCAGTCTGCGGCAAATGCCCGGTTTTCGTCCAGAGCTGCGCGAAGCGTCCGGTTCCCAATTTGGGCGAAGTCGTGGCCGCCGGCGGACATTGGCGATAGGCTCGGACAAGGGCCGGCGAACCTGCCGGCATTGGGGAGGACATCATGTTGAAAATGTCGTTGCTGGGAATCGGATTCGCTTTGTGTTTGGCGCACGCCGCCCAGGCACAGACCACCGGCCATGCCACGCCGCCGGATGGGTTTCACCATTTCAGCGATTCCGATCTGGCGGCGCTTGCGTCGGGCAAGGGCGCGCTGACGCTTGCCACCCTGGCGGACCATGAGAACCATTATGTGCTGGTGGCGGGGCGCACCGGGCCCGGCGAAGTGGAAGTGCATGAGTACTGGATCGACTATATGGCGATCCAGCAGGGCGACGCGGAATTCACTTTCGGCGGCACCGCCACGGGCATGCGCGATACCGGCCCTGGCGAGCGGCGCGGCGGCGCCATCGCCGGCGGAACGGTGGTGAGTTTGCGGCCCGGCGATTTTGTCGTGGTCCCCGCGGGCCAGCCGCACCTGACCGTGGTCAAATCCGGTACGGTGTTCCGGGCGATTGTGTTCAAGGTTCGCCAATAGTTGCGCTTCAGCGCGGCGGCGGCTCGGGCACGGCCTGGTGCACGAAATACATCAGCAGCAGCGACAGCGCTGCTACCCCCATTACGATGGCGCCCAGCCAGTTGAAGTGCAGCAGCGCCCCATTCGGAGCCAGGGCAATGACCGCTCCGGCGATGGCCGCCGAAACGCCGCCCGCGAATTGCTGCAGCGAGGCGCTGACAGCATTAAAGGCGCCGCGCTTGGTGACTTCGGGAATGGCCGACATCAGCGCCTGCGCCGGGATCATGCGCGAGAAGATGCCGATGAACAAAAGCACATTGACCGCGATCACGGTGATGAGCGGCGCATGCCCCATATTGGTCCAGATCGCCACCATGATGATGGTCATGATGGTGCCGAAACAGAAGGTGCGGTATTTGCCGTAGCTGTCGCTGGCCTTGCCCACCAGCGGCCCCACGAACACGGTGCAAAGCCCGGTGACCAGATAGATGGTGGGCAGGGTGGCAAGCGATAGCCCGACATTGCCGACGATAAAGGCGGTGCCGAAGGGCATCAGCATATAGCCGCCGGTGGGCAGCAGCATGGTGAGGATGAAGGCGAGGCGATAGCGCGGCTCCGCCAAGGTATGGGCCAGATGCATAAAGGGACTGCGTTCCTGTGTCAGGGTCAGATGCGCCGCCACCGGCTTCATCCAGAATAGGATCACCAGGCCCGCCGGAACGGCGACGGCGATGATCGCCAGGAACGGCGCGTGCCAGTCCCAGCGGTTGGCGAAGTAAAGCCCGGCGGGCAGGCCCAGCACCTGGCTGGCGGCGAACGCCGTCTGGATGAAGCCCATCACCCGGCCGCGCACCTCCAGCGCAAACAGATCGGTGGCGATGGCCAGCACGACCGAGCCAATCACCCCGCCGAACACCCCCGTCACGATCCGCGCCGCCAGCAGCAGGGGGTAGGTGGTGGCCAGGGCGCAGAGCAGGGTGCCCAGGATGAAGCCCGCATAGAAGAACAGCAGCAGCCGCTTGCGGTCGAACCGGTCTGCAAACCCGGCCGCCAGCAGGCCCGACGCCCCGGCGCTGAAGGCATAGGAGGAGACGGCCAGGCCGAACTGCTGCGGGCTCATGTGCAGGGTCGGTATCATCATCGCGCCCAGGGGCGAGATAATCATAAAGTCCAGGATGATGCTGAACTGCAGAAACGCCAGGACGGCAATGACGAATTTCTGATAGCGCGAAAATACCGCGCGGGGACGGATCGCCCCCGTTGTCGTATCCATTGCTGCCCGGCCCTTCGCCTGAATCAGGCATGTTTAGCACGACCGGTAACCTTGTGGCTGGGCGCCGATCGGCTTAGCGTCAGAAAAAACAGGGGAGACTTCCATGAGATACTTACCTGCCTTGCTGCTTGTCCTGGCCGCAGCGCCCGCCTTGGCGCAGGATGGGACGCCTTCCCCCAAGCAGACCAACTGGTGGTCCCAGGCCGCCGGCGAGAACGGTCCCTCCCGCACGGTCTGGGCGGCGCAGAAGACGCCGGAAACGCCTTATGGGAGTGTGAACAAGCCGATCTGGCACATCGCCGATGTTCTCAAAGCGCATCAGGGCCAGAAGCGCTGGGAGCAGAAAGTGCTGCTGAACCGCGACTTCGACGGCCGTTACGTCCAGATGGCGCCGGGCGACAAGTCCAAGTGCCTGTTCTATGCCGACGACCGCGCCTGGGGCTGGGTCTATAGCGGCCAGCTCAAGGTCACCATCGACGGCCAGGAGCCGAAGGTCCTGCCCAAGGGCTGGGTGTTCAATGTGGCGCCGCGCCTGTCCTATTGCCTGGAAACTGTCGGCGACGCGCCGGTGGTCTATTACCGCACCACGCCCGCCGGCCAGGTGCCGTCCTATCCGGAAAGCGAAACCCCGGCGCCGATCAAGGGCTACAAATATATCAAGACCAAGATCACCTCGACCGGCGGCTATGACAGCTTCAACATGCCGTTCTTCAATGTGGACGAATATGGCGCGTCGGATCGCAAGGGTGAGCGCTTCCTCTATGACGGCCACACCTCCTCAAACCTCAACATCGGACCGCCGCTGACGGCGCTGCCGCCCGACACCAGCTGGGGTCATTTCCACGAAATCATGCAGGAGGTTTGGCTCAATGTTTACGGCAATGTCTGTGCCCTGATCTCCGGGGTGGGTGTGGTGCATGGCGAATATGGCGACCTGATCAACGCCAATGAAGAACGCTGGCACCGCGCCACCAGTTGCCCCAACACCGGCCGCAGCATCCGCATGGCGATCACGCCGCGCAGCAAGGAAGGCCAGGTGCATTATTTCCAGACCGACCAGCCGCCCGGAAATTAGACGGCGGCAATCGGGCGCCTAGCGCGCAGAGATTTTCAGCAGCTCCGCCAGATAGTCCTTCCATGCCGCCGCCCAGCTATGGGTGGCGTGGCCATGGGTCAGCTCGCTGATCGGGAGTAGGACAAAACGGCCTTTTTTCAGGCGCGTCACGTCCCGCTCGGCGATCCCCAGCTCTGGCGGATCACTGAAATCGTCTGCGGAATTGACCCACATCACCGGCGCCGTGATCCGCTCCAGGGCGGGCGATGGGTCATAATCACGTGAGGCGTCGAATTGGTACAGTATGTCGTTGGCGTCGAGCGTGGCCAAGTCGTCATCCATTCGGCTTTTTGCAAAGGCGTCCGCGGCGTCGCGGCTGGGATACTGTTTCTGCATCTGCCATGCCGAGCTGCCGGACAGCAGCTTCAAGACCGCTGCCGTGCGCAGGCCTTCGCGCGGCTGGGCCTTGTAGTCGCCGCCCTTCCACGCCGGATCGGACTTGATCGCGTCGATCGCCAGCTTGCGCCACAGGCGGTTGCGGCCTGCCACCTGCACCGGCAGGCAGGCCAGCGGCATCAGCGCATCGGCAAAGTCGGGATGGGTCTCGCCCCAGACAAAGGCATGCATGCAACCCATGGACGTGCCCAGGATCAGCCGCAGGTGATCGACATGCAGGCCCTGGGTCAGCAGCACATATTGCGCCGCGACCATGTCGTCATATCCGTATTTCGGGAAATGGGCGCGCATGCCATCGCTCGGCTTGGAAGACTTTCCATGGCCGATGCTGTCGGGGATCACGATGAAGTATTTCTCCGGGTCCAGCAGACCGCCGGGGGTGAACAGCACATCGGCAAATTGGGGCTGGAAGAACTGTTGTCCATCGTAACTGGTTCCGTGCAGGAGCATCACGGCGTTGGTGATATGGCCTGCGCCGTCGCGCACCGGCTTGCCCAGGATGGTGTAGTGCAGGCGCAGCGTGGCCAGCTTTTCGCCGGATTGGAAGGTGAAATTCCGGACGGCGAAATCGCCTTCCTGCGAGGGGACGGCCTGCGCGGTGCCGCCAGAGACGCTGAGAAAAATAAGTCCGGCGAACAATCGCAACATGGGGCGTCCCCTCAAAATTGTGCCAGCTGGTCCAGGGAGGCTTCCTTGATAACGCCGTCACGGGAACTCAGTCCAGGGGAATGGCGTATTCCGTCTTGAGAAAGCTGCCTACCCAGCTCTGTATGCGCACATACATCTTGCTCTGGAAGGGGGCGTCGCCGCCGGTCAGGCTGTGGGTGCGATGATAGGTCTGCACCACGTGCGCCGGATTGCGGTTGTACCCGGCGGCCAGGAATGCGGTGAGCTGCTGGCCCGACGTGCCGAACCGCTTCAGATAATCCTGCGGCAACTCCGTCAATTCCAGGTCCATCAGCAGCACGGTCGCCAGCATCGCATTGTGCGAATCGACGATGCCCCGTTCGAAGTCCGGCTCCAGCAGCGCCTTGGGATAGTTGGTGCGGACCATCTGGTAACTGCCTTCCATGAACTGGGGCAGGCCGCGCGCGCCGACGCTGGACTTGGCATAGGCATAGGCGTGGCTGGTGTTGGCGCCCAGGGTGAACAGCACCTCGTGAACGCATTGCTCGATCCCGACATACTTCATGTGCAGGGGATCGACATGTTCGGCGATCATCAGCCGCAGCACCATGTTGGTGGGGATCTCGTCGGCCACCGTGGCGTCCGGCGCGACGCGGGAGCGCACGTCATGGTCCTTGATGCGGTTATAGGCCTGGCGCTGCAGGTAGCGCAGATACGCCATTCCGGCGGCGCGCATCGTCTTGGTGTCGAGTTCGGGGGCATAGGCGGTGTAGACCGCTTCCTGATAACCGTCCTGATCGCCTTTTGGGGCGTGGACCGGACGGCGCTGGGCAAAGACGATCAGGCCGTCAGCCACGCGAAAGTGCGTATTGATGAAATTGTCGACCGGCCAGGTGATGGTAAGGCCCTGGTCGTTTTTTCCGTCCTCACTCATGTGGACGATCTTGAGCGGACCGCTGGCCGCACCGACCGCCAGGGTCCAGACGAAATGGGAAAGCCGCCCGTCGGCATCCACCTGCATGTCACTGGGCAGCACCGGCTGCCTGGCGACCAGCTCCTGGGCTTCCTGGATGCGGGCCTGATAGTCGAAGTCCTTGGCATCGGCCGGCGGCTTGGTGACGATCATCACCGGCGCGGCCGCCGCCTTTGCATGGACGGATTTTTTATGGACCGTGGACGGCTTTGTCTGGGCTTCGGCCGCGCGCGCACCCATGCCGAGCGCCAGCAAAAGCGCGCCCGAGGCAACAAGAAGTTTTGCGGTCTGTCGCGGCGTCATAGGGAACTTTTTTCGATTCCGACGCATGGTACCATCGTAAAGCACGACCGGCGAAGCCGGATGAATACACAGGTAAAAACTAGCCCGAAACCATTAAGGTCGCGTTAGGTATCCGGAATTGCGGACGGAATTCACGCGGTTTCCGCGGCCCGTCGCTTTCGCTCCGGGCGTTCGTCGCTCGAAATGATCCACTGGATCATTTCGTTTGCTTCGCAAACCGCTCCTCACTACAGGCGGCCGAAGCGTTGAACGGCTTCCTCGAGGGAGCGCAACTTTTCGATATAGCCGTACATGGAATGCTCTGTCTGATCCAAGGCTTGCGCCTTGACCAGCACCTCGGCTGCGATATCTCTGGGCACCGCCACGACGCCGTCAGCATCCGCCACGATAATATCGCCCGGGCTGACGCGAACGCCGCCGGCGGTTACCGGTACAGCTTGCGTCGCGCGGTAGTGTCCGACCGACGTGGAAGGCACTATCCCTGAGGCATAAACGGGAAACGCAATCTTCTTGAGGTAAGCGACGTCGCGCACGCCGCCATCGATTATCGCTCCGGAAAACCCGCGCGCGTTCATGGCCGTGGCCATCAGACCGCCGATGCCGGCAATGTCATCTCCATCCGCCATGGTCATCACATAGACGGAATCCCTGGGCGCCGTATCGATCGCCGCCTGCATGGGCGTCACCGCGGCGGGCGCGCTGCCCTCCGCCTTGTCCATCTGAACCGTCACGGCAAAACCCGCGATCTTGCCGTCAGAGATCGCATGGATCCGGTGCGTCATAAAGGAACGCTTGCCGTGAAGTTGTTCGAGCGCGTCCGAGACAGAGGCGACCTCAACGTGGCGATAGCCATCGATCAGAAGAGCCGGATTTGCGCCATAGGTCTTGGCGTCAGGCAGGGGCTGGGCAACCACGCCTCCCACCAGGCCTGTCAGCAGCCCACCGACAAGCAATGAGCCCCAGGAGGTGACATGAATTCGCATACTTCCATCCTCCAGTGCCGACGACTGCCCAAAGATTACCACCAAAGATTACCGTCGGCGACCTGGCGGTCAAGCTCCGATCCAGCGCGAAAGAGCGTTATGATAGTCCCCGGAATCCGGCGAAGGGGAGGGATTGATGAATTCTCGATTGTTGATGGCGGGCATCTTGTCCGTTTGTTTGGCGGGCGCGGGCCAGGCGCAGCCAGCCCAACCGCAATCAGGCCCCCGGCAACTGCCCGCGCGGACGATCCCTGTGCCAGACACGGTCAGCCCGCAGATGCGAGCGCTGATCGCGCAGCCTGTCAACCCGATCTGGAATGTCGTGCCCAAGACTTCCGCCGAATGGAAGGCGCTGGTGGCCAAGAATGCCGCGGAATCGATTCCGGCCATTCGGGCGATGCGTGCCGCCCTGCACGTCAAGGTCGAGCCGGCGGCCATCGCGGGCGTGAAGGCCTATATCGTCACGCCGGACGTGACGCCGCCCGCCAACCGCAACCGCCTGCTGCTCTATTTCCACGGCGGCGGTTTTGTCTTGCGTCCTGGCGAGGCGGGCCTGGCGGAGGCGATCGAACTTGCCGGATTCGGCCACTACAAGGTCATCTCGGTCGACTATCGGATGTCGCCGGATTTTCCCTATCCCGCCGCGATGGATGATGCGATGGCGGTGTACCGGGAGGCGCTGAAGACGATCAAACCGAAGAACATCGGCATTTTCGGCACCTCGGCCGGAGGCAGCATCACGCTGGCGACGGTGCTGCGCGCCAGGACGGAAGGCTTGCCGCTGCCCGGCGCCATCGCGCCAGGCACGCCCTGGTCCGACATGACCAAGACGGGCGACAGCTATTTCACCAACGACGGAATCGACAATGTGCTGGTCTCCAACGACGGTTTCTGGGGCGCGGCGGCGTTGTTGTACGCCAACGGTCATGACCTCAAGGACCCGCAGCTTTCGCCGGTTTACGGCGACATGCACGGCTTCCCGCCGACCATCCTGACATCGGGTACGCGTGACCTGTTCCTCTCCAACACCGTGCGCGTGCACCGCAAGATGCGCCAGGCCGGGGTGGAGGCGGAACTGCAGGTGTTTGAGGGCCTGTCGCACGCGCAATATTACAGGGACATCACCGCGCCTGAGACCATCGACTACAACAGCGAGATCGCCCGGTTCTTTGACAAACACCTCGGCCACTGATCTTGATTCTGTCCCGAATTCGCGTATTCGCGTTAGCTATTGTGTCCCCGGAATTCCCTTTTCTGGGCTATGGTGCTCCTGTCACCGTATTCCTGTTCAATGGGGGGAATTGCCATGAACGGAAATTTTAAACCGCTGTATTACCGCATCGCCGCCGCCGCGCTCGCCCTTATGAGCGTCAACCCGGCCTTCGCCGCAGACGGCATCGCGGCCACCGGCGAGAAACATGTGAAAACCGTGCTGGACAGGCCGCTTGGCGATCTCAATGTGATGCGGCCGGCCATTGCGGCGGCGCTGCGCAATGCGGCGCGGGCGCCCTATGCGCCCCTCGACCCGCGCTGCGATGTCCTCACGGGGGAAATCATGCATTTGGACACAGCCCTGGGACCCGACTTCGATACCAAAGCTGCGGACGCCGCGGCCAAAGGCAGGACACTGCCCACGGTGGCCGAACTGGAGGGCGAAGCGGCCGGAAGCTTCATTCCCTATGAAGGCGTTCTTCGCTTCATCACCGGCGCCGACAAGCGCGACCGGAAAATCGCCCAGATATATCTCGCGGGCGCCGTGCGGCGCGCGTATTTGAAGGGGTTCGGCGAGGCGCGCGGCTGCTACACCGCCGCGCCTATTCGCGTCAAAACAACAGCCAATTGATCTCGATCGTACGTCACCGAATTCAACGAAGGAGAAAACCATGCGAATTTTGAACGCCAAACTCAGCGCCGTGATCGGTCTTGCCGCCGCTTTGGCCGCCGCTCTTGCCTTCACTCTTTCTTGGGCCGCCCCGGCCGGCGCGCAGACCCAGACAGGGACCCGCGAGGTCATCGTGGGCACCCCGGGCTTCACCAACGTTGGCGGTCTGGAAATCATCACCAAGGCCTTCGAGGCGGAGACCGGCATCAAGGTCACCGTCAAGGGCGGCGGCATGGATGATGTGAAGAAAATGGCGAGTGATGGGGCGGCCGATGCCGTGTTCCTGCCGGCCGACGAAATGGATCAAGTCAAGGACGCCATCAAGACCGGCACCCGCAAGCACATCGGCCGTTCCTATCAGGGCCTGGCGGTGATGAAGGGCGCGAAAGTCCCGGACATCTCCACCAAAGAGAAGTTCATCGCCGTGCTGAAGACGGCGAACCGGGTGATGCACTCGCGCTGCAACGGCACGCCCGGCGGCCCGGGGTGCACCAAGACCGCCTATATGCTGTCGAGCCTGTTCGACCTGCCGGAAATGGCCGGGGTCAAGCATGCGCCCAGCCCCTATGGCGAAGGCGGCGATGCCCTGGCCCGGGGCGAGGGCGACATGGCGGTGCAGAACATCAGCCAGATCATGAAGTGGGACAATCTGGTCGTGGCCGGCCCGATCCCCGAAGAGTATGGCCGCTACCTGGACGCCGTCGCCGCCGTCCCATCCAAGGCCGCGCACCCCGATCTCGGCCAGCAATTCATCCAATACGCCACCCAGCCGGGCACCTTCGCGATCTGGTATTCGCGCGGCGTCGATCCGCGAAAGGGCAAGGAGTAGTGAGGCGGATTAGCAAAAGGTCCGATAGGACCTTTTGCCCGCCGAACGTGTTCCGCCATCGCGTCAGCGATGGCGGACGAGCAGGTCCGGTGGACCTGCGAGAGCGACGAGCGCCGCAGGGGCGCGCGGCCAAGCGCGACCCGAGGCGGGGACGGCAGTCGTGTGCCGAACGCCCGGAGCGTAAGCGGAGGGCCGAGAACTACGAGCGCCGCGAATTTAGGCGAGCGGCTAGGCGAAACGAGTTCGGTATAGTGTGCCCGGAATTCCCGAGATAGCTAACGCTGCTGGAGGGACGGCGACACTGCGAATTCTGACTGCCAAGGCGCCGCGCGGACCCTGTTCATCAGGTCCCACCACATAGCTTTTGCAAGCGGATCAGTCAGTTCGGCTGGAACGTTGAAGGTGTATCCCGCAATATTATTGGTGAATTGAAAAGCAGCAGCGTAGGCCGGTCCGAGATATCGATAGATGCTCCAACGTACGTTGTTGAGGAGCCGCGTTATCTCGCTCGCGTGATAAAGAAACAGGTCAGAGTGAAACCAGTCAAAGAAGTTGGGCAGTGCCAGATAGGCTCGCATATAGAACGAATTCGTCCGCCAATGAATTTTGGGTCAGAAAGGCCGGTGTGTCCGTTTGCTGAATCCATTGATCAGATGCTTCGTCTTTCCCTGGCGTCCTCGCGAGATCTTTTAGAGTTTGAATAAGGGATGCCATTTTGATTTACCGGCGTATTGAAAATTTGTTGCTCATCTCAATTGTCAGCAAACAAAAAAAGCCCCGGTGATTGCTCACCGGGGCTTTCTGCATTTCTAGCCGTTTGACACGACCGACATGACTTAGAAGTCCATATCGCCCATGCCGCCCATGCCGCCGCCGCCGCCCATGCCGCCGCCTGCGCCACCGGCGTCCTTCTTGGGACGGTCGGTGATCATGGCTTCGGTGGTGATCAGCAGGCCCGCGACCGAGGCCGCGTTCTGCAGCGCCACGCGCACAACCTTGGTCGGATCGACGATGCCGGCTTCGATGAAGTCGACATACTTTTCGCCCTGGGCGTCATAGCCATAGGTGTTGGACTTCTGCTCTAGCAGCTTGCCGACGACGATCGAGGCTTCCTGGCCCGCATTCTGCACGATGATGCGGATCGGGTACTGGATCGCGCGGCGCACGATGGCAATGCCCTGGGTCTGGTCCTCATTGTCGCCGGTCAGGTCCTTCAGCGTCTTGGAGGCATACAGAAGCGCCGTGCCGCCGCCGGGGATGATGCCTTCTTCGACAGCAGCCTTGGTGGCGTTCAGCGCGTCGTCGACGCGGTCCTTGCGCTCTTTCACTTCGACTTCCGTGGCGCCGCCGACGCGGATCACCGCAACGCCGCCGGCCAGCTTGGCCAGGCGTTCCTGCAGCTTTTCCTTGTCATAGTCGCTGGTGGTCTCTTCGATCTGGGCCTTGATCTGGGCAACCCGCGACTGGATGTCGGGCTTCTTGCCGGCGCCGTCGATGATGGTGGTGTTGTCCTTGTCGATCTTGACGGTCTTGGCCTTGCCCAGCATGTCGAGCTTGACGTTCTCAAGCTTGATGCCGATGTCCTCGCTGATGACCTGGCCGCCGGTGACGATGGCGATGTCTTCCAGCATGGCCTTGCGGCGATCGCCAAAGCCCGGCGCCTTGACGGCGCAGACCTTCAGGCCGCCACGAAGCTTGTTGACCACCAACGTGGCCAGGGCTTCGCCTTCGATTTCCTCGGCGATGATCAGCAGCGGACGGCCCGACTGCACTACCGCTTCCAGCACCGGCAGCATCGGCTGCAAGGATGTGAGCTTCTTTTCGTGGATCAGGATGAGGCAGTCGTTCAGCTCCGCCACCATCTTGTCGGGGTTGGTGACGAAATAGGGGCTGATATAGCCGCGGTCGAACTGCATGCCTTCGACGACGTCCAGTTCGGTGTCCAGGCCCTTGGCTTCTTCAACCGTGATGACGCCTTCGTTGCCGACCTTGGCCATCGCCTTGGCGATCATGTCGCCGACTTCCTTGTCGCCATTGGCCGAAATCGTGCCGACCTGGCCGATTTCGTCATTGGACTTGACCTTCTTGGAGCGCTTCTTGAGCTCGGCGACGATGGCGTCAACCGCCTTTTCCACGCCGCGCTTCAGGTCCATCGGGTTCATGCCGGCCGCGACCGACTTGGCGCCTTCGCGCACGATGGCGCGGGCCAGCACGGTGGCGGTGGTGGTGCCGTCGCCCGCGATGTCATTGGTCTTGGAGGCCACTTCGCGCACCATCTGGGCGCCCATGTTTTCGAACTTGTCGGCCAGTTCGATTTCCTTGGCCACGGTCACACCGTCCTTGGTGGAGCGCGGAGCGCCGAAGCTCTTGTCGATTACGACATTGCGGCCCTTGGGGCCCAAGGTCACTTGCACGGCGTCGGCGAGAATGTCGATGCCGCGAAGCATCTTCTCGCGGGCGTCGGCGCCGAATTTCACGTCTTTGGCTGCCATTTTCTAAGTCTCCTGAAATCTGTTTGTGGGATTGTGTGAGGGGCGAAGTGCTACTTCTTGGCTTTCTTGCCTTCGAGCACGCCCATGATGTCGCTCTCCTTCATGATCAGGAGCTCCTCGCCATCAAGCTTGACCTCGGTGCCCGACCATTTGCCGAACAGCACATAGTCGCCGGCCTTCACTTCCAGCGGGGTGCGCTTGCCGGTCTTTTCGTCGATGGCGCCGGGGCCGATCGAGATCACTTCGCCTTCCTGGGGCTTTTCCGCGACGGTGTCGGGAATGATGATGCCGCCGGGGGTCTTCTGATCTTCCTTGATGCGGCGGACCACGACGCGGTCGCCAAGCGGACGGAATTTCATTGGGATCCTCTTCTGTAAGTTTTTGAAATCGTTGGGTTATAGCTGGGTTGCAGCACTCACCTCAGGTGAGTGCCAACAACCGCGACCCGTATTTAGGTAGCCCCAGGGGCCCGGTCAAGCCGGAGGGGGGCAAAAAAGCCCATTCCCGGGGCAAATCGCCCCCGAACGGCCCGATGAACAGGGGGCGGCTTCAAGGCCTTTTCAGGGTATTTCACGCCCGGGGGCAACAGGTTGGGGGGGCCTTGCCGTTGTTCATGTGCGGTTCAGCCGGTCTTGCACAGGATGGCGATCAGCAGGGTGAGGGGACCCGTTCGAATACAGGAGACCAATCATGAAGACATTTGCGAAAGCAGCCTTGAGTGCAGTGATGGTGGCCGGTCTGGCCACCGCGACCACCGCCGCGCTCACCACCCCGGCGCAAGCGCGCGTGGTGGTCGGATTCGGTATCGGCGGCCCCGGTTATTACGGCGGCTATTATGGTCCGCGATACCGTCACTCTTATGGCCCGCGTTATTACGATCCCTACTACGCGCCCGCCTATTACGACCCTTACTATGATCCCTACGATTATGGCGGCTACGGCGGCGGTTATGGCCCGAGCATCTATTTCGGCGGCTTTGGCGGCGGCTATGGCGGCTATGGTGGCGGCTGGGGTGGCGGTTATCGCGGCGGCTATGGACACGGCGGCGGCTTTGGCGGTGGCCATGGCGGCGGCTTTGGTGGACGCGGCGGCGGCTTTGGTGGTGGGCACGGCGGCGGCGGCGGCCATCACCGTTGATCGCCAATCCTGATCGGCAAGCAAGCGGCTCCGGATTTTCCGGAGCCGTTTTCTTTTTCCCCCTCCGGCTTTCGCTGGGTGAGCAGGGCGGCCAGGCCCTGCGAACGGCCAGCTACGTTCGTACGCTGCCGCTACTCACCCTCCCCCGATGCAAGCGCGCTGTCGCGCGCGCCGGGGGAGGTAGTCTGCGCTTCTGCCGCGGAGGCGGGACCTATACTAATTCCCAATCTAACCAGCACGAATAAGTCTTAATTGGTTCAGATGCGGTTCAGCCGCAAAGCCTCACGCTCTTCAACAACGCGAATCTTCGCGCGGCCAAAAGAAAGTCAGTGGAGCGAAACGATGAGAAACTTTTTCAAAGCGGCGACAATCGCCTTCGGCATGGCAGGCGCGCTGGCGGCGACCCCGGCCGGCGCGCAGCCCTATGACCCCAATGACGATGGTTCTGGTTACGACCAGTCCGCTGGCCAACCGTATGGTCAACCTTATGGCCAGCCCTATGGCCAACCTTATAGTCAGTATGGTGGCCAGCAACCTTATAGTCAGTATGGCGGCCAGTATGACGGCTATGGCCAATATGATGGCGCCGACGAGGATCAATATTGCGATCCCGACTATGACTGCCCGAACGATTACTACGACCTGCCGCTTTATTATGGCGACGTCTATTATGACGGCGGCTTGTACAACGGACCTTTCTATTATCGCGACTATGGCGGGCGCCGGCAGTTCTGGAGAAATGGCGGCTGGCATTATGGCGACTTCCGCGGCGGCCGTTTCGGGCCGGCACTGGGCCGTGACTTCTATCGCAGCCACAATTTTGGCGGCCGCAATTTCGCGCGCGGCGGCAATTTCGAACGCGGCGGCAATTTCGGGCGTGGCGGCAACTTCGGGCGTGGCTTCGGAACTTCGCGCCAGGCCTATCAGCCGCAACAGAACTTTCAGACCCAGCCCTACAGCGGCGGCCGGGGCGGCAATCGCGGCAGCTTTGGCGGCGGCCGAAGCAATTTTCAGGGCAATTTCCAACAGCAGACTGTTCAGCCCTATACCGGCGGCCGCGGCTGGAACCATGGCAGCTCGGGCGGATTTTCCGGCCGGAGCAGTTTTCAGAGCAACGTCCAGCAACAGACCCCGCAGGCCTATAATGGGGCGCGCGGCAATTGGGGCGGCGGCAATCACCAGAATTTCCGGTCCCAGAACTCCCAGTCGCAGTCCAGTGGCGACGGCGGTCATGGCGGGTGGCAAGGCCATCGCGGCCGGTAGGCGGTAACTTAAGAAGCGGCCCCGCGAAAACGGGGCCGTTTTCTTTTTGCCGCTGATAAACCGTCATTGTTTCAGGTTGGGTTCAGCCGCACGCTGCGATATAATTCCCGCATCCACGGTTTGGCGTGGCGCAGATGGGGAGCGGCACGTGAATAAGATCATGTTAGCGGCGGTCATCGCCGTGCTTGGCACCGGCAGCGCGCTGGCGCCCGCCGCCGCGCAGGATTACGGCTATCGGCACAACCGCAACACAGCCATTCCCGAAGCGCCGCGTGCGCCGGAGGCGCCCCGGGCCCCGCGCGAAAATGAATCGATGCAGGGTTTCACCCCCTACAAGCCGGTCCAGCCCTATCAAGGCACCAAGCCGCTGCGCCATTACAATATCTATACGCGCCAGTGGGAATAGGCCGGATTTAACTACTTGTTAACCGGCGTGGCAGGTCAGCTGCGGGTTTTTCGTGGTTAAGGAATTGGAAACGCGCACCCGGCAATAGTTGCCGCCATGAACGATCGAATCTCCAGCCTGACCAAGGCCCTGTTGACGCTCTGCGCCTTTTTCGTCTGCGCCACCCTGGGCGCAGGCCTGGCTTTGTTCACCGGCTGGCCGGTGGCGATCCTGTCGGGGATGGTCGGCTTTGTCTTTGTGCAGCAGGTGGTTGCTTCCTTCGCGCGCCGCCGCGACAAGCGCGCCATCGCCAAGGAAATGACGCACCTGCGCAAGAGCCATCTGGAATTTGAAACTACGCTGCATGACACGCGCGCGCGGCTGGGCGAGCTGGGCGGCCTGATCGAACAGCGCGCCAGCACGCAGGAAAAAAAGATCGTCGCCGAATTGCAGGTGCTCGAAACCCTGATGCACGATTTCACCGGGAAGATTTCCCGCACCGCCGCCCAGGTTCCGCACGAAGCGACACGCGTCCAGCGCGGGCCAGCCGGCGCTTATCTCAATACGTTGAACGACAAGGGCGTCCTGCTGGAGACCATCCGCTCGAGCCTCGAGGAAAATCGCGTCGATCTCTATCTGCAGCCCATGGTCAGCCTGCCGCAACGCAAGCTGCGCTATTACGAGGCGCTGTCGCGCCTGCGCGACCGCGACGGCCAGATCATCATGCCCGCCCAGTATATGCAGGTGGCCGCGCCCGCGGGCCTGATGAGCGTGGTCGACAATCTGCTGCTGTTCCGCTGTGTGCAGATCGTGCGCCGCCTGACCCAGAAGAACCGCGACATCGGCATCTTCTGCAATATTTCCGGCGACACACTGGCCGACAAGGAATTCTTCCCGCAATTCCTGGATTATATGCGCCTCAACCGCGACCTGACGGGCCAGATCATTTTCGAGTTCAGCCAGGAGGCGGTGCTCAAGGCCGGCGTCGAGGGCGAACGCAATCTCACCTCGCTTGCGACCATGGGTTTTGCGCTCAGCATGGATCATGTGGAAAGCTTGGCGCTGGATTTCCTGCGCCTCAAAGCGATCGGCTTCCGTCATCTGAAAGTGCGCGCCTCCATGCTGACGCGCGGCATGAGCGGGGCGGGTTCGGCGGTCGCCGCGGAAGATTTCAAGAAGCTGCTCACCCGTCACGGCCTGAACCTGATTGCCGAACGGGTCGAGGACGAGAGGACCGTGGTGCAGTTGCTGGAATATGCCGTGGACTATGCCCAGGGCTATCTGTTTGGCGAACCGCGCGCGGTGCGCGAGGATTCGCTCAAGCCGGTCTCCGCCCTGGAACCGGCGGCGGTCCTTCCTTTTAAAAGGGCAGGCTGATCCAGCCGCACGCCGAGGCGCTTTTGCGCCATTGACGAGGGCGCGCGCGCATGCGACCGCTTCGCTCCCATTCAAGCCCCATTTGCAAGCCGCATGCTTCCGCGCCCGGTCCCCAAACTTATCAGTGGATTAAGTGAGATTGCGCACCGCCACGACGCGCTGATCTGCGACGTCTGGGGCGTGGTGCATGACGGCCATCGCCATCATCCCGCCGCCGCCGACGCCCTTTACCGCTTCAAGCAAAAGCATGGGCCGGTGGTGCTGCTCACCAATGCGCCGCGCGTGCCGGCGGAGGTCGCGGCCCAATGCAGCCTCTATGGCCTGCCGCCCGATTGCTATGACGCCATTGTCAGTTCCGGGGGTGCCGCCCGCGACGAGCTCGCCCGGCTGAGCACCGCTCGCACCTTGCCACTCTATTATATAGGTCCGGACCGCGACCTTGCGATGATCCAGGGGCTGGATATCAGCCGCACCGGCATCGACCGGGCCGAGGTGGTTCTGGCCATCGGCTTGCGTGACGATATGACCGAGACGGTGCAGGACTATGCCGACGAATTGGCGGCGATGCGCGCGCGTGGCCTGACCATGCTGTGCGCCAATCCCGATCTGGTGGTGCACCGGGGCGACAAGCTGCTCTATTGCGCCGGGGCGCTGGCGCAGGCCTATGAGGCGTTGGGAGGCGCGGTGACATATTATGGCAAGCCGCACCTGCCGGTCTATGAATCGGCGCTGGCCGCGCTGGGCGTCCTTTTGGGGCATGGGCCCAAGCGCGCTTTGGCGGTGGGGGACGGGCTTTTGACCGACATAAGGGGCGCCAATCGAGCGGGCCTGGAGGCGCTGTTTATCGCCGATGGGGTTCATGGCGAGGATATTGCGCCTTATACTGACGAACATCTTGCAGTCCTGTTCACCCGCTATGGGGCGGCGGCAGGCAGCGCAACCCGCAGACTGATCTGGTAAGGGGCCTGGTGAATCAATGACCAGCGTTTTTCTCGACGAACTCAAGCCGGGCATGTCGGCCAGCATCACCCGTACCGTCACCGAGCACCATGTCCAGCTGTTCGGCGAAGCCACCGGCGACATGAATGCGGTGCATTTCGACGAAGAGTTCGCGCGCAAAACGGTGTTTCGCGGACGGGTGGCGCATGGCGCGCTGAGCATCGGGTTCATCTCGGCCTTGCTGGGCACCGAGTTGCCGGGCGACGGCTCGATCTTTTTGTCCGCCAGCATCGTGTTCAAGATTCCGGTGCGGATCGGAGACACGGTCGTCACCACCGCCACGGTGCGCGAGATCAACGGCCGTGCCGTGGTGATGGACTGCGTTTGCACGGTGGACGGCAAGCAGGTGCTGGAATCGGAAGCCCATGTTCTGGCGCCGCGCCGGCCGGCCGCGTCCGGCGCCAAGGATTAGGGTGCGCATCTTTCGCCATTTCGATGATGTTCCCGCCGCCTATCGCGGCGCGGTCGTGGCCATCGGCAATTTCGATGGCGTCCATCGCGGTCATCGCGCGCTGATTGCCCAGGCGAAAGTCCAGGCCGAGGCGCGCCGCGCGCCGCTGGCGGTACTCAGCTTCGAGCCGCATCCGCAGGAATATTTCAAACTGCTTCGTCAAGAGGGCGGGCTAACGCCCGCGGGGCCGGAATCCTTCCGCCTGACGCCGCTCCGGTCCAAGGCGCGCTTGCTGGCGGATCTGGGCGTGGATGCGCTGTTCGCGCTCACTTTCGATGCCGAAATGGCACGCCGCAGCCCGCAGGACTTTGTGCAAAATGTTCTGGTCGCGGGCCTGGGCATCAGCGGCGTGGTGGTGGGACATGATTTCGAATTTGGCCAGCGCCGCGCCGGAAACCTGGCGACGCTGTCCGGCATGGGCGAAACGCAAGGCTTCAGCGTCACCGCCTTCGATACGGTGACAGCCTCCGGGGATGAGAAGATTTCCTCCACCTTGATCCGCCAATTGCTGAAACAGGCCAAGCCGGAAGAGGCGGCGCGGCTGCTGGGTCATCCCTGGGTCGTTGAGGCCCGGGTCGAGCATGGCGATGCGCGCGGCCGCACCATGGGCTTTCCCACCGCCAACATGCATCTGGGCCACTGCCTGGCGCCGGCCTTCGGGGTCTATGCCGTGCGGGTCGCCATTCTGGATGGCGACCATGTGGTCGCGCGTCATGACGGCGTCGCCAATTTCGGCATCCGTCCGATGTACCAGGTGAATGTCCCGCTGCTGGAAACCCACCTGTTCGACTTCGACGGCGATCTGTACGGCAAATATCTGTCGGTCGAATTGATCGAGTACATCCGGCCCGAAGCCAAGTTCCCCAGCCTGCAGGCCCTGATCGATCAGATCACCACCGATGCCGCCAAGGCGCGGAAAATCCTGGCGAAACCGGCTTAGCTGGACGCCCCGACGCCCCCCTGTTAGAAGCGTCGGCCCATGTCTGAAAAGCCCGAAAAACCCGCCGAATCCCCGGATTACCGGGCGACGATGTTCCTGCCCGCCACCGATTTCCCCATGAAGGCGGGGCTGCCGGAAGCCGAGCCCAAATGGCTGGCGCGCTGGGCGGAGATCGACCTCTACGGCAAGCTGCGGGCCCGCGCCAAGGCCCAAGAAGAAGCGGGAAAAAAGAGACCCCAGTTCATTCTCCATGACGGCCCGATCTATGCGAACGGCGATATTCATTCCGGCACCGGGCTCAACCACATCCTGAAAGATTTCGTGGTGCGCAGCCAGGGCATGCTGGGCAAGGACGCGCCCTATGTGCCGGGCTGGGACTGTCACGGCCTTCCCATCGAATGGAAGGTGGAAGAGAAATTCCGCGAAGAGGGCAAGGCCAAGGATGACATCGCCAAGGATGTGCTGCGGCGGGAATGCCGCAAGTTCGCCAGCCACTGGCTGAATATCCAGCGTGAACAGATCAAGCGCCTGGGCCAGATCGGTGATTTCGAGCATCCCTACACCACCATGAACTTCAAGGCCGAAGCGGTGATCGCGCGCGAGGCGATGAAGTTCGTGGAGAACGGCCTGCTCTATCGCGGCTTCCGCCCGGTGATGTGGTCGCCGGTGGAAAAGACCGCGCTGGCCGATGCCGAGGTCGAGTATCACGAGAAACAGTCGCCGACGATTTATGTGAAATTCCCTATCGCGTTCACTAGGGAACATAGGGCGAATGAGCACTTGGCGCTTGCACTGGAGCATTCAAGCAAGCCAGATTTGGCGCATACCTTCATCGTGATCTGGACCACCACGCCCTGGACCATTCCCGGTAACCGCGCCATCGCCTTTTCGCCGGAGATTTCTTACGGCCTTTACCAGATCGCCGATGCTGCTGACGGTAGCTTGGCGCGAGTCGGGGAGAAACTATTACTGGCCGACACACTGGCTGAGCAGGTGGCCAAGCATGCCAAGATGATGCTGAGTCGCATACGAGCCGTGACGACTAAAGAATTGGAATCTTTAGTTGCAGTTCACCCATTGCGCAGCGTCGGTTATGACTTCACCGTGCCGGTGCTGCCCGCGGGTTTCGTCACCGCCGACACCGGCACCGGCTTTGTCCACAACGCGCCTGGCCATGGCGAGGACGATTTCGAGCTGATGCTGGGCATGGACCGCGACTACCCGGCCAAGAATCCCGACGCGTTCAACCTGGTGCAGCCCGACGGCTCCTATGCGCCCCATGTGCCGGCCTTCGCGGGCAAGCGCATTCTCACCCCCGAAGGCAAGGACGGTGACGCCAATGGCGCGGTGATCAAGGAACTGATCGCCCATGGCAAGCTGCTCGCCAAGGGCACCTTGCGCCATTCCTATCCGCATTCGTGGCGGTCGAAGGCTCCCGTCATTTTCCGCGCCACGCCGCAATGGTTTGTCGCTATCGACAAACCATTTATGAACGGCCAGACCCTGCGCCAGCTCGCCATGACCGCGATCGGCGAAACCAAATGGTATCCGCCGCGCGGCCAAAACCGCATCGGCGCGATGGTGGAGGGGCGTCCTGATTGGGTGTTGTCGCGCCAGCGCGCCTGGGGCGTGCCGCTGGCGATTTTTGTCGACAAGAAATCCGGCCTGGTGTTGAACGACAAGGACGTCTTCCGCCGCATTGAACAAGCATTTGAGGCCGAGGGCGCCGATGCCTGGTTTACTTCGCCGCCATCGCGCTTTTTGGGCGAGGGCCGCAATCCGGACGACTATGAGCAGATCACCGACATTCTGGATGTCTGGTTCGACTCCGGCTCCACCCATGTCTTTGTGGTGGAAAAGCCGATCGATCCCAACTGGCCCAAAGCGGAGCGCGCTGACCTGTATCTGGAAGGCTCCGACCAGCATCGCGGCTGGTTCCAGTCCTCGCTGCTGGAAAGCGTCGGCACCACCGGCCATGCGCCTTACAAGGGTGTCCTGACCCACGGCTTCGTCCTCGACAAGGAGGGCCGCAAGATGTCCAAGAGCTTGGGCAACACATTGGCGCCGCAGGTGATCGCGGAAAAGAACGGCGCGGAAATTCTGCGCCTGTGGGCCGCCTCATCGGACTTCACCGAAGACCTGCGCATCGGCGACGACATCATCAAGGCCAATGTCGAGGCCTATCGCCGCCTTCGCAACACCATACGCTTCATGCTGGCCAACCTGTCGGGGTTCGACGAGAAGGAACGCATCGGGCCTGATAAAATGCAGGAGCTGGAGCGCTATATGCTGGCCCGGTTGGCAGAACTCGACGCCATCGTACGCAAGGCTTATGAGGCTTTTGATTTCGGTCTTGTGAACTCCGCCCTGTTCAATTTCTGCACCAACGACCTCTCCGCCTTCTATTTCGATATTCGCAAAGACTCTCTTTACTGCGACAGCAAAAGCGAGCCGCGCAGAGCAGGTGCGCGTACGGTCATGGATTACATCTTCAAATGCATCGTAACTTGGTATGCGCCCATCCTCTGTTTTACCATGGAAGAAGTGTGGACCACACGCTTCGGCACGGATGAAAGTGTACACTTGCAAGACTTTTTTGCTGTGCCTAAGGAGTGGGAAAATCCCGCGCTTATCGAAAAATGGAAACGTATTCGTGTTTTTAGGCGGGTTGTTACCGGCGCGGTGGAGATCGAACGTGCTGCAAAAACCGTTGGCTCAAGCCTTGAGGCATTCCCCACTGCTTATCTCAACTTAAGCGATTGGCCGGAGCTTGATAAATTTCCCGCTCAAGACATCGCAATTACGTCCTCATTTGCGACCGATGTTTTCAGCAATGCCCCGCCTGGAGCCTTCAGCTTGCCAGACGTGCAAGGTGTCTCAGTTGTGGTAAAAAAGGCAGATGGAGAGAAATGTGACCGTTGCTGGCGCGTCCTCCGAGAGGTGATCGGTCGAAATCCGCACTTGTGCGACCGCTGCACCGGCGCCGTCGCGGCATTGGTGCCGGCATGACGTCGCGCAAGGGATTGCAGCCGCGCGAGGTCGGCCTGGTCGCCGCGGCCCTGGCGCTGGTGGCCGACCAGGGTTCCAAGCTGTTCCTGCTCTATGGCGCGGGTTTCGCCCATATGCCCCCGGGGGCGGCGGTGCCGGTGTTGCCGTTTTTTAACCTGGTGATGGTGTGGAACCCCGGCATTTCCTACGGCCTGTTTCCGGCCTCGGGGCTGGGAACCGCCTTGCTGATCGCCCTGTCCGTGGTGGCGGTGGTGGTTTTGGGCTGGCTTTTGTGGCGTTCGACCAGCTGGGCCCTGGCCATCGGCTATGGGCTGATTATCGGCGGGGCGCTGGGCAACAACCTGGTGGACCGGCTGGTCTACGGCAAGGTGGCGGATTTTTTCCACTTTTACGCCTTCGGCTATGACTGGTATATTTTCAACATAGCCGATGTGGCGATTACGCTGGGCGCCATCGCGATACTTTACGATGTGCTCAAGCCCGAGCATCCGCCGACGTCGAACGAGGTTTGAGATGAGAATGTTGAAAGCGGTGCCGGTCATAGGCCTGTGTGCGATGGCGCTCACGGGGTGCGAGTCGATGCGCGACGCGGCGGGGCTGCAAAAGAAGTCGCCTGACGAATTCGCCGTCACCACCAAGGCGCCGCTGGTCATCCCACCCGACTTCAATCTGCGCCCGCCGACCCCCGGTGCGCCGCCCTCCAACACCCGCGATCCCTCCACCAATGCGGAAATCGCGCTGTTCAGCAACGCCGACCCCCAGACTGTGGCCAATGGCATGCGGGGCAACTTCACGCCGGGCGAGCGGATGCTGCTCGCCAACTCCAAGGCGCAGAACAGCGATCCCGCCATCCGTGCCCGGCTGAACGCCGATCAACGTGCCGCAATCCAGAATGCCGATCGCAGCTTCACCGACCGCATCCTGAGCAGCGCGGCCACGCCCAACACGGGAAAGCCGGTCAATGCCGACGCCGAAGTCGCCAAGGGTACCAAGGTGGCTCCCAAGAAGAAAGAAAAGAGCGGCGGCTGGTTTGACTGGTTCTAGGCGCGTTCTTTTTCGCACACTTTGCGTTGCCGCCGCGCTGTGCGCGGGCGCGGCCGCGGCCGCGCAGCCCGACAAGAGCGCCAACCGGGCCAAGCTGTCCCAGCCCGCGCCGGTCAATCCGCGCCAGACCGGCAACAGCACCTTCCAGTTCGCGCTGGCCAACGGCATGCAGGTGCTGGTGATCCCCGATCACCGGGCCCCCGTCGCCACCCAGATGCTGTGGTTCAAGGTGGGCGCGGTGGACGATCCGCCGGGCATCTCGGGCCTGGCGCATTTCTTTGAACATATGATGTTCCGCGGCACCAAACAGGTGCCCGATGACGCCTTCTCGCAGACGATTGCCAAGAATGGCGGCGAAACCAACGCCTTCACCGATCACGACTATACGGCCTTCTATGAGCAGATCGCCACGGACCGGCTGCCACTGGCGATGAAGCTGGAAGCCGATCGCCTCGCCAATCTGGACCTGTCCGATTCCCATGTCGGGCCGGAACGCGATGTGGTGCTGGAAGAGCGCCGCATGCGGGTGGACAATGAACCTCAGTCCCTGATGAACGAGCAGATGCACGCAGCCCTGCATCTGTCTCACCCTTACGGCCGTCCGGTGATCGGCTGGTCCGATGAGGTGCGCCGCATCGACCGCGTGTCGGCCCAGGACTTCTACGACCATCATTATTCGCCCAACAACGCCATCCTTGTGATCGCCGGCGACGTGACGCCCGAAGACGTGCGCAAGATGGCGCAGGAGGCTTATGGCAATGTCGCGGCCCGCGAGCTTTCGCCCCGCGCCGAATTCACCGAGCCGCCGCGCCTGGCCGAAACCCGCATGACGATCGTGCGCGGCGATGCGCGCGTGCCGATTTTCAGCCGCATCTATCGCGTGCCCTCCTACGCGCAAGGCGCGCCCGGCCAGGCCGAAAGCCTTGAGACCTATGCCCAGCTTCTGGGAGGCGATCAGACCTCCATCCTGTACCGGGTGCTGGTGGAGCAGAAGAAGCTCGCCACCGATGCCGGCGCCAGTTACGACGGCAATGTCCGCGATGCGGGCGAATTCTCCGTCTACGCCGTGCCACGCCCCGGCGTGAGCCTGGAAGCCTTGGAAAAGGCGGTGGATCAGGTGCTGGGCGTCAACACCCTGGCGCTGCCGCGCGACAGCGATCTGGGCCGTGCCAAGACCGAGTTGATCGCCAGCGTCACCTATCGCCGCGACAGCCAGTTCGCGCTGGCATCCGCCTATGGTCAGGCCCTGGTCATCGGGCTGACGGTGGACGATGTGAACAAATGGCCCGCGCGCATTCGCGGCGTGAGCGCGGAAGGCGTGCGCAAGGCGGCTGGATCGCTGTCGCGCAAGGATGCCGTCACCGCCTATCTCATTCCGGGAGGCGGCAAATGAAGCGCCTTCTTGCAGCCTTCGCGCTGATTCTGCTCGTGGCGGCCCCCGTGCTTATTTTGATTGCGCCGGTCCCGGCGCGGGCCGCCAATATCCAGAACATCGATCTGGGCAAGAAGGCCGAAGTCTGGTTCGCCGAGGACCACACCGTTCCTATCATCTCGTTCAATATCTCACTGCCGGCGGGCTCCGCCTATGACCCGGCCGGCAAGGCGGGACTGGCCGCCTTTGCCGGCGCCATGATCGATGAGGGTGCGGGGGGACTGGATTCCAAATCCTTCCACGAAGCCCTGGCCAACCGCGCCATTGCCTTCAGCGCGCGGGCCGAACGCGACTATCTGGTGATCTCCATTTCCACTCTGAAGGAGAATGCGCCCGAAGCGATGCATCTGCTGCAATTGGCGCTGACCCGTCCGCGCTTCGAGAATGAAGCAATCCAAAAGGTGCGGGCTCAGATCATCCAGTCGCTTGAGCAGGATCAGGCCGAGCCCCAGCGCCTGGCGGCGCGCGGCTTCATGCGCGAATTTTTTGGCGGTCACGCCTATGCCCATCCCGTCAGCGGCGAGATTGCCAGCATTTCTTCGGTCACGCCCGCGGACTTGCGCAACTTCGCACGCGGCCACTGGGTGAAGAGCGGACTGAAGGTGGCCGTTGCCGGCGACATCACCGCGCCCACGCTGACCAAGCTTTTGGGCGAAACCTTCCTGCCGGTGTCGGGCGGAAGTCCGCCCCCATTGCCCAATGTCGGCCGGCTGGGCGCGCCCGGCATCCATGTCATCGCGCTGCCGGTGCCGCAGCCGACCGCGGCTTTCGGATTGCCGGGCATCATGCGCCAGGACCCCGATTTCATTCCCGGCTATGTCGCCAATTATATTCTGGGCGGCG
Organism: Alphaproteobacteria bacterium; assembly: GCA_025361185.1. Classification (GTDB taxonomy): domain Bacteria; phylum Pseudomonadota; class Alphaproteobacteria; order Micropepsales; family Micropepsaceae; genus Rhizomicrobium. The sequence goes on along the minus strand of JANYAR010000143.1, from coordinate 36,689 downwards.
GCGATTTTTCCTCGCGCCTGATGGGCGAGGTGCGGGTCAAGCGCGGCTTGACCTATGGCATCTCCACCTCGCTCACCGCCTATAACAAGGCGGCGGTGATGCAGGGCTCGGTTGCGACCCGCGCCAACGCCATTCGCCAGACCGTGCAGGTGGTGAAGGATGCGCTGAGTGAATTCGCCAAGAACGGCCCCACCCAGCAGGAACTGGACGACGCCAAGACCTATCTCACCGGAAGTTTCCCGCTGGCCTTCGCCTCCAACAGCGGCACGGCGGCCCAGCTCGGCACCTTTCAGCGGCAGAATCTGGATATCGGCTATGTCGCCCGCCGCAATTCCCTGATCCAGGCGGTGAGTTTGGCGGACGTCAAACGCGTGGCCAGACGCCTATACGATCCCGCGCGCCTGACCGTGGTCATTGGCGGCAGCCCGGTGGAGGGCGCCCCCACTGTTTCGCGTCCCGCGATGCGCCCGGCGACCCTTCCCCCGGGTGCGCCCGTGACGGCTCCGGCCACCGCGCCTGTACCGGGTGTCACGCAGCCGTCAAAGACGGTCGATAAGTCCCCGGAAAACCAGTCACCGGCGCCCAAATCCGCCAAAAAGCCCTAAGACCTGTTGATGGTTGCAGGCGGGGAGGCGGGTTCGCAAACCCCTCTGTTAGAGTTAGCTCATGACCCAATCCGCTCCCTTTAAGATCGATCTCGAACTTGCTTTGTCCGGCAAGGGCGCGCCGCCGCGCACCGCCTATGATCAGGCCCTGGCCAAGAGCGCCGGCGCGCTGGATTGGTTGCGCCAGCAATATGCGCGCAAGGCGCTCGAGCTTGTGGGCATACCGGCGCGCAACGATGACCTGCGCGCCGCGGCCAAACAGGCGGCAGCGCTCAAGGGTTTTGCCACGGTGGTGGTGGTGGGCATCGGCGGCTCCAGCCTGGGCGGGCAGGCGCTGACGGCGCTGCGCAAGGTACCCAGGCCCTTTGTCGAATTTCACGACAATCCCGATCCCTTCCATTGGGCGAAATCCCTCAAGCGCTTCGATCTTAAAAAGACGCATTTCATCGCCATCTCCAAATCCGGCGGCACCGCCGAAACCCTGATGCAGGTGCTGACCGCGGTGGACGCGCTGGAAAAGCTGGGCGTGAAATCCCTCAAAAAGCATTTCACCATCATCACCGAGCCGCACAAAAGCGCGCTCGCCGATTTCGCGGACAGTATCGGTGCGGTGAAACTGGATCATCCGCTGGGTGTGGGCGGACGTTATTCGGTGCTCACCATGGTGGGCGCGCTGCCCGGCCTGACCATGGGCCTGAATTTCAAGCAGCTGCGTGCGGGCGCACAAGGGGCGCTCGACCAGGTGCTGAACGCCAAGTCTCCTGCCGATGCCCCGGCGGTTGCGGGCGCGGCGCTGCACTATGCGCTGGCGGCGCAAGGCAAGCTGGCGACCACCGTCCTGTGGCCCTATACCGATGATCTGGCCGTGTTCGGCGGCTGGTGGCGCCAGCTCTGGGCCGAGAGCCTGGGCAAGGATGGGCAGGGCTCCACGCCGGTGTCGGCGCTGGGACCGGTGGACCAGCACAGTCAGCTGCAATTGTTCCGCGATGGCCCGCCCACCGCTTTGTTCACCCTGATGACGGTGGACGCCAAGGGCAAGGGACCGTCAGTGCCGCGCGTGCGCGCCAAGGCGTTGGGCCTGAATTACCTGGCCGGAAAAAAGCTGGGCGATCTGGTCGATGCGGAAGCCCGTGCCACCGCCCAGACCCTGTTCAAGAATGGCCGTCCGGTGCGCCGGATTCATCTGCCAAAAGTGGATGAATTCCATATGGGCGCGCTGATGATGCACTTCATGCTGGAGACCATCCTGATGGGGAAATTGATGAATGTAGATCCTTTCGACCAGCCTGGGGTCGAAGAGGGCAAAGTTTTGGCCCGCCAGTATCTGGCCGAAAAATAATGCCGATCCGGCGGCTCTCCGAAGGCACCGTCAACCGCATCGCCGCCGGTGAAGTCGTCGAGCGGCCTGCCGCCGCGATCAAGGAACTGGTGGAGAATGCCATCGATGCGGGCGCCACCCGCATCGATATCGCCGCCTCAAACGGCGGCGCCGACCTGCTGTTGGTCGAGGATGACGGCATCGGCATGTCGGCCGACGATCTGAAGCTGGCCATCGAGCGCCATGCCACTTCCAAGCTGCCGGTGTCGGGCGGTGAGGACGATCTCTCCCATATCGTCACCATGGGCTTTCGCGGTGAGGCGTTGCCCTCGATCGGCGCGGTGGCGCGGCTGAACCTGACCAGCCGCACGGCGGATGGCGAGGCGGCGGAGATCGCAGTGGATGGCGGCAGGATCGAAGGTCCGCGCCCCGCCGCCTTTCTGGCGCGCGGCCAGCACGGCACCCGCGCGCAAGTGCGTGAATTGTTTTACGCCACTCCGGCAAGGCTGAAATTTCTCAAATCCACCCGTTCGGAAGACCTCGCCATCACCGACATGGTCAAACGGCTGGCGATGGCGCGGCCCGATATCGGCTTTACGCTTACCCTGGACGGACGCAAGGCGATCGATCTTCCCGCGGAACCTGATCTTATGGACGGGCGGCTTCCCCGCCTGGCCCGCATCATGGGCCGTGACTTCGGCGATAATGCCGCCCGCGTGGAAGCGGCGCGCGAAGGGGTGTCGCTGTCGGGCTATGCCGGGCTTCCCACCTACAACCGCGCCAATGCCGCTATGCAGTTTCTGTTCGTCAATGGCCGCCCGGTGCGCGATAAGCTGTTGGTGGGGGCGGTGCGCGGCGCCTATGCCGATTTCCTGGCGCGCGACCGCCATCCCGCGCTGGCGCTGTTCCTGGACTGCGATCCCGCCTTCGTGGATGTGAATGTCCATCCCGCCAAGACAGAAGTGCGTTTCCGCGACGCCGGTCTGGTGCGCGGGCTGATTGTGGGCGCGCTGAAGCAGGCGTTGGCGGGCAGCGGTCATCGCGCCTCCACCACCGTAGCGGATGCGGCCCTGGACTCATTTAGAAGTGGGGCGGCGTTCCAGCGCCAGGCGCCCTATCCCTATCCCTCCGCCAACAGCTTTGCCGTGCTGCGCGAGCCGGCGCCGGCGATGTTCGAGGCATCGGCGCGGGTGGAAGAGGCCGTGCCCGATGCGCCCAACTATCAACTCGGCGTCGCCCGCGCCCAGTTGCACGAAACCTATGTCGTGGCCCAGACCGAGGACGGCATCGTGATCGTGGACCAGCATGCCGCCCATGAACGTCTGGTCTATGAGCGGATGAAAAAGGCGCTGGCCAATGGCGGGGTGACGCGCCAGCCCTTGCTGATTCCCGAAGTGGTGGAGCTCGACCCGTCGGAAGTCACCCGCGTGACGGCGCGCGCGGGCGAGCTGGCTGAACTGGGCCTGGTGATCGAGGCCTTCGGGCCCGACGCGGTGATGGTGCGCGAAGTCCCCGCCATGCTGGGCAAGCTGGACGTCAAGGGCCTGGTGCGCGACCTGGCGGACGAGATTGCCGAAACCGGCAATGCCCTGTCGCTGAAAGAACGGCTGGAAGAGGTTTCCGGCACGCTTGCCTGTCACATGAGCGTGCGCGCCGGGCGGCGCCTCAATGCGGAAGAGATGAACGCCCTGCTGCGCGAGATGGAGGCCACGTCCCATTCCGGCCAGTGCAATCACGGCCGCCCGACCTATGTCGAGCTCAAGCTTGCGGATATCGAGAAATTGTTCGGGCGGCGTTAGGGTTCAACACACATGCGAGATCAACGATGAACCCTTTCCCCGACGACATCTTCACCGAGCCGCAAGACGTCGATCCGGACACCCTAGCCAATCTCGGGCCCTTGCGCCGGTTGGCGGGCACCTGGGAGGGCCGCAAGGGTGTTGACGTCAATCCCAAGGCGGAAGGTCCGGAGCGCCGGGAATATCTCGAACGCATTGACATGCAGCCGATCGATCCCCAGGCCAACGGACCGCAGCTGTTCTATGGCTTGCGTTATCACGTCCATATCCTGACAGAAGACGAAGACACCACCTTCCACGACCAGGTCGGCTATTGGCTGTGGGAGCCGGCGACGGGGCTGGTGCTGCAATCGCTGGCCATCCCGCGCGGCCAGGTGGCGCTTGCGTCCGGGCAGGCAAGCCCCGATGCCACAAGCCTGACCGTGAGCGCCAGGCGCGGCCAGACCGACTATGGCATCTCTTCCACCGCGTTTCTGGAATATGCCTTTCGCACCGACGCCTACAGCCTCGAGATCACCTTCAACGAAGATGGAAGCTGGAGCTATGTTTCCGACACCATGCTCAAGGTGCGGGGGCAATCTGAACTATTCCAGCACCGCGACTGCAACACGCTTGTGAAAGTGGCCGAGCCCACACCCAATCCACTGTTCCAGATCATAGCCAAGCGGGATAAATCGTAGCCGTGTGAAGCCAGGTCCGTAGACAGGAGAGATCAGCGGCGCGGCGAACTGTCCGACGGCCGCTCGCCCAAGCCGTCGATACGCTGTCGCTATCGACCGTTCGCCGCCTTTCGCATGTCCACTGGACATGCTCACGCGCTACGCGCGCTGGCGGCTCACCGTCAGAAACCGTATCCGCGTCTCGCCATAGTCGCGTTCGTCCAGCAGGGTGAAGCCGGGCGCATCGAATGCTTCGCTGGTATTGGTCTCCGCCACCAGCAGGGCGCGGTCGGCCAGCCAGCCGCAGTCCGTCAAACTGGCCAACGCCTTGGGGATCAGGTCCTTGCGGTAGGGCGGATCGAGAAACACCAGGTTGAACGGCCCACCCGCGCTGGGCGAGATCGGCCCCAGGTCGCATGCGTCGCGCCGCCAGATGCGCGTCGCCCCGGTCAGGCCCAGCGCCTCGATATTTTCGCGCTGGATGGCGCGGCTGTCGGCGCTGTCATCCACCAGCAGGCACCAGCGCGCCCCCTGGCTTAGCGCCTCGATCCCCAGCGCGCCGGTGCCTGCGAACAGGTCCGCTACCGCCGACCCTTCCAGCGAAAAGCCGATGCCGAAGTCCCTGTGCCGCAGGATGTTGAAAATCGCCTGGCGGGTGCGGTCGGAGGTCGGGCGCACGCTTATGTCATCGGGCGTGATCAGCCGCCGCCCCCCCAACTTTCCGCCCGTTATCCGCATCTCTGTCCTGTAACTATTTGCTCGAACTGGCGAATAGCATGCTAACGGTCTATAGGGCAGGGGCATGAAGCGTATTCTTCTTTCTTTGGTTCTACTGCTGGCGGCAACGCCTGCCTTCGCGCAAGACGCGCAGCCCAAGGTGCATGCCCGGCTGGTGGCCGAGGACAAGGCTGTCGCCCCCGGCGCCGGCATCACGGTGGCGCTGGAAGAAAAGATCGCGCCCCATTGGCACACTTATTGGAAAAATCCGGGCGACGCCGGCGCCCCCACCGAAATTGGGTGGACCCTGCCGCCGGGCTGGAAAGCCGGCGCCATCCAATGGCCGCGGCCCAAGCGGCTGCCGGTCGGGCCGCTGATGGACTATGGCTATGAGGGCACGCCCTGGCTCTTGACCACGCTCACAGCGCCCGCCGATGCCAAGGGCTCGGTGACGATCAAGGCTGCCGTCAGCTGGCTGGTGTGCGAGAAAATCTGCATTCCCGAAGACGCCGTCCTGAGTTTGACCTTGCAGGTCGGACCCCAACAGCCCGATCCGGCGGTGGCCAAGGACTTCGCAGCGGCGCGCGCGCTGTTGCCGGTCGCTTCGCCCTGGAAACTGAATTATGCATTGGGCAACACCCTCGATCTCTATGTCGCCGCGCCGTCCCTGGCCGCCGCGCACCCCACCTCCGCCGATTTTTTCCCCGCCGCCGGCGGCATGATCAAGAACGCCGCGCCGCAATTGGTGGGCTATGCCAAGGATGGTTTGGTGCTGCGCCTGACCCCGGGCGCGAAAGTGGGCGGGCTGCTGCAAGGCTTGCTGGTGCTCACCTCCAGCGATGGCTCGGTCCAGGCGCTGGAAGTCAGTGCTGCGCCCGGCCCGGTGCCGCCGGCCGAATTCAACGCGGCCGCAAGCGGCGATCTGACCCTGTGGCTGGCGATGCTGTTCGCCTTTCTCGGCGGGGTGATCCTCAATGTCATGCCCTGCGTGCTGCCCATCCTGGCGATGAAGGCGCTGTCGGTGGCACGTCATGGAGAGCAGGGCCGCGGCGAAAGCTTCGCCTATGCCGCTGGTGCGGTGCTCTCCTTTGCGGTTCTGGGTCTGGCCATCGTCGCCTTGCGCGCAGGGGGGCAGGAAATCGGCTGGGGCTTTCAGTTGCAATCGCCCATCGCGGTGGCGGGGTTCGCGCTGCTGGTGTTTGCGGTGGGGCTCAATCTCTCGGGCCTGTTTGAGGTCGGCAGTGTCACGGCGGGCGAAAGTCTGGCCGGCCGCGGCGGCCTGACGGGTGCCTTCTTCACCGGCGTGCTGGCGGTGGCGGTGGCCGCGCCTTGCACGGCACCCTTCATGGCGGCGGCTCTGGGGTTTGCTCTGGCCTTAAGCGCACCGCTGGCGCTGCTGGTATTTGTGTCGCTGGGCCTGGGCTTTGCGCTTCCCTTCCTGCTCTTGGGTATCTGGCCCAGGGCGCTGGCCTTCATTCCCAAGCCCGGCGCATGGATGCTGACCTTCAAACAGTTCCTGGCCTTTCCCATGTATGCCGCCGCCGCCTGGCTGGTGTGGGTGCTGGCGCAGGAAGCAGGTCCGCGCGGCGTAGCGCTGGTTCTGGCTGCGATGATCGCGCTGGCGCTGGGTGCCTGGCTGTGGAGCGTGACGCGCGATCTGTCGGCGCGCGGGCGCGGCATTGGCGCGCTATTGGCGCTGCTGGTTCTGGCATTCGGCCTTTATGGCATCAGCCTGCTGCGTGATGCGGCAACTAGCGCCCCCGTTCAGAGCACGAAAATGGGCGAGCCCTATAGCGCCGCCAGGCTCGCCGCCTTGCGCGCGTCGAACCGCCCCGTCTTCGTCGACGCCACCGCCGCCTGGTGCATCACCTGTCTGGTCAATGAGGATGCGGTGCTGTCGCAGGGCAGCATCAAGAGTGCCTTCGCGGCAAAGAATGTCGTCTATCTGGTGGCCGACTGGACCAACCAGAATCCGCAAATCACCGCGCTGTTGAAGGACAATGGCCGCTCCGGGGTGCCGCTCTACCTCTATTACGCGCCCGGCGCGGCCAAGCCTGTCATCCTGCCGCAGATATTGACCGAAAGCGGCGTGCTGGCCGCGATCGGCGGCTGACTTTCAGTGCAGCCGGCGCGGTCGCGCGACAAAGCGCGGCCTTCCCAACTCTCCGGATTCATAGCGCCGTTCCCATTCGCGCAACTCCTCCGGCGAGAGGCCATAGCGGCGGCAAGCCTGCGATACGCTGAGCGCGCCGGCCTGCACCGCGGCAACCACGCGCGCCTTGCGGCCGGCGAACCATCGCACGGTGTCGATGGGGGGAAGATCGGGCAATATCAACTCGCCATCATTGGCGATCCGGCCCGCATGCTTGTCTGTGTCGTATTTCATCGGCGGCTCCTGTGTTTGGCCGCCCAAGCGCGCGAAGCCTAGGAAATAACCGCTTAATCGTGTGTAAAAATATTCAGCAGCTTTTTAAGTAATGCCGGTTTTCCCCAGGCCTGTCACAGATATCGCGTTTCGCGCACGGCGCAGCCACGGCCGATTCAATATCAGCATTTTGAACATCGGGCCGGGCCGCAGGAACGCTTGCCCACGCCCAGGAACTTGCGCAAAACCGGGGTTTGCGCGGGCTTTGCGCCCGTGCTAGTGCGCCCACATGGTCTTTGCTTCCCTGTTTCGCAACCGTTCCGGATCCGGCGGCAAAATCCTGGTCGCTTTTGCCAGCCAGACCGGAGCCGCCGAGCGCATCGCCTGGCTGAGCGCCAATGCGCTGGTGGCCGGTAAAGATCGCGTGGTGCGGGTTGCGCCGCTGGGCGCCTTGAGCGTTACGGAAATTGCCGAGGCCGGCACCTTGCTGGTGGTCACCAGTACCTATGGCGCGGGCGAGGCGCCCGATTCCGCACGTGCCTTCGTCCGCAAGCAGATGGCGCAGACCCCGGCGCTCAAAACTCTGTCCTATGCCGTGCTGGCGCTGGGGGATATGAAATATGACGCCACCTTCTGCGGCTTTGGCCGCGGCCTTGACCGCTGGCTGGCGGCAGCCAAGGCGCGCCGCCTGTTCGATGTCGTGTGCGTGAATGGCGATGACGATGTCGCCGCCATGACAAAATGGAGCGAGCAATTGAACCGGCTGGGGGCGCAAACCTCGGCCGAGGCCCTGATGCCAGGCCCGCCGCGGGACTGGCTGCTGGACGAACGTCGGCTGCTCAATCCCGGCAGTCCGGGCGGCGAGGCCTGGCATCTGGGCTTGGTGCCAAAGGATACGGCTCAGCTGAACTGGACGGCGGGCGACATTGCGGAAATCTGGCCGCGCAACAGCGAGGAGTCCGTCACCGCATTCCTGGCGCGGCATGAGCTGGACGGCGGCTTGAGCTTTCGCTGGCGCGGGCAATGGAGCTTTTTGCGCGACATCATCGCCCATTCGCGCCTGCCGCAGCCGCATGAAGTCGAAGGCATCGCCCTGCAATGGCTGGTGGACCGGCTGGAATCTTTTGCCACCCGCGAATTCTCCATCGCCTCGCTGCCGGACCAGGGCCGCATGGAACTCTTGGTGCGCAAGGCGGTGAAGGATGACGGCAGCCTTGGGCTGGGCTCGGGCTGGCTGACGCAGGGTTGCACCATTGGCGGCGTGGTCAAGCTGCGCCTGCGCCCCAATCCCAATTTTCATCCCCCGAATGACGGCCCACAGCTATTGATCGGGGCGGGCACCGGCATTGCGGGCTTGCGCGCGCATCTTTTTTATCGCCAACAGAAAAAGCTGGGCGATGCCTGGCTGCTGTTCGGCGAACGCACCCGCGCCGCCGACCTGTTTTATGGCGATGATCTCAAGGCGTGGCAGGCGGACGGCACTCTGGCCCGGACCGATCTGGTGTTCTCGCGCGATGCTGTCCCTAAGAAATATGTCCAGCATCTGGTGGCGGAGCAGGGCGCCGAGATCGGACGCTGGGTGCGCGAACGCAGCGCGTCCATATTGGTGTGCGGCGGGCTTGCCATGGCGGCGGGGGTGCAGGATGCGCTGGTTGCTATTCTGGGCGAGGAAAGTCTCGACCGGATGACGCAAGATGGTTTGTACCGGCGCGATATTTACTAGGCGACATCTTCCTTTTGCGACTGGCTGGCGCTCTGGGTCAGGTGATGCAGCATCAGCGCCGCAGCCTTGTCGGCATAGCCGGCCTCCAGCGCCGCCAAAATCTCCAGATGATCGTCGATCGCGCTGTGCACCTGGTCGGCCGGATAATCCAGCTGTCCGATCAGGAAGTGGCGCAGCTGGTTCTGCTGCTGGATGGCCTTGAGCATGGCGCGGTTGCCGCAGCAGCGCGCCAGCTGTTCGTGAAAATCGGCATTGACGGCGTGAAAGCCCACCCCGTCGCCGGCGCGCCACGGCTTCTTGCGCAGTTTTTGATGCTGGCTGCGCGCTTTTTCCGCCCAGGCGCGGTCCAGCTTGAATCCCGGCTGCAGCAGCATCTGCGGTTCCAGGGCGCGGCGGAATGCGTAGCTTTCATTCAGGATGCGCGCCGGGTCGCCGATGAAGGCCCAGCCATGGCCTGCCTTGCGCTCCACCACGCCCAGCCCCGCCAACTGGCGCAGCACCGCCATCACCCTGCCCAATGGTGCATGGAAGCGGCGCACCACTTCCTGCTGGCTGAACTGGTCGCTCAGTTTTCCCGCGGCCCGCGCCCGCGCCAGTTCGTCGAACAGGCGCTGGTCGTCCTGATCTTCGTCAGCGGCTTCGTCGCTGTCCGCAGGTGTCCTGGCCAGAACGAACCCGCGCCCGGCGCGTGACGTCACCATACCGTCCGCGGCCAGCAGTTTCAGCGCGCCGCGGACCGGGGTGCGCGACACGCCAAAGCTGTGGCAAAGCTCCAGTTCCACCAGGTGATGGCCGGGCTGGGCGCCCTGTTCTTTCAGCAGTGTCAGGATGCGGCGCGCCAGTTCGGCCTGCAGGCGGCTGGCTTTGGGGCGTCTTGTCACCATACCGCGACATTGGTCTTTCGGCGCAAGAAATACAATTGCCCTGCACGGCCTTCGCGCCCGCAAAATTGATCCAGGCCAAACCAGCGCTTAGGATCGTCCCCAAGAACAATAGAATCGCGTGGGCGGAACGGAGATCGGCCTCTCCTCGCGCGGGGCGGATAAAGGGGAGGTGGCCACAGCGCCTGGAGCCCGATCACAAAAGGTCCAGTGGACCTTTTGTCGGGCGAACGGTGCGAAGGCCGAAGGGGATCATGAACAACACTTTGCGCATGCTGAGCCGCCGGCGCTTGCTTGCCACGGCTGCGGCCGTTCCGGTTCTGGCTGCCACGGCCCCAGGATTTGGCCGCACCCTATCGGGCGCGTCGCCCTGGTCCCCCTTTTCCGGTGAGCCGCCGCGCCCGGTAAATCCGCTGGGCTGGTATTTTTTCACCCCCCGCGAAGCCGCGACCGTGGAAGCCATCGTCGACCGCCTGATCCCGGGCGATCATCTGTCGCCCGGCGGCAAGGACTGCGGCTGCGCCATTTTCATCGACCGCCAGCTTGCCGGTTCCTTCGGACAGGCCAGCCGGCTCTACACCAAGGGCCCGTTCATGCCGGGGCTTTCCACCCAGGGATATCAGGGCGATCTGACGCCCGCCGGGCGCTACCGGTTGGGCCTGGGCGCGCTGAACGATTACACCAACGCCACCAGCAAAAAAGATTTCCGCAGCCTTACGCAGCAGCAGCAGGACGAGGTCCTGGCCGGCCTGGACGGCGGCAAGATCGCCCTCAAGTTGAAGCCGGGTTTCAGCACCAAGCAATTTTTCGAGCTGATGCTGCAGAACACCATGGAAGGTTTTTTCGCCGATCCGCTCTATGGCGGTAACAAGGGCATGGCGAGCTGGAAGATGATCGGCTTTCCCGGCGCGCGCTACGACTATCGCGACCATATCGAAAAACACAACCAGCCCTATCCGCGCGGCCCCGTTTCCATCTACGGGGGTGTGTGAAATGGCCCGGATGCTTCCCAGAAAAGACGCGGTGATCATCGGCCTGGGCTGGACCGGCTCCATCCTGGCCCAGCAGCTGACCGACGCGGGTCTCAACGTCGTCGCGATCGAGCGCGGACCATGGCGCGACACCGCCACCGACTTCAACATCGCCTATATGCAGGACGAGCTGCGCTTTGCCGTGCGCAAGGACCTGTTCCTGCAGCCCAGTGTCGAAGCCATGACCATGCGCAATGACATCAGCCAGACGGCGCTGCCGATGCGCGATTACGGCTCCTTCCTGCCGGGCAATGGCGTGGGCGGCGCGGGGGTGCATTGGAACGGCACTACCTGGCGTTTTTGGGAGTCGGACTTTCAGATCAAAACCCATCTCACCCAGCGTTATGGCGCGGCCAAGATCAAGGGCCTGCAATTGCAGGACTGGGGCCCGACCTGGAACGAGATCGAGCATTGTTTCGACCAATTCGAATATCTCTGCGGCGTTTCCGGCAAGGCGGGCAATCTCAAGGGCCAGATTCAGCCGGGCGGCAATCCCTTTGAAAGCGCACGCACCCGCGAATATCCCAATCCGCCGATGCAGATGCCCTATGCCTCCACCCTGTTCGCGGGGAAGATGAAGGAGCTGGGTTTCCATCCATTCCCGCTTCCGTCGTCCAACCTGTCCCAGGCCTATGTCAATCCGCTGGGCATCCGCATGGGGCAATGCAGCTATTGCGGCTTCTGCGAGCGCTTTGCCTGCGGCAACTATTCCAAGGCCAGCGCCCAGACCACCATCCTGCCGGTCCTGATGAAGAAGCCGAACTTCGAGCTGCGCACCGAATGCGAGGTGCTGAAAGTCAATCTCACGCCTGACGGCAAAATGGCCAAAAGCGTCACCTATGTCGGCGCCGATGGCGTGGAATATGAACAGCCCGGCGACATCGTGCTGATCTGCGCCTATGGGCTGATGAATGTGCGCCTGATGCTGCTCTCCAAGATCGGCGCCCAGTATGACCCGGCGACGGGCAAGGGCACCTTGGGCCGCAACTATTGCTACCAGACCAGCGCCGGCGCGCGCCTGATGTTCGAGGGCAAGCATTTCAATCCCTTCATCGGCGCCGGTTCGCTGGGCATGCACATCGATGATTTCCAAGGGGACGCTTTCGATCATTCCAAGCTGAATTTCGTGGGTGGCGCCGGCATCGGCTGCTCGGTCACCAACGGGCGGCCGATCAGCAACCGCCCGACCATGCCCGGCAGCCCGCGCTGGGGCGCGGGGTGGAAACAGGCGACGGTGGACGGGTATCAAAATTCGATGGGCTTCGGCTCACAGGGTTCGTCCTATCCGGTGCGGGAGAATTATCTCGACCTCGATCCCACCTATACCGACCGGCATGGCAGGCCGCTGCTGCGCGTCACCTTCGACTTCCCCGATAACGATGTCGCCATGTCGAACTATCTGTCGGACCAGTTGGAGAAGATGACCAAGCCGTTCAACGCCAAATACGCCGCGGTGGGGCGGCTCAAGAAGGGCTGGAATTCGGTGCCCTATCAGAGCACCCACAATACCGGCGGCGCGATCATGGGCAATGATCCCAAAACCAGCGCGGTGAATAAATATCTGCAAAGCTGGGACGTACCCAATGTGTTCGTGATCGGCGCGTCGGCCTTTGCCCACAATGCCGGCATGAATCCCACCGGTACGGTCGGCGCGCTGGCCTTTTGGGCGGCCGAAGCCATCACCGGCAAATATATCAAATCGCCCGGCGCGCTGGTGCACGCATGACTTTTTTAATTGGCCGCTCGTTCGCACGCTGGCGCTACGAACCGCGCCTACGCTCCTGTTTAATTTCTCGCGCTGGCTATCGCCTACGCTCGCTGACCGCCTCGACGACGTTGCTGGCTGCCGCGTTTGCCGCTGTTGCCGTGCCCGCGGCCGCTGCAAAGATCGATGCCGAAAAGATTGTGGCTCTGGGCAAATATCAGGTGATCCTGGGCGACTGCGAAGGCTGTCACGGCAAGGATCTGGCCGGCGGTGTCGTGCTCCAGACCCCGTTCGGAAAAATGGTGGCCCCCAATATTACGCCGGACAAGCAGACCGGCATCGGCAACTATACGCGGGCAGACTTCATTCTGGCGATGAAGCGCGGAATCGCGCCGGGCGGCAAGCGGCTCTATCCGGCCATGCCTTATCCCTATTACGCCAATGTGAGCGATCGAAGCATTGCGGTCATGTGGTCCTATCTGCGCACCGTCAAACCGGTGAATAACAGCGTCGATGTCAACCAGCTGCGCTTTCCCTACAATCTTCGCTTTGGGATGCGGGTCTGGAACAAGCTGTTCTTCAACCCACAGATCCATGTCCACGATTCCGCCAAGAGCGAGGCCTGGAATCGCGGAGCCTATCTGGCGAACGGCCTGGCGCATTGTGGTGCCTGCCATACGTCCAAGAATGCCTTCGGCGCCGACACGGGAGCTGCGCTGACCGGTACCTCGCTGCAAGGCTGGTTCGCACCCGATCTCACCAATGAACGTAATGCCGGGCTTGGCGCCTGGAGCACCGCCGATATCGCGGAATATTTGCAGACCGGTCGCAGCAGCCATTCCATCGCCTCCGGCCCCATGGCGGAAGCCGTGGAGAACTCCACCTCCCGCATGGACGAAACCGATCTTGAGGCGATCGCGGTGTATCTAAAGGATCTGCCCCCCTCACGCGGCAATGGCGGCGGCGCCACCGGCGTGGACGCGCAGATGAAGGCGGGCGCGGTGGCCTACGACATCAGTTGCGCGGCCTGCCACGGCCGCGACGGCAAGGGCAACGTGCTGTTTCCGCCGCTGGCGGGCAACGCAAACATCGCCCAGGTGCGGGCCGATACGGTGGTGCGTATGGTACTGGCGGGCGGCAAGGCGGCGGTAACGCCCAAGGCTCCAACGGGTCCCGGCATGCCCAGCTTTGCCTGGCGTCTCACCGATGAGCAGGTGGCCAATATTCTCACCTATGTGCGCAACAATTGGGGCAATCAGGCGCCCGCCATTTCACCCGAGACGGTGAGCCGGATTCGAAGCTCACTTCACAGCGGCAGCTAGCATCTGCGCATAGGCCGCTTCCAGATTGCGGGCAAAACGCACGGTGTCGAACAGGGGCGCGGTGGCGCGGCTGGCGGCCAGCTTTTCGCGCAAGGCGCTGAGCCGGGCGCGATCCTGCGCCAGCGCCAGGGCCAAGGCTTCATAGTCTTCTTGCGTCTCGGTAATCAGTTCCGGCAGGCCCACGGCTGTCAGCAGGCTGGCGCCCACCCGGCCGGCAAAGGCGGTGCCGCGCAAAGTCAAGACCGGCAGCCCCGCCCACAATGCGTCACAGGCGGTGGCATGGGCGTTGTAGGGCAGGGTATCCAGGAACAGGTCGGCCAATTGGTGGCGGGCAAGATGAACGTCCAGGGCCGCGGGCCCAGCGAAGATCAGCCGGTGCGGCGCAACGCCTTGGTCTGCTGCCGCCTGCAGCAGATTGGCCTTCGCCGTTTCGCCGGTCTGCTTGAGCCAGAGCACACTGCCGGGCACCGAATTGAGCAACCGCATCCAGATCGCGAAAACCGGCTCGGTCAGTTTCCAATTGTTGTTGAAGGAACAGAACACAAAGCCGTCCGGCGGTAATCCGGCTTGCGCGCGGGTGGGAGATTTGCCGATGGTGCGGGTGGTATCGACGGGAAAATAACTGTCCGGCAGGGCGACGATTTTTTCCGAAAAGGCCTGCGCATCGGGAGCGACAATCCGGTCGGCGATCACGTAATCGATGAAGGGTGCGGCGGTGGTGCCGGCATAGCCCAGCCAGGTGGCCTGCACCGGCGCCGGGCGATGCGCCAGAATGTCGAAATTATCGCCCCGGGTATGGCCGTTCAAGTCCACCAGCACATCCACCTCCAGCCCCCGCAGCTGCTCGGCGACGGACAGGGGCGCAACCTGATGGGCGTCTATGAAACGGTCGTAGGCGGCGACCAGGCGCCGGCGTTGGGGGCTGCCGTCATCCTGATTGGTGCCGACGCCGATGACATCGAAGCGCGCGCGGTCATGGCTTTCGATCAGCTGCACGATCTGGGTCGCCACCGGGTGATGACCCACATCCGACGAAATATAAGCCAGGCGGATTTTGCCGCGGTGGGTGCGCGCGAATGCCAGCGGCGGCGGCAATGCCGGGAAACGCCGACGGATCACCGCGGCGGCGCATTGTCGCTGCAGCATCTCGTCGCCGCTATGGCCCAGCAGCACCCAGGGCGAGATGGGTTCGCCCTCGGCGATGTGGCTCTTCATCTGCGCACCGATCTGTGCACTTCTTTTCCAATCGCAAAGATTGAGCGCCGCCATCGCGGCGCCGCCGAAGGCATGGGCATGGCCCGGCGCCGCCAGGGCCCGGTCATAGGAGGCCAGCGCTTCTTCGTGCCGTTTGAGTTGCTGAAGGGCTTCGCCGCGATTGTTCAACGCCTCGGCATAATCGGGCTTGAGTGCCAGCACAGAATCGTAAGCCGCCAGCGCCTCGTCATAGCGCATCAGCCCCTGCAGGGCGTTGCCGCGATTGTTCAGGATTTCCGCATCGTCAGGGCGCAACGCCCGCGCGCGATCGAAGCAGAAAAGCGCATCGGCGAAACGCTTGAGCTCCAGCAACACGCTGCCCCGGTTGTTGAAGGCGGCGGCAAATTTTGGCGCCAGACGCAAGGCCTGGTCATAGGCCGCCAGGGCTTCCGCCGGACGCCCCAGGTCCTGCAAAACGCTGCCACGATTGTTCAAGGCTTCGGCGTAATCGGGCGCCGCCGCCAGCGCACGATCATACCCCGCCAGTGCGTCCTCGAACCGTCCCAGGGCCTGCAGCACCGTGGCGCGATTATTTTCGGCTTGCGGCCATCCGGGCTTTAACGTCAGGGCGCGTTCGAACCCGGCCAGGGCTTCCTGCGGGCGGTTCAACACCTTCAGCACATTGGCCCGGTTGAGCAGCGCCTCGGGATCGTCGGGCTCAATTTCCAGGGCCAGCGAGATATCGGCCAGGGCTTCGTCCATGCGCCCGGACTGCGCCTTCATCACGCCCAGCAAGTGGCGGGCGGAAAAGTCGCGCGGATTCTCAGCCAGGGCCTGAAGATACAGGCTCTCGGCTTGCGCCCACTGTCCGCTGCGGTGCAGCGCGACAGCCTGCTCATTCAGGGCATTTCTATTCATGTTTCCCGTATCCGCTTGGCATGGTATCCCTTCGCCCATCCGCAAAAGCAATGGGAAATGAACATGGTCAACCGCCGCGATCTTCTAACCGTGATGGGCGCGGCCGCGCTGGCGGGGCATGCGCGGCCTGCGCTTGCCGCCGATACGCCGGTGATCGAATGGAACATGCATATGTTCAGTTCCAATGTGGCGAAGTTTCCTTTTCATCCTAACGCCGCCTACAAGCCCGACACCAGTACACTCCCCCCCGATCCGCTGCCGCCCTATGAGGCGCATCTCAAGGCGTTCGGCATCGACAAGGCGATGTTCGTGCAGCCCGAACCTTATGGCGACGATCATGCGCTGGTGCTGGATTGCCTGCGCCGCACCGCGCCCGACAAGTTCAAGGCCACCAGCCTGTTCTATCCCAAGAATCCGGAATCGCCCAAGAAGCTTGCCGCCCTGGTGAAAAGCCAGCCGCGCATCGTCGCCACACGATTCCATGCCCATCGCGGCAAGGAGATATATCTGGACTCCTTCGCGGCGGATTATGTGCGGGCGCTGTGGAAACAGGCGGTGGAGCTCGATCTGGTGATCGAGCTGCATATTGGTCCCAACTATGCGTTGCAGGCTGCCGACGCCATTCGCGCGTTTCCGGGCTGCAAGGTGCTGATCGACCATATGGGCGAACCCAAGCTGGGCAACCCGTTTGAATATGCCAACATGCTGGAACTCGCCAGGCTGCCCAATGTCTATATGAAGCTGTCGGGCTTGGATTATATCGCCAGCGACGGGCCCCATTTTGAAAGCGTGCTGCCGTTCACCCGCCGTCTGATCAAGGAATATGGACCCGAGCGCGTGGTGTGGAGCGGTGGCCCGACCAAGATCGTCGATGTCCACATGAAGGGCTATCCGGCCGCCGACATCGCCAAGGTCAAGGGCGGCAATCTGCAACGGCTTTTGAACTGGTAGACTTTGGACAAGCCGAGTTCATACATTTCGATCGTCGCGGCGTGTTTTTTCGTTCTGGCCGTTGCGTTTGTCTGGGGCGAAATTCTCACCATCAACAGCATCGCCGTGCTGGGCCTTATGGATTTCAATGATTTTGTCTCGGCCGCGTTGCTGGCAGGCTCGTTTTTCCTGCCCATGGTGGCGATGGGATTGATCTTGTTGCTGGTGCTGGGCGGGGCGAAATATTTCGCCGGCTGGGAACAGGTCTGTCCGCCGGTTCTGACCATGTGCCCGATCTTCGTGCTGGTCTATACGGGCTTTTATTTCTTCTCCGAGCAATGGCCCTGGGGGACGCTGGTCACCCCGGCCCTGGCGATCATCCTGGGCTATGCGGTGTGGGCCGTCATACGCGCGGTGCTGTCGCGCCACCGCAACCACTTGATCTATGCCTGGGGCCCGGCCGTTATCGTCGCCTTCTCGGCCATGGTGGCGCAGGGCTGGAGTTTCACTCTCAGCCAGGCCCGCAGCGTGCAATGCGTGGAAATCTTCGGCGAGCGTCGCGACATGGCCGAGCAGTTCATGCTGGCGCTAGACCGGGGCGCGGTGCTGGTCGCCGACCGCGAGGCTATACTCTATCCCTGGAACAAGATTGATTTTGTCTGGCTTTCCGACAATGCCGATCTGAAAGTCAATCCGGCCAGCCGCAAGCGCTGTATAATTGTACATCCCACACCACGCACAGGAACCTTGTCATGATGAAGCGCAAACTCTTCGATATCACGGGGCTGGTCTTTGCAATCTGCGTGGCGGTTTCGCTTCCCGCGCTGGCGGAGCCGACGCGCGATGCGGTGATGGACGGCGCCGCGCGCTGCGAAGGCATTCCCGACAACCGCGTCTGGCTGGATTGTTTTTACGGTTCGGCGCAGCCGATGCGCTCTTTGTTGGGCCTTTCTCCCGCCCCCGAGACCCAGACGCGGCTGGTGCCGGGCCCCGGTGCTGCTTATGGGAGCGCTGCTTATGGCGGGGCCGCCGCGCCGCGCCGCGCCCAACCCAAGGAGAAACCGGAGAGTTTCCTCAGCGCCGTGCTTGGCGACACCAAGCCGATCGCCTCGAAAATGCCGATGACCGCCTATGGCTTCGCGCGGGACGGCAGTTTCACCGTCACCATGCCGGATGGTCATGTCTGGCAACAGGCGGAATCCGATATCAACCGCGCGAAATGGAGCAAGCCCGCCGCAGTCTACAAGGCGACTATCAATTACGGTTCCGCGGCGGGTCTTTATGAGATGCGGGTCGATGGCGTGATCTACAAGGTCAGCCGCGTCAAATAGGATTTTTGGCATGAAGAAGCGGCGTGAGATACTGGAGGCGGCGGGTCTGGGTTCCGCCGCGCTGATGGCGGCGATGGCCATGACGCCCGGCATGGCGCAGGCCGAGACGCTGCCGGCCGCACCGGAAGTTCCCCCCAAACATCATATCCGCTTTGCGGTCTGCGGCATCAGCCATGACCATATTCATGGCATGATCGGCGCCATCCAGCGCGGCGGCGGCGAGCTGGTTTCCTATTGGGGCTCCGAACCCGACAAGCTGGCGGTGTTCGCCCGCCGCTATCCCGGCGCCAAACCCGCCCGCAGCCAGGACGAGGTGCTGCACGACCCCACCGTGCAGCTGGTTCTGTCGTCGCACATCGCCAATGAGCGCGCGGGTATCGGCATGCGGGCGATGCGGGCGGGCAAGGATTTTCTGGCCGACAAGCCCGGCATCACCACCCTGGATGACCTGGCGGCGGTGCGCAAAACCATACAGGAGACGGGGCGCAAATATGCGATCCTCTATTCCGAGCGGCTGGAGGTGCGCGCCGCCGTCCATGCCGGAGAGCTGATTCAGCAAGGCGCTATCGGCAAGGTCATCCAGACCATCAACATCGCGCCGCATCAGGTGTTCCAGCGCACCGGCGACAATGGCGGCGGGGCGCCGCGCCCCGATTGGTTCTGGCAGGATGTGCAGTATGGCGGCATCCTCTGCGATATCGGCTCCCACCAGATCGACCAGTTCCTGTTCTATACCGGCTCGACCAAGGCTGAGGTTGCCGCAGCCCAGATCGCCAATCTGCGCCATCCGGATCATCCGCATTTCCAGGATTTCGGCGACATGATGCTGCGGGGCGACAAGGGCTTCGGTTATGTGCGGCTGGACTGGTTCACGCCTGATGGTCTTGGCACCTGGGGCGACGGCAGGCTGTTTGTGCTGGGCACCGACGGCTATATCGAGATCCGCAAATACGCCAACGTCGCGGTCTCCAAACAGGGTAACAACCTGTTCCTGGTGGATGGCAAGCGCGCCCGCTACATCGACTGCAACAATGGTCCACTGCCCTTCGGCCCGCAATTCGTCGGTGATGTGGTGAACCGCACTCACACGGCCCAGGACCAGGCCCAGTGCTTGCTGGCGGCGGAGCTGTCGATCCGGGCGCAACGCAGTGCCAAACGCGTGACGATTGCGGGCTAGCCCACGCCCAACGCCAGCATGTCGTCCACCGCCTTGGCGTCATTCTGGTCCAGCGGCATGAATTCCAGCCCGATCTTGCCGCGATAGCCGGCGGCGCGCACGGCACGCAGCAGATTGGCATGGTTGACCTCGCCGGTGCCGGGCTGGTGACGGCCCGGCACATCGCCGATCTGGACATGGGCGACCTGGTCGGCGCCGGCGTTGAATTTCTCGATCAGGTCGCCGTCCTCCAACTGCATGTGATAGAAGTCCCACAGCAGCTTGACCTTGGGCGAGTTCACGGCGCGCACCATGGGCAGCCCCGGCTGCGAGCCGTTGAGCAGATGGTTCAAATGGTTGACCCGGTTGAAGGGCTCGACCAGCGCGGTCATGCCGGCGGCTTCCAGCATCGGCGCGATGCGCATCAATCCCGCCAGATAACCGGCCAGCTGGGCCTCGCGGCTCATGCCATCGATCAGCGAATGGCCGGTGACGGTGAACTGGGTGCAGCCCAGCGTGCGCGCGTCCGCGATGGCGGTCTCCGTGGTCTTCACAAGCTCGGAAAGTTTGGCCGGGTCGGCGAAATTGGGCCAGGCGGGGGCGAACTGGGTGACCGTGAGCCCATTATCGTCGGCCAGCTTGCGCCAGGCCGAAGCCTTGCCGCCGCCATTGTTGCGGTCGACCGTCCAATATTCGATGAACTGGAAGCCGTGCTGCTTGGCCAGGGCAAAGCGCTGTTCGAACGGCACCTGCTTGAACCAGGTATCCAGGTTCACGGCACAGCCTGACAAACTCTCAGTCTTGTTGCGGCCCTTAGTTTGGGCTTGGGCCTGGGTGCGGGACGAAGCCGCCAGCCCGGCAAGGCCCGCCACCGCTCCCAGTGCGTGCCTGCGATTGGGTCCGCTCATTGCTTCCTCCCTGTTTTGGGGGAGCTTAGCGGATTTTGCGATGGAAGCGGAATTGGGGCCGGGATAGGTTCTGGCCATCCACTATCAGTCTTTGGGCATTTTGGGGGAAACATGCAAATCGTCGCGCTTGTCCTGGTCGTTCTGGCCGCGATCATCCTGCTTCGCGCCATCAAGATCGTGCCGCAGGGCCGCGAATATACCATTGAGCATTTTGGCCGTTACACCCGCACCCTGTCGCCGGGCATTGCCTTCCTGACGCCCTTTGTCGAGGCGGTCGGCCGGCGGGTGAACATGATGGAACAGGTTCTGGATGTGCCCCAGCAGGATGTCATCACCAAGGACAATGTCTCGGTGCGCGTGGATGCGATCGTGTTCATTCAGGTGATGGATGCGGGCCAGGCGGCCTACCGGGTGGACAATCTCAATTTCGCCATCACCCAATTGTCGCAAACCAATCTGCGCACCGTGGTGGGCTCGATGGACCTTGACGAGGTCCTGTCCCAGCGCGACCAGATCAATACCAGGCTGCTGTCCACCATCGATCACGCCACCAATCCCTGGGGCGTCAAGGTGACCCGCATCGAAATCAAGGATCTGGTGCCGCCGCCCGACATCACCAATGCCATGGCCCGCCAGATGAAGGCCGAGCGCGAGCGCCGCGCCGTCATCACCGAGGCCGATGGCGAGCGTCATGCCGCCATCACGCGGGCCGAAGGCGCCAAGCAGGCCGCGATCCTGGAAGCCGAAGGGCGCAAGGAAGCCGCCTTCCGCGACGCCGAGGCGCGCGAGCGCTCGGCGGATGCCGAAGCCAAGGCGACCACGGCGGTGTCGGAAGCCATCGCCAAGGGCGACGTCAATGCCATCAACTATTTCATCGCCCAGAAATATGTCGACGCCTTCGCCGAACTGGCGCGCAGCCCGCAGCAGAGAACGGTGATCATACCGGCCGACATGGCCGGCATCACCGGCTCGATTGCCGGTATTGGCGAACTTGTGAAGTTCGTGGCCGGCGGCGGCTCCCATCCCATCACGCCGCCGCCATCGCCGCGGGGCTCAGTTCCCATGTCCGGAGCCTGACGATGGCCCTGGCGATGGATTGGCTTCTGCAACATCCCTTTGCCCTGTGGCTGGCCATCGGCGCGGCGCTGCTGGCCGTGGAGGTGGCGAGCGGTTCGGGATGGCTGCTATGGCCCGCGGCTTGCGCGGCGCTGATGGGCGCGGGCAGCCTTGCCTATCATTTCGATCTGACCATGCAATTGGTGATCTTCGCCCTTCTCACCATCGTGACGACCTTGGCGGGCCGGCGCTTCTTTCCGTGGGCCGTTTTGGGCGGCGACATCAACGATACGCGATCCCGCCTTGCCGGCCAGGAAGGCGTAGTGGCCGAGAATTTTCGCGATGGCCGTGGGCGGGTATTTGTCGACGGCAAGGAATGGGCCGCGAAGCTGGAAGGCGGCAGTGTGCTCGCGTCCGGCGCCAAGGTCACGGTTGTCGGTGTCGGCGGCTCGCGGCTGACCGTACGGGCGGGCTAGAGCGATCCGGCGGCACGTCTTTCACGCAGCCGGTCCAGCAATCCGATCTGTTCCTGCATGCGCCCGCCATGCTCGCGATTGAGGGCTGTGACCAGGAAGCAGAGAATGGCGGCGGCAACACAATCCAGTATGGCCGTCATGGGCCTATTCGCCGCCAGACCCTGTTCGGTCAGCCGGATATGGAGCGCCACCAGGACTGGCGAGAACCACAGCCACCGCAAGAAACGGTGCAGGTGTTGTTGGCGCGCCAATTCGCGCTGATAGTGCGCCCGCAGGGACACAAAATCGCATGTCGGCGAGGCGCGCTGCCCCGCGGCCGCCAGCAGAAGATAGATCGCCGCCAACGCAAACAATCCGATCAGCAGGGCGTTCCAGGCGAAAAAGAAACCGCAAACCGCCGCGAAGGCCAGCGCCACCGCTTCCAGCAGATTGCGGCAGAGGGCGCGTTGCAGGAAAGCGCGATAGTCGCGCGCCAAGTCCTCCTTCGCCAGGACGCTCGCCGCAAGGGGCGTGCTGCGGTCGCCTTGCAGGATGAGGACGGCGCGGAATATGCAGAGGAAGGGCGACAGCAGCAGGCCCAGCAGAAACAGGTTCATCCACATGAAATGGTCCACGCCGGCGCGGACCGGGAAGGCAAACCGCGCGGACATGATCACGAACAGCAGAACCATCGCGCCGGACGACAGCAACGTCACTTCGCGGATTGCGCGCCGGGGGCAGGGGCGCGCCGTCGCCTGATAGGCCTCGCGCAGCATCAGCACAGGCAACGCCACAAATGTGGCCACGCCGCCCAGGCAGATGAAAATCAGCGCGCCTTGCAGCATCAGGGCGGGAAGATTGAGGTTGCGCCGCATCTGGCTGGCGATGACAAAGGGCACGGTATGCAGCGCTTCGGCGGCATATTGGCGGGGATTTTGATAGGTCTCCCACAAATCGCCCGCCACCCCTTCGCGCGCCGCGGGTGGGATCGCCAGCAGCACCATGCGTTCCAGCCAGTCGGGGGGTGCGTTCAGCCGGGCGGCTTCCATGCCAGGCCTCCCAGAGTCTGTGCGATGGTCTCGATCAGGCGCTGGGCGGTGCGCGCGGATTCCCGCAAGGCCTTGGCGCCGGACTTCTCGATACGATAGTGGCGGCGCGAGCGGCCGCCGCGCTCCTTGGTCGGCTCCGACAGCCAGGAGGTGATCAGCCCCTTGTCCTCCATGCGGTCGAGCGTGGCATAGACCGCGCCGCGCGCGGATTTTTTGGGCCGCGACAAGTCCTCGACCTTGGCATGGATGGTGACGCCATAGGCATTGTCATCCAGCGCCAGGATGGCGGTGAGGACGATCTGCTCGAACTGGCCGAGGTTCTCCATCAGGAGGACTCCATTTCATCTACATCGTAGATAAAATAAGGCGGGCGTCAACACTTGACCGCCCCGTCATATGTATACAATGTAGTACATATGACGGGGACCGGACATTTTGGCTTTTCGCGCCGCGACATCGGCAGCGTGGCTCGCGTCATCGCCTGCATGCTTCTTTTCTGGGCGTTTGTGGCGGGCAACTCATGGCTGTCTCTGCGCGGGCCGGCGGTGCTGGCGGTGGCGACCGCGCTCAGTCTGCTGGCAGCCTATGAATTGACCCTGCGGGACGTGGGCTTGGGCTGGGTCCTGGGCTGTATTCTTGGCATCCAGGCCGCGATGGGCGGCGGCTATCTGACATGGCTTTATTTTCAGCCGCCGCCGCCGACCGGCCCCTTGATCGCGGCGGGTGAGCCTTCGCCGCCGCCGGGCTGCAACCAGCTACCGGCGCCGGACGATCTGATGCCAGATAATTTGATGATGGTGTTCGGCACCGACCGCGTCATCGGCAAGGGGCCAGGCCCCTTCATGCCGCTGGTGGTGGATGACTGTGTGGTGCTGAAGCTGGCGCGGCGGGGCGGCGGGTTGATGGTGCAGGCCTTCGGCTATGACTGGAGCAACGACATCGCCTTTCGCGTCCAGGACAATGTCTATGAACCCGCCCAGCTGTTGCAGATACGCGCCTTCCGTCCCGATCCCAGCACCTTTGTGCTGCTCGACCGTTTCGACAAGGAAGTGCTGTATGTCCGCTATCTCAATCGCGGTGCCGTGCGCATCCGCGGCCGCTTTCTGTGCGGCGAGCAACCCCAGGCCGTCATCCATGACGATGTGATCTGGGTCGGCGGGGTGCGGATCGGCGGGGCTTTCCTCGGTCAGCGCCCCACCAAAGGCCATGTCTGCGCCAGCATAAAGTCCGGCGGCTATGGGATTGCGATCAAAGGCTAGCTGATCGCAGGCGTTAGCTATGGCGCGAATTACATATCATGTCCCCGGAAATTCCAGGGCTCAGATCAGATGCTCTAGCCGAAGAGCTTGCGCAACAGGCTAGTGGACCGCGCCGCCGGATTGCTGCGTATGTCGGCTTCCTGCAGGCCCATATAATGGAAAATGCCTTCCAGCGCCCCGCCGACAGCAAATCCGGTCAGGTCGAGATTCAGCAGCGACTGGGCCATGTTCGACTGGCCCATCCCCATCTTGCCCAACCCCATCTGTCCCAACGCACCCAGCATGGGCATTCCGCCCACCTTCTGGCGCACCGAGTCCATGACCTTATCCGCGCCAGAGCCTTTCAGCGCCGACCCCATGATGGGCGTGAATTCGGTGGTCATCTTTTCGGTTGAACTGCGCCGGAAATACTGAGTCACTGAATCCTGCGGTCCGGTTAATATCTGGCGCGCGTCGTCGAAACTGATATTGGATGCAGCATCGGTCAGGATGTTCAGCGCCTTGGGCGCGGCCTTTTCCGCCCCCCGGTTCATGCGCAAGGACAGGTCGTCCAACATGCCGCTCGCGCCCACCATCGACAGCGGCTGGCGTACCTGCTCCAACTGCCCCGGCAAGGGAATGCGGATGGCGGGATCGCCGAAAAACCCGTTGGGCTTGCTGACCTGGCCGATCACCTTGCGCGACGACACTTTCAGTACGTCCTTCAGCCCAGCGCCGATTTCGCCATGGCTCAGGCCCGCGCCCAATAGGCTTTGCACGCCGCCGGCGTGATTCAACAGATCGCCGGCATTGATCTGCGCCCTCGCCGATAACAGCGGCAATTGCGCCAGGATCGCGCCCAGCACCAGACGGCGTGAATGATGGTGATTCATGGCCGGTCCCCCGGAGATGCGCGCCAAGATTAGCACGATCCGTGAGGACCCGCACGGTCAAACTGGAGAAAAAACCCGCCCTTTGGGCTGCTTCCGCGAACTCCGCCGCGATGTCGCGCGAGAAATCCTGGAATATAAAATCCGGGGACAGAATACTTATTTGATGCGGAACAAGGCCGGTGTTTTCGCCCGGCCGCTCGCCTAAGCCGTCGATACGCTGTCGCTATCGACCGTTCGTCGCTCTGGCCCTCGCTTACGCTCGGGCGTTCAGCACTCAAATCGGTCCACTGAACCGATTTGCCCCGCTACGCGGGTCGTGCCTCATTCCACTGGACCTGCTCGTCAGCCGCCGCTAACCGCGTCGGCTGCCCGCTCCTCACCCATCTAGGCCGGCGGCTATGGTATCGCGATCATGGGCCGGACGTGATGATGGGGGCTGGTTGAGGAGCCCGGCCATTCTCGGTAACGTCATCACCTGCCATGGGGACTTGCGGTGGCTTTGGCCCATGGGTCCAAAGCAAAAAGGATGCGTCGGTGGAAAGCAAAAACAAAGTGCTGTTTGTCGGGCACACCTATATCGACGTGACGTTCCTGACCGACCGCATGCCGGAAGGCGACAAAAAATACGTGGCGGAAGACTACGCGTTCAGTTTCGGCGGCAACGCCGTCGCCGCGGCCTTCTGTTGCGCAAGGCTGGGCTTGGAAACAGACTTGCTCTGCGCCTTCGCCAATGACCGGCCCGGCAGGATGTTTCAAGACATGGCGAGTGACTATCCGCTTCAGATCTATCAACGCAAAGTCGCAAAAACGGCGGTCTCTTTCATCCGCCCCTTCAAGGGCAAGCGGGCGATTCTGCGCGGCCGGGATGCGCATTATCTGCGGGCCTTTCCGGTGCTCGACCTTTCCGATTTTCTGGCGCTGCATCTGGATGGTCACCAACCCGATGCCGCGATCTACTATGCGATGGAATGCCGCAAACGCGGCATTCTGACGTCACTGGACGGCGGCCGTCTGCGTCCGAATACCGACGCGCTTCTGAACTTCATCGATGTTGCCGTGGTATCGGAACTGTTGTGCGAGGAAATGGGACTGACGCACCGCGCCATGCTGGGCTATCTGCGCAACAAAGGCTGCAAGGTCGGCGCGGTGACCTTGGGCGGCGAAGGCGTCCTCTGGTATGCCGGTGACCAGGAAGGCCATCTTCCCGCCCACCCGATACCGCGCGAAAAAGTCATCGACACGAACGGGGCAGGTGACGTCTTTCACGGCTCCTACATGTTTTCCTACCTGCGCGATCCGGATCAATCCTGGGAGGAGCATTTTCGCTTCGCCTCCGTCGCTGCCGCGCTCTCGATCCAGCATCTGGGGATCGAAGCCGGCCTCCCCACACTTGCGCATGTCGAGGCGGCGATGAGCGGCTGCAATTCGTGGAACGAATAACTCAGAGCTTGGCGCCCGCCTGCTGCTTGGCCAATTCCTTGCGGAAAGCGGCTTCGCGATTGGCGATATAGGCCTTGTAGCCGGCCGGGTCGATGAACACATTGGCGCCGCCCGCCGTCATCTTGGGATATTTGGCGTCCATGCCGTAATAGGCGCCATGCGCGCCCAGGAACACATCTACCGGCAGCGATTTCAGAACCTGGAAAGTTTTTTCATAGTCCTGGGCGATGCCGGGATACTTCTTGTTGCCCACCAGCACATAGCCCGGATTGACATTGGGGCTGCCGACAATCACCACGTCCAGCGTCTTGCCGCCGTCCTTCACCTTCATCGTCCAGGTGGTGCAGCCCTTGGTATGGCCGGGCGTCTTGTGCGCCGTCAGCACCGTGCCGCCCAGCGAGACCGTGTCGCCGTCATGCAGCACGCGGTCCACCTTGACAGCCGGATAGAGGTTCTCCCCGCCCTTGTCGCCATAATTGAAATCATTCTTGCCGCCGGATTCCACCACCGCGACATCGCTATCCATCACGTCATACTTCGCGCCAGTCTCCTTGACGACCAGGGCGCTGCCCGCGTCATGGTCGAAATGGGCGTGGCTGATCAGCAGGATTTTGGTGTCGCCGTATTTGAAGCCCAGCTTGGCGATGCTCTCCTTGGTCATCGGCACGGTCGTTTCCAGACCGGAATTGACCAGGATGTTTCCCGCCGGCGTGGTGATCAGATAATTCGCCTGGCCCTTGGTGCCGACGAAATAGATATTGGCGATGACATGGTGCGCCGCGAACGGCACTTCATAGTCGCTGGCGGCGATGGCCGGCGCGGCCAGCAGTGACAGGGCGGTGGCGATTGCGAGCTTGCGAAGCATGGGCGGGGTTCCCTTACGGTTCTTATGGTTGGGGGAAGACTATAGGGGACGCGGCGATTGGCAAACGGGGGAGGGAGCAAGGCGCTGACGCGCGGGCGGGCTTGGCATTGGTTGGGAAGTCCGAGTTTTCGCCTGACGCGCGGCCCCTCAAGTCGCTGTCGCGCGGGGCCGCTTGTCATTCATCTGGCCCGTGTCACGGGCCAGATGAATGGTGCGTAGGTGGGCGTCACAATTGCCAGCTATCTTATTGTTACAACTTATCTTTTTTGGATCATCTTTTTTCATACCAACTTAGGTCCAACAATTTTCTTGTTAATAAATGTTCACGTATGTGTAGGTCTTCCATCAAATTACAAAGCGGACTGATCTGCCCCCTTTGAACTGGTCCTCCCTAAGTATGGTTTTGACCAAGGAGGATTGGATAGATGGCAAGGAAAAGGCACACAGCAGAAGAGATTGCGGTTTGGGCTAGATGCATAAAAACTACCGCCGGGGGCAGGGGGAGCATGATCAAATCTGAATTAGTCGCGCGACTTGCCGCGCGTTACAGGCTTTCACACTTGCGAGACGCCGATCGGGTTGTTAGCGCAATACTCGAAGCCATGACTAAAGCGCTTGCGCGTGGCCAGCGAGTTGAACTCCGTGGTTTTGGAGCGTTTTCAGTGAAGCAGAGGGCGCCCCCGCCCCGGTCGCAATCCACGCACGGGCGCGGCGGTCATAGTGAGCGCAAAGCGGCAGCCTCACTTTCGGTGCGGCAAGGAGATGCGGGCGCGCTTGAACGCGACTGCGGAGTCGGGGCGGGACCATAACGCTCGCCCATGAGCCGGACGCGGCTGCCTGCCGAAGGCACGTGGATGGCGGGGAGGGCGCGCCGGACATCATTGTCGGTGAACAAGGTGGCCGGCCCCCGCAGTGAGGTCGCACGAAGCCGCTGGCGGACTCATGGCCACATCCTCCCTAACATGGCAGTGCGGTGACATGTCACAGGATGCAAGCGCTGCCAAAAATGGGCGCGCTTACAACGCCTTGCACGCAATTAGGTAGGTCTACCTATGTTGCAGCGCAACATAATGTTGACCGCTCTTTACTATCCACATACAGGATTATCCCGTACTGCAGCATGGGTGGTCCGGGCGGCAGGCTTCAAAACAAACCCCAGGGAAAACACCATGAGCAAGTCCAAGAACACCACCGAGAAAACCGCCACCGCCGAGTTCGCTTTTGGCGCGGAAGCACTCAAGACCGGCTTTGAGAAGTCCGCCAAGCTCTATGAGGCTGTTGGCGAGTTCAACAAGGGTACCGTCGAAGCCTATGCCGAGTCCGCCACCATTGTCGGCAGTGGCCTTCAATCACTCGCACAGAACTCGTCGGCCTATGCCAAGAAGGCCATCGAAGACGCCGTTGCGGCCTCCAAGGCCATGATGAGCTCCAAGTCGATCCATGAAATCATCGAGCTTCAGACCAGCTTCGCGAAAAACGCTTTCGCTGGTTATGTCAGCCATCTGTCGCGGATCAACGAGGCATTTATAGCCACTGCCAAGCAGGGCTCTGCTCCCCTGCAAGCGCGCGTTGAGGCGGCGGGCCAGCTTATGCAGGTCGCGAAGGCCTAATTCGTACCCATCAGATGAATTGAGTGTAAGGCCCTGCCGCTCGGTGGGGCCTTTCGTTATCAGAGCGTGCGGGGGCACATGTCCACTGATTTTGAGCACTCAATCATATCTCCGGTTCTGAAGGTCGTCGCAGCCCACTGGCTCGCTGTTCGGCGTGGCCGCCAGATGCCCGCTTGGGCAAGCTTGATGCCGAGCGCGCTAAAGCAACAGCTCCCGTATGTGTGGGCATACATCTACGAACCCGCCACGGATTCTTTTACCGGCAGACTGGCGGGCGACCGGGTTTCAGCGATCTTCGGGAAGAATTTTCACGGACTACCAATGTCTGAGGCCCATCCGACAGACGATTATCCGGGCTTGTTTGCGAAATGTAAGAGGGTGCTGACCGGGCCTTCTCTTTATCACGGCACCGGCATCACATCTGCAAGCGCGGGCAAGTCGTATGCAGGGGAGCGAATTATCATGCCCCTGGAGAATGTCGAAACCGGGGGCCAGGGTATATTCGGCGCGACCGATTTTCCTTCTTCCCGCTTTCCCGGCGAGGCCGAGAAAATCAACTTCAATACGGAAGTTGAGCATTGGTTCCGAACCACGGGTGAGGGCTAAAGCTACGGCAACCTCTGATGAGAAGAATTAAGGAAAAAGCTAAATTATTGTCCGCAGCATGAAGGATTTTCTTGCGGAGACATTCCCACTGTTAATGGATGTGCCAATGTTGCTGATTGCGGGAAGCGTAATTTACTTTTCCACTTCGCTACGCAAATGGTTCCTGAGCGTCGCCATTGGCGCGTCCATCCTTGTCGTCGTCCGAATCCACTTGGCGGGGCGCGGGACCGACTGGATTGTTGGGCAACTCGCCGCACTTGTGGTCCTGTCCTTTTCGTCCGGACAATGCTGCTTGCAGGGCGACCCAGGCACAATTCGTAGACCGTCGTAAGTGAAAAGGGCCGGAAGCTATCGCCCCGGCCCCTCGGCCATCTCGTCAAAATACGCATGATGCTCAGGTCGCTTGTCTCCAACGCGGATAGGATTATTCAACTCGCAATGTAACGAGTCGAGCGGCTTACGTCTGAAGGGGGCTGGCTCATGCCGCGCAGTTCACTATATTGATCCTAGGCCGATCTACCCCGGCCCACGCTCTAATGGGAAATGGCCCGGAAGCGCCCCTACCCGCGATGTGTTCATTCCGCGAGGCGATGCTACTTGATCAACCCCGGGCCCTAACTGATTAAATGGTTGCAGCAACAGGATCATGGCGAAAGGTTTGGCCTACTGGCACGGGGCGGCATGATGAAGATTTAAGCTTGGCGCGCGATTGGGCATTAAACCCTGCAGCTTCGCTATTGCCCACAAGCGCTTCCTAGGAACAGCATCAAGCGTCCCGAAAGGGATGCGCGGCTCGCCCGCTGTGTTCAGGAGTGAGGAAACGCCCGACCGTCGTGGCGAGCCGCGTTCAGTTCTCAAGACGGTCGCTTGAAGATGGAGCGAATGTTAACGCAGCGTGGCTTTCAGCCGTTGGAGTGGTATTGCGAGGCGCGCCTTGTGTCCCGAACTGCTCTCTACAACGGCCCATTGTTGGAGTGCGTGCGGCGATGGCTCCGCCTTACTTCCCCTGAAAGAGAAAGAGCTTTTATCCTGATCGAAGGGAACATTGGCAAAGTTCTTAAACCAACCGAACTTGGTCAAATTGTCTGCAGCCCTGAATTTTTGTCGCTTTAATCAGGGACTGAGACCGCACACTATTCCGAAAAAGCCGATTTCCCTCTTAGAATGCGGCCTTGCCGGTAGAGTTGCGGGGCTTTCTTATCCGATAGCTCCCAACCAGCGCGTAAAAACCTGAGTGCCAAATGCAGTAGACATGTAGCTGAGGCAAACTCTAATTGTTTTCAGTATCCGGATCACGCCGCGGCTGGCGTGCAAATCGTCGACGGGGCTCGTGGTGGACGCCTCTTTGCAAGGTAATTGCGCCTCGTTTTCAGCCCTCTGCCATTGCGAAACGTGGCCCCCTCCAAGAAGCGGCTTTATCGCTGCAGTTGCCTTCGAGGCCGACCTCGCGCCTTGAAAGAAGTGAGATGGACAGTGGCGAGGATTTTTGGCTGATCACGTCGATGGTTGGGGGTGTATCCGAGTATCTGCCTTGGCAGAAGAGGCCGATCTGCTAGCTGCCGCCGCCGCTGCGCTTATCCATGTCAATGTCTTCCGACGCGAATGTTCTAGTGCCATTTAAAATCCTCGTTTGCGGCGAGCCTTTTTGTCGCCACCACTTATTCAGTTCTGGCGCTGACCATGGATTCCAACGCAGTGCCATTTGCCAGCGGCAAAGTTTTAGCCTTAACCAAATTCATGCGCACGAGGGCTTAGGTGGAGTGACAATCGGGTAACCGATTTGCCAGCGCCTAGCTCCTGACACGGGCGATGAATTCGGCGCGTGAATTCTCGTTGGGAAAGGGCATCGTGGGGACCGGGACCTCTAGGAATTGGCAAAGAGGCTCCCAACCCTGGCCGGCCTCATAGATCAGCAGTCTCTCAGGGGGGATGGTCCGCTTAACCTTCTCGGTATGGCGACAAAAATAATCGGTCATAAAGGCACGGTCGTGCATATGATCGCGGAATTCGCCACTGAAGCTGGCGAAGAATTCCTTCATTGGCCCCGGCCGCGACGTCGGTCCGTCCGGGGCGAAGATCGTCGCCTGGGTGGAATCGAACCAAGCTTCCGGATCGCGCACCGAATGCAGCACCTTGGCTTGCGGATAATAGGCGGCGATCTGACGCCAATACTGGGCGCCAGGATAATCCACCATCGATCCATACCCCGCGAAGATTGCGTCCCAGTCTGGCCGCCCGGCTGCGGCCTCGATCCACAGGCGTGCAGTCTCCGGATGGGCAAACACCTCGACCATGTGATGACAGGGCCCAACCCCCAGGATATTTAGAGCCGATTGCAAGGACTTGGTGCCCGTCCGGCCAAGTCCCGAGCCCACTACTTTCAACGCCACGTCTTCCCCCAATTGTTATCCGCGAAAGAAGCTATCACAGAAGCGCCTCGACGAGATCAGGCTGCACTGACCTACCCCCCCCACATCTCCCTAATAAGCTCATGAATGTCCGTTGGCGCAAAGCGGACACTGGGGCCTTCAACTTCTGGTCCTATGTTTTCGCCAACGCTTTAATCAAACAGGCGCGCCTGGGGAATCGCGCCGTGCCTAGGAACGCTGAAATGACCTCCCATTCCATCCGAAATCGTACCCATGTTGCCAGTGGGGTTCCCATCTGGCTCAATGACCTAAAGTTAGGCGGTGGGGACCTGGTGTCTGAGGAAAAGGAAGGGCCGGGAAGCGCCATCTCTGAACAAGACCAAGTCTTCAACAAATGTGCTTGGCGACTGATCCCATTCATGGGCCTGCTCTTTATCGTGAGCTTCATCGACCGGACGAATGCCGGTTTCGCGGCCCTCACCATGAACAAGGACTTGGGCTTTTCTCCCACGGAGTTCGGATTTGGCGCTGGAATCTTCTTCATCGGCTACTCACTGTTCCAAGTGCCTGCCAATGTGATCCTGGGACGTATCGGGGCGCGGAGCTGGTTTTTTTACATCATGGCGGTATGGGGTTTGCTGTCCGCCTCGAACGCACTCGTACAAACCCCAATCAGTTTTTACGTGGTGCGATTTCTCCTCGGCGTGGCGGAAGCGGGGTTTGTCCCCGGCATGTTTCTCTATCTGACCTATTGGTTTCCGAGGGGCCAACTTGCCCGCTTGACCGCGTATTTCATGATTGCCGTTCCCTTGTCGTTCGTTATTGGAGGACCGGTCTCCAGCCTCATTCTGGGAATGGACGGGCTTGCCGGTCTACACGGCTGGCAATGGCTGTTTCTGATAGAAGGGTTGCCAGCATTTCTGCTCGCGTTCGCCGTGTTAAAATATCTGCCCGACGGTCCGGCGCGCGCCTTATGGCTCACGAACGGAGAGAAGCAAATAATCGCAGCGCGCCTAGCGGTTGAGGAACCGGTTGGTCGCCCTGATTTGTGGCCCGCCCTGCGTGATCTACGCGTAGTTGCGCTTGGGGTTGCCTTTTTAGCCGCGAACGTCGCTGCTTACGGTATCTTGTTGTGGCTGCCGCAGATCGTGAAGGCGATGGGCTTTTCCAATACCGCCACGGGCTTTGTCGTCGCGTTGTGTTTTGTGGCGGCTATTCCCGCGATGATCCTCGGTGGGCGTTCGAGCTCAAGAAGGGGCGAACGCATATGGCATGTGGCGCTGCCATGGCTGCTGACCGCTTCGTGCCTCGGCGTCGCTAGTCTTACGCAATCGAATGCGATTGTGCTCACGGCGCTTGTTATTGGACTGACTGCTAATAGCGCTACTTACGGCGCCTTTCACAGTTTGCCTTCATCGTTCCTGCGCGGCAGGGCGGTCGCTGGTGGCATCGGCCTCATGGGCACCTTTGGTAATATCGGTGCAATTTTAGGGCCGGCCATCACCGGCGTGCTGGTGCAAGGAAGCGGCAATTACAGTACCGGGTTTGCGGCAGATGGTGTCGGATTTGCGCTGGCCGCGCTCATCGTCATCGCTGTCGGAGTTGCGTTGGCTCAACGCCCTAGTTCGGCCCGCAATTAGATAGTCAATATCACATGATTTACCGCCATCAAGACTGACTGCGCTCACTATCAGAAGGCATCAACACTGGACCCGATTGTGGCGGACGAGCTGAACTTTCCCCCTAGTCAGCTCATGCCAGAATGTCCGCGTTTGGCGCAAAGCGAGGCTGTCACGCCGGCGTTGATCGAAAGCAGATATTCGGACCTGCCCCCCATTTGCCTGAGAAGCTGCCATCTGGCTTAATAATCCCAAGTATCGGGCTGTGAGGACGAGGTGTCTGGTGATAAGCGAACTACGGGAGGCAAAAGAAACCATTGAGCTCTGAAAAAGTTCTGCGATCGGCCGAGGCAGTACGTGAGCATTACGGACAACCCAGCCACATGTCGTTGGCGAAGGAGTTGGATCACCTCGATCACTATTGTGTAGATTTCATCGCGTTGTCGCCTTTTGTGGTCATGTCCTCCTCGGATAAATCGGGAAATTGCAATGCAACTCCACGTGGTGATGCGCCAGGATTTGTGAGCGTGCTGAACGAGAGAAGGTTGTTAATCCCTGACCGAAGGGGCAACAACCGCGCAGACACGATGATGAACGTAGTCGAAAATCCCCACATCGGATTATTGTTTGTCGTGCCCGGACTCAGTGAAACCTTGCGTGTAAATGGTCGCGTCGAAATCACTATTGATCCCGACCTGTTGGCGCCACTGGCAGCGCAGGGCCGAGTCCCGACGGCAGCGCTGGATGTCTCCGTGCAGAAGGTTTTCTTTCAGTGCGGCAAAGCGGTGATCCGGTCAGAGTTGTGGAATCCGGATAGGCGCATCCCTAAAGGCGCGTTTCCGACGCTTGGTCGCATCCTGGCCGACCAGATTGCGGGAACAGATGTCGTGACGGTCGAAAAGCAAATCGATGAGAGTTATAAAACGAGGCTTTATTAGAGTTTTAAGGATGCTGTCAGCCACTCCTACGCGAATTCAATTGTTTGAGCCCCAAGCGATTCCTAGACATTGGATACATTTGGCTGTCAGTGGTGATGGATTGCATCTCTCATTCGAAAGGCAAATCGCTGGTCGAGGCCGAAAAAGTGAACCATACTTCGAGAGGCAACGATGAAATCTCGCAAAGTTATATTCGGTCTGGGAGTCTGTGCGAGCGTTCTGTGTGCCTGTCTAGCCGGCAACGCGCATGCCGCCGATCCACTCTCGCAGGAGGGCGATTTTGTCGTTCGGAATTTTAAATTTCAATCTGGAGAAACGCTGTCCACGCTTCGCCTGCATTACACCATCCTGGGCAAGCCCGTGCGTGACGGCGCCGGTCATATTACCAACGCTGTAATGATTCTGCACGGAACCAGCAGCGATGGTCACCAGTTCTTCCAGCCCCAATTTTCCGATGTGCTGTTCGTGCCCGGCGGTCTGCTGGACCCAGAGAAATACTTCATCGTGCTGCCCGACAGCATCGGCCATGGGAAGTCATCCAAGCCGAGCGATGGACTGCACGCCCATTTCCCGAAATACGGATATGACGACATGGTCGAGGCGCAATATGTGCTGCTAACCCAGGGTTTGCATGTCAATCACCTGCGGCTGATAATGGGTACGTCCATGGGTTGCATGCATGCTTTTGTTTGGGGCGAGACCCATCCCGCCTTTGCCGACGCGCTGATGCCGCTGGCTTGCCTGCCGGTGCAGGTGTCGGGCCGCAACCGTCTCTGGCGCAAGCTGGCGATTGACGCGATCATCTCCGATCCGGCCTGGAAAGGTGGTGAATACAAGGCGGAGCCTCGCGAAGGCCTGCGCACGGCGTCCGTCTTGAAGCTGCTGTCTGGCAGCTCGGCTTTGCAAATGCAGAAACAGTATCCCGGCCGCGACGCGGCGGACGCTTTTGCGAAGAGCAGAATGGATGACGACTTGGCCACGCTCGACGCCAATGACATATTGTACCAGTTTGATGCCTCGCGCGGCTATGACCCTTCGCCCGCGCTGGAACGGATAACAGCGCCCGTGATTTGGGTAAATTCCGCTGACGATTTCAGTGATCCGCCCGAGCTCGGGATCGCCGAGCGAGAAGTGACGCGCCTGAAAACGGGCCGCTTTGTCCTGATCCCAATCGGAGACCAGACCCATGGCCACAACACCCATACCTGGGCGGCGGCGTGGAAGGACTATCTGGCGGAGTTGCTGAAAATCTCGGCGCACTAGGAGCCAGATTGCCGTGCCGATGGGCAAACATAAGCCGAAGCCCTGTTGACGAATGTCCGCTTTTGGCTGGGAAGCGGACATTTGCAATACCGCAGCTTCAGAAAACAAATTTTCCCGGTGATGCCAGCGAGATCGCGTTAGGTCCAACCTTGGTCCAACAATTTCGATGCGTTGAGGTGTTTAACTGCGGTTAAGCAATGATGTTTGGCGGCGTAACAACGAGATGCACGCATGGAGATGATGCCCAAACTGGGAATCCAAAATTCCTCGTAACATATTGATATTGCTACGTAATTGTGACTGGTGCCGTAGGTGGGCGCCACATTCAGCGACTATCTAATTGCTTCGACTTGCTTTTTTGAAATCGGATTTTTCAATACCAACACAGGTCCAACAATTTCTCTGTGAATAAATGTGCAGCTATGTGCAGGGGGCGGCCGCAAGTAGAAAGGCTTCGCGCAGCCTGGCTTCGGACGCCGGATCGGAGAGTTCGCGATCACGGGGTCGCACAGCAAGCTCGTAGTGGCCACAGTCAATCTGCTCGATATTCCGTCTGTCTCGGAACAACTATCTCAAATCCTTGCACTTTAGGGCCATGGCTAAGCGCCCCTAGTCCCCCCCGCCGGCCGGCTCGTAATTGTGCAGAATGGGCGGGCGCGGATTGATTGGCACGCGGGTGGAGATGGGCGCGTTTGGGCTGCTCATGGCGCGATGCCAGCGCCCCTT
>JANYAR010000136.1 GCA_025361185.1 Alphaproteobacteria bacterium | reverse complement strand
TTGGTCGGAGCGACAGGATTTGAACCTGCGACCCCTTGTCCCCCAGACAAGTGCGCTACCAGGCTGCGCCACGCTCCGACTTAGATTTTATGGGCCGAAAGGCTGACCCAGGGGGTTTGAAAGGTCGCGGAACATAGCGGCGTGGCCCCCTGCCAGCAAGCCCATATCTGGAGAGGTTTTTCCGCCGATTTCCCCGGCCCACCGCGTCTGATGGATTAACGCACGCGGCGCCGTGCCGCCCGCAGTCGGGTTTTCAGGCCGGTCAGTTCGTCCAGCAATTCGTTCAGGCGCTCACGCTCGCCCGCGGCCAACAAATCTTCCACCAGCGGGCCAGCGGCCTGTCCAGCCACCGGTTCCATGTCCATCTCCCGCACCACTTCGGCAACCAGCGCGCGTACCTCATTGGCAGGCACCGCTTTCGCCTCGGCAGAATCGAAAAAGGGCAACGACATGGCGTGAGGCACGGTGCGCAAATGGCCTGGCCGCGGCTTCTTCGCCGGCGCCACAACCTCTTTTTCGATATAGACGATCTTCTCGACCACTTTGGTCTCGACGATCGGGGCTGGCGCACCACCGCGGCCGATGTCGGCGACATGGCGAAGCCCGCGTTCCTTCAAAACTTTTTGCACGCCCTTGATGGTCAGGCCGTCGGTGTAAAGCAGCGCGCGGATACCCTTGAGCAAATCGATATCGTCGGGCCGGTAGTAGCGCCGGCCACCGGCACGTTTCACCGGCCTGACCTGGACGAACCGGCTTTCCCAGAAGCGCAGCACATGCTGCGGCACATCCAATTCAATCGCGACTTCGCTGATGGTGCGGAAGGCTTCCGCGGATTTTTGCGGATAAGCAAAAGCCGCAGACGACATCAATCCTCACCTTCAGGGGACGGGGTTTGGCCATTGATCACCGCCTTGAGCACATGGCTGGGACGGAACACCAGCACGCGGCGAGGCGCGATCGGAACCTCATCGCCGGTCTTGGGATTACGGCCCATGCGCTGGGATTTCTGGCGCACCGCGAATGTCCCGAAGGAAGACAGTTTCACCGTCTCGCCCTTGGCCAAGGCACCGCAGACTTCTTCCAGCATGTCTTCCACCATCTGAGCCGAGTCGGTGCGCGAAAGGCCCACCGCCTGGAATACCGCTTCGGTAAGGTCGGCTCTGGTCAAGGTTCCGGTGGTCATGGTCGCGACTCTTTGGTTGTTAACACCACGGTAGGCCGCGCGCGATTACCCGTCAAGATCAATGGCTTGGGGAGAGGACTTTAAGTGGTGAGCCGCGGCGCGCGGAAACACGCGTGAGCAGGACCTGCGAAAGCGGCGAACGGTCGATAGCGGCAGCGTATCGACGGCTTGGGTGAGCGGCCGGGGGCAGCCCCGCGCCTACCAGCGGATCAGAGCTGCGGCCCAGGTAAAACCGCCACCCATAGCCTCCAGAAGGACCAGGTCGCCCCGCTTTATCCGGCCGTCCCGGACCGCCGTGACCAACGCCAACGGCACGGACGCCGCCGAGGTATTGCCATGCAGCGCCACGGTGGAGACCACCTTAGCCGGGTCGAGGCCCAACTTGCGGGCAGTGCCGTCCAGGATGCGCTGGTTGGCCTGATGCGGCACGAACCAGTCGATATCGGAAAGGGGAATGCCGGCGGCTTCGACGGAGGCGTGGACGGCGGCGGAAATATTGGTCACCGCATGCTTGAAGACTTCCTTGCCCTGCATGCGCAGCTTGCCCGCCGTCTGAGTCGAGGACACGCCGCCATCGGCATAGAGAAGATCGTGCAGCCTTCCGTCGGAGAACAGCTTGGTGTTCAGCACGCCCTGGTCGCAATTGTCGCCCTTGCCTTCACAGGCCTGAAGCACCACCGCGCCGGCGCCATCGCCGAACAGCACGCAGGTGGCGCGGTCGTTCCAGTCCAGCAGGCGCGACATGGTCTCGGCGCCGATCACAAGAATGGTGCGGGCCGACCCGGTGCGGATCAGACTGTCGGCGATCGACAGGCCATAGATGAAACCGGAGCATACCGCCTGCACGTCAAAGGCGGCACCGCTCGTCATGCCCAAGCGGGACTGCACGACAGTGGCGGTGGCGGGAAAGCTTTCATCCGGCGTGGTGGTGGCGCAGATGATCATGTCCAGCGCATCCACCGCGATGCCGGCGTCCGCCAAGGCTTCGCGCGCGGCCCCCAATGCGAGATCCGAGGTCTTTTGGCCCTCCACCGCGATATAGCGCTGGCGAATGCCGGTGCGCGCGACAATCCATTCGTCGGACGTGTCCATGCGTTTGGCGAGATCGTCATTGGTGACGATGTTGGCCGGCAGAAAGGCGCCGCAGCCTATGACACGGGAGCGGATCATGGTTTGACCGTCATAATTCACCGGTCATAGTTCACCCGCGCGGGCGCCGGCGCTTTCGGCGGCAATAGCCGAACGGTCGGATGCAATGCGGGCATTGATGTCGGCGCGCGCCATGTCGATGGCGGTGTCGATGGCGCTGGCGAAGCCCACCGCATCAGCGCTGCCATGGCATTTCACCACGATGCCGTTCAGCCCCAGGAAAACCCCGCCATTCTGCGTGCGCGGATCCAGCTTGCGGCGCAACGTATGCAGGGCGCCCGAGGCGATCACCGCCCCCAGTTTGGAAAACAGCGAACGCTTGAGCGCCTGGCGCAGATAGGCGCTCACCAGCCGGGCGGTGCCTTCCGCGGTCTTGAGCGCGATATTGCCGGTGAAGCCGTCGGTCACCACCACATCCACGGTGCCCTTGGCGATGTCGTCGCCTTCGACAAAGCCATGAAAGTCGATGGGCAGATTGGAATGGCGCAGAATTTGGGCCGCACCCTTTACCCCGTCATTGCCCTTCTGCTCCTCGGCCCCGACATTGAGGATGCCGACCTTGGGCCGGGCGAGACCGAAAATGACATGGGCGAAGGCTTCGCCCATCACCGCGAAATCCACCAGCTGTTCTTCGGTCGCGCTGACGTTGGCGCCCACATCCAGCACAATGGTCTGGCCGCGCAGCGTGGGCCAGATGGTGGCGATGGCGGGGCGCGAAATACCTTCGATGATGCCCAGCCCGAACATGGACACCGCCATCAATGCTCCGGTGTTTCCCGCGCTGACCGCGACATCGGCAGCGCCATCCTTGACGCTTTGGATGGCGTGCCACATCGAGGTGTCCCTGCCCCGGCGCAGCACATGGCTGGGCTTGTCCTGCATGCTGACCTGGCCCGACGCATGTTCGATCGTGACGCGGCTCTTGAGCTTGGGCTGACGCGCCACAAGCGGCTGCAGCTGGGCTTCATCGCCATGCAAGATAAACTGCACATCGGGTTGGCGCAGAATGGTCTTGAGCAGCGCGCTCACGACGATGCCGGGGCCGGCATCGCCGCCCATGGCATCGATCGAAACAGTCAGGGCGCGGGTCACGGCCACCTTTCGCGTGGTGGCTTTAGTTCTTGGCCTTCACGACTTCGCGTTCGGCATAGTGACCGCAGGAACCGCAGATGTGATGCGGGCGCTTGGGCTCGCCACAATTGGGACAATCACCGTAGGCGGCGGCCGTCAATGCGTGGTGCGAGCGGCGCATGTTGCGCCGCGACGGCGAGGTTTTTCGTTTCGGGACCGCCATGGCGGAAAACTCCTCAGAGCGCGACCCGGAACCCAGCGTTCCAGGAAGCCGCGCGACAAAACAAGCATGTGCTCCCGGCAAGGGCTGCCGGGGGCGAAAACAGGGGGGGTGGGTAGCAGGAAACAGACGCCCATTTCAAGCCAAAAGCCGTTTTCTGAAAGGACTTAACTCCCGGGTTTCAGGGCTTTCAGCGCGGCAAATGGGCTCTCAAGGCCGCCAGATGGCTCTGTTTGGGGGGTAAATTCAACCCCCGGGCGGCGGGGATAGGGGTCCAGGGCCAGGGTAAATTCCTCCAGGAGGGGGGCCGCCAGGTCCACCTGCAGGCTTGAGATCTCCTCCGGCCCCTCCTCTTCGCTGGCGTCGATCACTGTCTCCGATTCGGCCTGCGCCGGCCTGTGGCGGGGGGCGCCGACAAAAACCAGCTCACGGCTGAAACTGCGTTCGATGTGGCCGGGCACCGGCTCCAGGCTCACCACACAGCTCTGGATAACATCCGCCACCAGATGAAAGTCCAGGCCGTAATGGTTGGGGACAAGCTTCTTGATTTGGACCCGCGCGTCCCACTTTTCCACGGCCAGAAGGTCCGCCCATTTTGAAATGGCGGCACGCTGGGCCGGATCGGCGCAAACCTGTACCTCGTCGCCGGCATTTCCCAGCCGGGCGAGATTGTAGGAATGGGTAAAGGACGCGGCGTCGGTCATGGCGTTCTATATAGTCGGCACGGCGATTTTCGGAAGAGGTCCGAAATCGAGCGCGTCAGGCAGGGATTGTTTCAGGCTGGCCCTGCTGCGCATGGCATAGGCGGCAAGGGCGCGGGCGGCCACCAGGCTATCGCCAGACCCATCTGCGCCGCGCCACAAATTCCTCGCCAATGCCAAGGCCAGTTCCTCCTGGTTGGCGGCCGCTTGATAGGCGGTCATGCGTCCATAGAAGGCATCGGCCATGGCCTTGAGTTTACGGCCGATCCCCATGTCGCCGGCGCCCTGCTCGCGCATCGCCTCGTCGAAACCGGTGAAAATAGCATCGGTCAAGGCCTGGGCGGGGGCGGCGCCTTTCAGCTCCGCCAGCACCATCCAGGCATGGAACACCAGCATGTCAAAGCGCCCGTCCAGGCTGTCGGCGACGGCAAATTCGGTAAAAAACACCGGCTGGCGCGCCCGGCTTACAATACCGTCATAAAGACGTAAGGCCTCCTCTTTGCGCGTGGCCGATTTTCTGAGAAAATTGAGCATCAAACAGTCCCTGGCGCTTGGGCCTTGCCAGCCCGCCCGCCTGAGGTTAGCACATCGGCATTGCGGAAGGTTCCTGCCATGAAGTCCATTGCGCTCAAAGCCATTTGCGGGGCCGCCATCGGCCTGCTGATCGCTTGCGCGCCGGTTATCAGCCAGCGCGGCTATCTGCCCGATCCGTCGAATGAAGGCGCGATCAAGACCGGCAACGATACCAAGACATCCATCCAGTCGCGGCTGGGCTATGCCTCCACCACCGCCACGTTCGGCAATGAGAGCTGGTATTATATCTCCTCGACCGAAAAGCAGGTCGCCTTTTTCGCCCCCACCGTGCTGAAGCGCCAAATCCTGGCGATCTATTTCGACAAGACCAACAAGGTCACGGGTGTGCGCCATTATGGGCTGCGAGACGGGCATGTGATCGCGTTTGAAAGCAAGGAGACGCCGGCGCGCGGCCGCGAGACCACCTTCCTGCAGGAATTGCTGAAGGCCACGCCCGGAAGCTCGGCGACCAATATCCAGGAGACCAATCCGGGTAACGGCGGCGGACCGATTCCGTAGTTCGCAGAACCTCGTCGCCAAGAGCCTATTGCCGGCGTGTCGCTTCGGCGCCCAGGCGCAACACCGCATCGATCAGCGCATCCAGGTCGAAAATCTGCGTGCGATGGTTGAACAGGGCGGCACGAATGACAAGCTTGCCGTTTATTGTGGTCATGGACGGTGCGGCGATGCCGGACTCGTGCAGTTCGGCAACGATCTCGGCATTGACGCGATCCGGATCGGGCGCGCGATAGCGGAAGCCGACGATGTTCAATTGTGCCGGGGCAAGCAATTCCAGGGAGGCCTCGGCGCGAATGCGTCGTTCCAGATATTGCGCCAGAGCGCAGCTGCGGGCGATGGTTGCGCCAATCGCGTCAGCCCCGTGCACCTTCAGTGTGAACCAGGTTTTTAAGGCACGAAAGCCGCGCGAAAGATCGGGACCAAAATCGCATGGCCAGGGGCTGCCGGCGGCAAGCCCGCGGGTTTCCCGGCGCAAATAGGCAGCCGGCGACGCGAAGGTGTCATAGTGCTGACGGCCGTCGCGGACCAGAAGAAAACCCGCGTCATAAGGCACTTGTCCCCATTTGTGAAAATCGAAGGCAATGGAATGCGCCTCGCCAATGCCATCCAGACGTGGCGCAATTTCAGGCGAAAGCATGCCCAAGGCGCCATATGCGCCGTCGATATGGCACCATAGATTCTGCTCCGCGCACAAATCGGTAAGTATCCGCAGATCGTCAACCGCGCCGACATCGACCGTGCCCGCCGATCCGACCACCAGGAAGGGCTCA
Organism: Alphaproteobacteria bacterium; assembly: GCA_025361185.1. Classification (GTDB taxonomy): domain Bacteria; phylum Pseudomonadota; class Alphaproteobacteria; order Micropepsales; family Micropepsaceae; genus Rhizomicrobium. Next base: position 6,843 of record JANYAR010000136.1, on the reverse strand, counting down.
AACCCAGCCGCGCGATCCTGCGTGATCATGATGCGCAGGGCTTCGACATTCATGCACGCGCGCGCGTCCACCGGAACCAGGCGCAGCGCGTCGGACCCGAACCCGGCCAGATCCATCGCCTGGGCGATGCATCCATGGGCGGCGCTTGAGGCATAGGCCCGCAGCAGGCGCCCCGTCTGTCCGATACCGTCCTCGCGGACCGCCTTCCCCAACTTCGCCGTACGGGCGACGAGCACCCCCAGCAGATTGGCCATGGAGGTTCCGGTGACGAAAATTCCGCTGGCATCATCCGGAAAGCCGAATAGTTGGCGCGCCCACGCCACCATTTGCCGTTCGACTTCTATCGGTGCGTGATCACGACCGCCCAGATTGGCATTGAGACCGCCGGCCAGCATTTCCGCCAGCATACCGGTTACGGTGCCGCCGCCCTGGACCCATCCCATGAAACGGGGATGCACGTTGCCGCCCGCGTAGGGCAATACGAAATCCATGAACTCGCGGTGCACGTCCTGAAGCGGTGTGGGCTCGCGGGAAATACCTGCGCGGAAATGCTGGCGCACGGCATCCGGCATCGGCACCCATACGGGGCGCTCGCGGATATTGGCAACATAGTCCAGCATGTCGTCCAGCATGCGGTGTGCCTGTGCGCGCAACGCGGGCCAGTCTTCGGTGTCGAGCGAGGTATTCGCTATCGGAGGCTCTGACCCGGTCACGCGGCGGCCGCGCGCAGCCGCCCAGCGCGGCGATACAGCATGGCCTGGAAGGCCTTGAATATTTTTCGCATCTGCGCCGATTTGTACGGATAGACGCTTGGCGGGTCCATGTCGTGCACGATGGCCGTGTTGTCGGCCTCAAACACCAGTAGCGCCCCTTCCCGCGTCTCCGCGCAATCGATGGCAACATAGTCCAGGCCCATGCGGGCAGACAATTGCGCCAGCGCGGCAGCATGACGGGCCGCAATGCCATGGTCGAACGTCTCCATGAACATGGCCTCTTCCAAACGGTGTGGCACACTGAGCGCCATGTCGGCGTTCAAGTACCAGACCTTCCATTCGTCGGCGATCGCCATGTGGCAGGCATAGGGTTTGCCGTCCACGATCACGATGCGGTACTTGCGGAACATCCCATCGATCCCCGCATAGTCAACAAAGCGAGAGACGAAGAACTCAGGTTCCTCGCGTTCCGCCAGGTAGAGCGATAGCGCTTCACGGTCCGCGAGTTTGGCAAGCCCGAACCCGGCATGCGAGCCGATTGGCCGGATAATGAGAGGAAAGCCGCCGTCTTCGAGCAATGTTTCCAAGGGCAGGCTGCCGGCGGCCAGCTGCAGCAGCAAAACGCGGCTGGCACGTTCGGTTTGGGGAATTTCAAGGCCTGCGATGCCTTGCAACCGATGATACAGCCGGTCGCGGTCCAATAAGCCGATCCCGGCAGGACTATTGACCAGCGGGCGCGGCCAAACGGCTGTCAGCGCCTCGATCGCCAGCATGGAGGGGCGCGCGGCGTCGCCGTCCGGCGCGACCACGATTGCCACGTCGTGCTCGGGAAGCGCGGCGGGCAGCGGCATGCCCGCAACGACATAGAAGGTTGCAAGTTCGATATCGGATCCATCCAACAGGAACTCCAGCGGGGTGTTGCCGCCGATATCCATGACTGCGGCCAAGGCCAATACCCGAAGCCCCGGCCGGCCTGTCGCGCAGGGCGAGCGGTAGAGGCGCTGCAGCGCCAGCATCTCATTTTGGATGGCAAGGCCGGTCTGCTTGTCACCCAGCAGCTGTGCGATCACCGACAAATCCATTCCCATGCCCGAACCTGCGACATCGTCCGTCGCCTTATCCATAAGCTCATGCCAAAGTGATCGAATATCCTTGCGCTCAAACGCCATCTGAGTGAGCTGCGCCACCCCCATGCGGGGCGTGCAGATATCGTTCCAATGCCCACTGAGGACAATGGAATGCGTCATGACGCGTCCATTTCGCAATATTGGGGGTTGGCGATCAGCCAATCGAGTTTCTCGAGTACCGCGCCGACATCCACAAGGACCGGTGCCAAAGCCTCAGGCGGCGTGGCCGCGCGCGCCCAGCAATCACGGACCATTCGCGCTGACGCGCAAATCCGCAAGGCTGCGCCCGGCCGGTGCCGCAGCGCCACGGGTTGGCCGATCTGGCAGATGCGCGCCGCAATCGCGCATACAGGTTCGGGCGCATCCTTCGGCAGCAGGCCCGAAATGTCTCGGCCCATCGCGCGATAGAGGTTTGTGCAGCGCTCCAGCGACAGCGCCTGTCCGTCTTGGTGCGGCACAAAGGAAAAGATGGTGCGATGGCGCATTTCATCGCTAAATTCTGCAACAGGGGCACCACAATGTTCCGTCAACAATTGCAAGTTCGCCGATGCGGCGATCAGCCGAGGCACCTGGGCGGCAAAGCCTTCCAGCAGACTATCGCGGAAGGCTGTGGGTACGGCGAAATAGGCATTCATTTCCTCCAGCGTCGCTTCCCAGCGCAGCCATTGCCCGTAATTGGGCGTGGCTGGCAGCGTCTCGCGCAGGCGATGCCAGCGACGGGGCCAATCATGGCTGGAGGTGTAATTGTGGAGTCCTTCCGGCGTGGCGGCGACTTGGTCAATTGCCTCAACCTGTGTCCCGGGTACCAGCAACGCGCCACTGAAGGCGGGGCCGGTGAAGAATTTTGATCCCGTCACCAGGACGAAATAGCCGCGACCAAGATAATCGCTGAGCTGCGGACGTCCCAGACGCATCTGGCAGGCATCCACCACGATACAAACCTGCCCCGGCCATGCGGCGGTGACGGCATCAAGACAGGCGGCGCTGGGCCCGCGCCATCCCAATTTGGAGGCATCCATCACCTGAAGCATGACTTTTTCACCCCGGCCGACGGCATTCGCGACGGCGCCATAAACTGCGGCGTCCATCTCACTGTCGGATCGCAGGTGTCCCGCCTCGTCGCAAAACGGAATCCCGAGCGTGCTGACTTGTTCAGAAAGACCGGCAATGGGCGTGCCCTTGTCGACGCCGGTCCCCCGCGACGTACGGTCGCTGAAATGATGGCCTCGCGCAGTATGGGCCGTGCCGCTGCCGGTCTGGTCGGCGCCGACTATGATGGTAACAAGCGGTGTGCCCAGCACCGCTTTGACCAGAACCAGCGTCTGCAATTGCGCATCTGTGCCCGACGGCGAGAATAAGATTTCGGCGTTCGATGCCCCCAGATGCTTGCGCAACGCGCGCCGCGCCGCCTCGACCTGATCGTCAAAGGCATCCTGCGCGCCGTTCAGCGTGGCGCTCAACCACAGCTGTGCCTGCGCCGCCTGCGCGCGGCCATAAGCCTGTTCGGAGATGCTGCTGGCGGTGGAAGACCCGAAATCCAGCATGACGGGCCGGGGAAATGGCGTGCAGCCATAGGTATTGCGCTGATCGCGCGCATTCAGCGCAAGACGCCCGTCGCCGCCGCTGGCAAGCAAGTCGTCCAAGGGACGCGCCATATCGACCAGGTGCAGGCCGGGTGCGAACTTCTTGGCTTGAGACGCCTTGTTCTTCTTTCTCAGCTGCATTGGCTCCCCTTGCGCAGCCTTCGGGCTTGCGTCCTACATTTCGAGTGTCCCGCCAACATGGTTAATAGGCGTTGAAAGGCTCGATACTCAGAGGGACTTATCTGGATAATATCCAGCAAAAACAATTATTTATATGACATTACAAATTGCCCATTTCGCTTGTTTTTGTCCCTCCAGCGGCAAGGCTGGCGACCTCGAGAATTCCGGGGCTTCTGTGCGCTGGCCCGCATTCGGCGGGCGGGCCTGCGCCATGTGGCAAACGACGCTACAGTTGCCGCGACCATAAATCGGGGCGGAACACATGAAGTTTGCGGCATTTACTTTGGCGCTGGTGGCGGCATCGCCGGCCGGGGCCGAGCCTCTTCTGCATCCCATGTTTGCCGACCACGCGGTCCTTCAGCGTGATCAGCCGATCCGCATCTACGGCACCGCGCCTTCCGGCGCGCAGGTCAGTGTGCACCTTGGCGGTGCCAGCGCCACGGCGCACGCGTCAGCCAGCGGACAATGGAGCGCGACCCTACCCGCGATGGCGGCGGGCGGACCCTATAGCCTGCAGGTCAGCGGCGCCGGCGAAAGCCAGCAGATCAATGACGTGCTGGTGGGCGATGTCTTTCTGTGCACCGGCCAGTCCAACATGCAGCTCAGTGTGCGCCGCACCGCCAATGCGGAAGGCGAAATCGCCGCGGCAACCGATGGCGCTGTGCGCGAACTGACAATCGACCGTGTCGCCAGCCCCACGCAACTCGCCCGTTTTTCCACGCCGGTCAGCTGGAAAGTGGAGTCGCCGCAGACGGCGGGGGATTTCTCCGCCAGCTGCTTCTATTTCGCGCGCGAGCTGCGCAAGCATGTGAAAGTGCCTATCGGCCTGATAACGGCTGCCTGGGGCGGCACGCGCGACCGTGGCTAGGTGAGCGAGCCCAGCCTGCGCGCGCTGGGATTTTATAATGACGATCTGGATATGTTGGGGCTCTATCGCCGCGATCCGGACGCTGCCTCGCGCCGCTGGGACGCCGCCTGGGAATCCTGGTGGCATGCCCATGCCAAGGACGAGCCCTGGAAGGCCGATACATCGTCTTGGCCGATCGCACTGCAGCCGCTGGGAGCGTGGAATGACTGGCCCGGCCTGTCCCTGCCGGAAGGCACGGCCGAACCAGGCGTGGGCTTTGTCGGGCAGCTTTGGCTTTCGACCCATGTGAGTTTGACGGCGGCGCAAGCAGCCCAAGGCGCCACGCTGGAATTGGGCCGCGCCAACGAAGAAGAAAAAAGCTGGGTCAACGGCCAGGGCGTCGGCGGCAGTTCGCAGCAGCCCGATGCCGTTCATGCCCTGCCGCGCGGGCTTCTGCATGTGGGCGAAAACAGCATCATGCTCAATATTTTTTGCAGCTGGAAGAATTGCGGTCTCAGCGGTCCGGCCTCCACCCGCTTCATCACTTTCGCCGACGGCAGCCGCGTAGCGCTCGACCAGCCGTGGCGCTACAAACCTGTAGACACGCTGATCGCGCCACAGCAGCCCTGGGGGCCCATGCATGGCGTGGGCCTGCAATATAACGGCATGATCGCGCCTATCGGTTCTTATGGCGTCAAGGGCGCGATCTGGTACCAGGGCGAGTCCAACCTCTATTTCGCGCAGCACTATCAAGCGACTTTGACGGCGATGATGGCGGACTGGCGGGGGCAGTTCGGCGCCGCCCTGCCCCTCACGATTGTGCAGATTCCCGATTACGGCCCCACGCCCACCCAGCCGGGGGAGTCGCTGTGGTCGGATGTGCGCGAAGCCCAGCGCAAGACGGCGGAAGCGGATCGGAATGCCGCGCTGGTGGTGACGTTCGATATCGGCGATCCCAAGAACCTGCATCCGCCGAACAAGCAGGAGATCGGGCGCCGGCTGTCCATCGCGGCGCGGCACCTGGTGTATGGCGAGGCGATCGCGCCATCGGGTGCGCGGGCGGCGGCGGCACGGCGCAGCGGCGACAGCGTCATCGTGTCGTTCAAGGATGTGACTGGAACCCTCAGCGCCTACAACGGCACGCCCAATGCATTCGAACTGTGTGATGCCGCATCCTGCCGTTGGGCCCAGGCCACTTTGGCGGGCGATCGCGTGACGCTTTCCAGCGCTGGTGCTGCGGCGCGCGTGCGCTATTGCTGGGGCGACAGCCCCGTCTGCACCTTGTCGGATGCCTCCGGCCTACCGGCAGGTCCGTTCGAACTGGCGATCACGCCGTAACGCGCATCAGGATTGTCCGGGCCACGCCTTGGCAATCGGCATGGACGGGTTGGCGCGGATGCGGATGTCGGCGCAATGGTGATAGCTGTAGTCGCCGTCCGGGTTGTGGCTGTGCTCGGCCATGAACTCGACGATCTGCAAGCTGCATTTGTCGCAATTGATGTTGGGCAGCCGGACGTCGGTTTCAAAAAACGTGTCGGGCGCGGCTTTTTCCGTGTGCACGAACAAACCGTCGGCCAGAACGGGGCGAACAACCGGGTTCGTGATTTTCGCCGACACCGACATGGGGCCCTTGGGGGTGTCGCGGGTCGTCACCTCCGGGTCCGCGGGAAGTTCATCCCGCGATTTCACCGCAAGCGCGATCCGGTAATGGCCAGGATGAAAAACTGTTTCCCGCAGCTTGATATGCAGCAAAGCGCTGCCCACGACCTCGGTCAGCGCGCCGGTCGGGGTCCCTGCATTTTGGCTGGTGCCGCCGCAGGGCGCCAGCTTCTGCGGATCGCCCAGCTGGTTCACTTCCACAAGCCAGCTCGCGGGTTCCACGAGGGTGAAATGCGCCTGGGCGATTTCCGGCATCAGGAAAAATGCCATCGCTGCGGCCGGCATCCAGAACAATTTTTTCATCAAATACTCCCGCGTTGCGCGCAAGCTAGTCCGTAAGACGGACATTGCAAAGCCGCCAAAAGCAAAAAGGCGCGGGGTTCGGCCGGGCAAAAGCTCCACTGGAGCCTTTGCTAATCCGGCCTCAACCCGGCGCCTTTCGCATTCTTTACAATCAGATCAGGACAGGTGCGCGAGCGTTGCGAGCAACAGAAGCGCCACGATGTTGGTGATCTTGATCATTGGATTGACGGCCGGACCGGCGGTATCCTTGTAGGGATCGCCCACCGTGTCGCCGGTCACCGCGGCCTTGTGGGCGTCACTGCCCTTGCCGCCGTAATGGCCGTCCTCGATATACTTCTTGGCATTGTCCCAGGCGCCGCCGCCCGAGGTCATGGAGATCGCCACAAAAAGTCCGGTGACGATCACGCCCATCAGCATAGCGCCCAGCGCAT
>JANYAR010000084.1 GCA_025361185.1 Alphaproteobacteria bacterium | reverse complement strand
TTCACGGTCTATGGGCCGTGGGGGCGGCCCGATATGGCGCCCATCCTTTTCGCCCGCGCCATCGCCGCGGATGAAGCCATCAAGGTGTTCAATCATGGCGAGATGTGGCGCGACTTCACCTATATCGACGACATCGTGGCCGGCGTGGTGCGGGCCCTGGACCGCCCGCCCTCTTCTGATTCAAAAAAGCCGGGCACGCCGCCGCATGTGCTTTACAATCTGGGCAATCACAAATCCGAAAAACTGACGGACTTCATCGCCGAGATCGAAAAGGCGCTGGGCAAGAAAGCACAGATGATCATGGCGCCCATGCAGCCGGGCGACGTGCCGTCCACCTATGCCGATATCGAGTCCAGCACCCGCGAACTGGGTTTTGAGCCCACCACGCCTATCAGCGTGGGCGTTCCCAAATTTGTCGCCTGGTTCCGGGACTATTACCGGGTTTAAGCGTCCGGTGCGTTGAGAGCAGCGAGCAGGCCCGCGGCTTCTTGCCAGTCCCGCACCAGCCGCTCGGCGCCGGCGGCGGTCAGGCGCGCGCCCAGCCGATCATGGGCGTGGCCGCCGCCCAGAAAGCCCCACACAGGCATGCCCGCACGCTTTGCCGCGACCACGCCGTTGACGCTGTCCTCCAGCACCAGGCATTCGCCGGGGGGAATATCCAGCGCCTTCGCCGCATGCAGAAACAGATCGGGTGCCGGCTTGGCATGGGTCACATGATCGGCGGAATAGACATGGGGGGCAAAATGCTCCCACAGCCCCACCTGTCTGAGCTTGCGCTCCAATCCCTCTTTGGTGCTGGAGCTTGCCACCGCCTTGGGGAGCGCGGTTCGCGCCACGGCGGCGCCGGCACCCGGCACTTGCGTCAGGCGCGCGATCATGGTTTGGCGCAGCCGCGTGGCCAGTTCGTCGCGAACGGTGTGGGAGATGGAACGGCCAAGGTGCTTGCGCGCCTCATCGTCGATCCCCTCATGAAACGCTTCGTGGCTCAGGCCCATGAAGCGGGTGACGTAATCGTCCCGCTCAAAGTGCAGGCCCTGTTCGGCCAGGATGGCGAGCTCGACTTCCAGCGCTAGGATCTCGCTGTCGACCAGGACACCGTCGCAATCGAAAATGACCGCTGAAATCAAGGCGACTTAAGCCGCCTTGCGGGTCTTGAGGAAGTCGCCCATGCGGCCCAGCGCCTTGAGGATATTCTCGGCCGAGTTGGCGTAGGAAAGCCGCAGATAGCCTTCGCCCAGAATACCGAAATCCGGCCCCCCGATCAGCGCCACGCCGGTTTCGTCCAGCAAGGCATTGGCGAGCGGCTTGGCCTTCCAGCCGCTCTGCTTGATGTTGGGGAACGCGTAGAAAGCGCCCTTGGGAATGATGCACGACACGCCGGGCAGCGTGTTGAGACCATCCACCACCAGTTTGCGCCGTTTGTCGAACTCGCTGCGCATATGGGCGACGGCGTCCTGCGGACCCGTCAGGGCCGCGATGCCGGCATATTGGGTGGGGGCATTGACGCAGGAATGCAGGTTCACCGCCAGCTTGCGGGCATAGTCGTAAAGCTTGCCTGGCCAAACCGCATAGCCCAGCCGCCAACCCGTCATGGCATAGGTCTTGGACCAGCCATTGAGCAGGATCAGGCGGTCGCGGATGGACGGATAGTTCAGCAGAGTGACGTGCTGCTCGCCATCATAGATCAGCTGGTCGTAGATTTCGTCGCTCATGATCGCGACCTGCGGCCACCTGGCCATGCCGGCGACAAACTTGTCCACGTCTGCCTTGGGCGTGACGCCGCCGGTGGGATTGGCGGGCGAATTGATGATGATCAGGCGCGTCTTGTCGGTGATCAGGCCCAGTGTTTCTTCGGCGGAGAAGGCGAAGCCATTCTCCTCACGGATCGGAATCGGTACCGGCGTGGCGCCGGTATATTCGATCATCGAACGATAGATGGGAAAACCCGGATCGGGATACATGATCTCCACGCCAGGCTCGCCGAACATCAGGATCGACATGAACATGGTGGGCTTGCCGCCCGGCATGATCATCACCTCCTCGGGCGACACAGTGGCCCCGAAACGCCTATGCAGGTCGGCCGACACCGCCTCGCGCAGTGGCAGGATGCCGTTGGCGGGGGTATAGCCGTGATGACCGTCGCGCAGGGCCTTGGCCGCCGCCTCGACGATATGGTCGGGGGTGCGGAAATCGGGCTGGCCGATACCCAAATTGATGATATCGCGGCCCTGAGCGGCCAGGGCGGTGGCCCGCGCCAGCACGGCGAAGGCGTTCTCCTCGCCGATGCGGTCAAAATTCGAGACGGTTTTCATACTTGCCTGGGACTCGCCGATTTTTTCAGCCAGTCCGTATAAAGCCATCCGCCGGGGGATGCCAGCCTTACCAAAACAGGCCGGAGCGACCGGCAACCCGAAGTGGCGGCGAAGCC
>JANYAR010000072.1 GCA_025361185.1 Alphaproteobacteria bacterium | reverse complement strand
CGCCCAGCGGGCGCTCGTAATCGAGCTGGCCCTCACCAGTGCGCGCAAGCTTGCTTTCATATCCGCTCGCCAGCGAAATCGCCGGAAAATAGATCAGCTCGCTGATGTTGGAGTAAGGGCGCTGCTGTTTCAGCGCCAAGCCCAATTTGAGATTACCGTCCCATAAGGGCCGGCGATATGAGGCGCTCATTTCAGTATTGTTGGTGAGCAGGGGATAGCTGTAATTCGACAATTGCAGCGGCGTGCCATTGGGAAGAAAGCGCGCGCGCGTGCCGAAGCCGTTCATGTTCAATGAGCCGATATCCCGCCCCCAAGTTGCGGACAGTTCAATGGTCGAATTCGCGCCCTGCCGGATCAGATGCAGCGCCACCTTATCCTCGGTAGCCCCATTATGTGTGACACCCCCCTCCAGTTCGGCACGTCCCCGCAGCGACGCGCCTTTGTTGCGCACGACATTGGCGAGCATGGGATAGCCATGCATGTCGGCAGCACCGCGGATCAGCTCAATGCGTTCCACAGAGGACGCCGCGATGCGCTGCAGAAGAAGATCGACACCCTCTGCTTTGCTGGTGGGAAGCTGCCCGTCAATCAGCACATTGCCCACTGTGCCGGAAAAGCCGCGCACGGTGGGATCGCCAAGCTGAATCTGAAATCCGGGCAGCAACCCCACCATCTGATAGGCGGTGGCAGGCTGGTTGGGAGCAAAATATGCCGCTGGATAGCTTTGCACATTTTCCTGGGCAGACGCCGGTTTCACCTGGAAAGCAGTACAGACGCAGATTAGCAACATGAAGGGTGCTAGCACCGCTCGCATGGTGATGTGTGCCTCTGCTAGCCATGTGCCAGATAGGACAATTGAGCGTGCTATGCTGGTGCCCACCGGCTCCGCGCCAGTAACCTGTCCGTTTTCGTTAGCCACGTGCCCCCAGAGCGTCGTTTTGTGCCATTGAGGCATAGGCCCTTAAAGCTGGCAACAACGGATATTTTCAGGCGCCCGATCCCAATAAAGTACGAAGAATTCCCACGTTGGCCCAAGCTATTGACCGCTGGTGGGGTGAAAGTGGCGGCGTCGTGCTGCCGCATAACGAATTACTCGGAATGTCCGCTATTGGCGCGAACTGCTGACAGAGATCGGCATCATTGTGCTCAGCGTCTGCATCGCGCTGGCCGCCGAACAGACGGTGGAATGGGCGCGAGAAGCGCGGCGCGGCCAAGCGGCGGGTGGGAAAGGCAACAAGCTCAACTAGAATTTGCGTTCGGCTTAACGCGGGCCGAAAACCCCGATCCGGTAGTCGAACGCGCTCATCACATCACGATCCACGCGGTCTTCGATAAACCTCAAATCCTCCGCCGAAGCCATCTCCCCGATTTTCGAAAGATCGTACTTATCTCGATAGTCGTCAAAGCGGAGACTGTCACCTTTTGTTGAGGGCAAGCTCCAAATAAACTCGCTCCTAGAGGGAAGTAAATATTGACCCACCTTCGCGAGAAACGCCTGCGGATTCCTGAGGATTTCTTCATATGCAATCACGATGGATCGATCCGCTATCTTTGGAAGCCTTGCATATGCGGCATTCTTGAGATTCCATAACTCCACGACTCCGAGCCGCCCTACCGTACCCAAATTGTCTCTGCGCGAAACAGGCATTTCGTAACGTAAAAAATCAGAGAAATTCTTGGGCGGGCGTTCCAACGGGCTATAAGGCCGCACAAGCAGAGATCTCAGCCAGGAAACCGGATGCTTGGCCACACAAATGAATAGAGTGTGCGCTGAATGCTGAGCGATGCCTATCGCTTGCTCAGGCGGCGCACCGTGTTTCCAACCGAAGTCAGACTGCATGACTCGCTCGCAGTCGATGTCCATTATTTCAAGGCAAAATCTCCCATAGTCCCCGGGAGAGAGCCCCTTCCCCATTGAAGCAAGATGTTCGCCGACGCGATTCTCATTCTGCATGGACGTTACTGCGAAGTTATTTTTCACCAACGATGTAACAAAGTTGGTGCCCGAATTTCTTTCGCCATACACCTTCAAATACAAACTATTCTTGATCATGATCCGCTCGCGTGGTCAATTTCATCTTGGGAGAGCGCCGCCGCTGAAGGCCGTACCTTCAAGATTCCATGAAGACATCGAATGACTGCGGCTACCGGCCGGTAAAGGACAGAACGTAACATCTCAGATGCCGGCCTCTAAACGAAGTGCCTCGCGCGCGCTTCTGGAAATCGTTTTCGCCGCTTCCATTGCTTTTATTGTCAAAGGTTGCCGAGCCAGGCGCTTGATATTTTGATAATGGAAGAAAATGGGGCATGAACCTTCTGGTATGCGCCAGAGCCAACTGGGGAAATTCCATTCCGGTCCCAGCGCGCTAATCCGCCGACCGTATATGGCTGCGGCGACGGGGAACGATGTTTGATCCAGATATGGGCGTTTCGCGGAATCCGGAACCTCGGGATCTGCGTCAATTGTTCGAGCGCAAGCTACCCAATCTGCGGTGAATTGAACTGCCATTTCGCCAGGCATCGCGATCATGCCGGAATTGTAGTACGGCGCCGTGCTTTCATGGGTGCGCAAGGTCGCAGGTGCCCCGGCGGGAACCCGCGCTCCAAAACTCTCGTAAATATGATTCCAGTCCGTGAATGAGCAGATCTGCCCGCTTGCTGGAACAGCGCCTATTTCGTTGGTAAGCGCTTCGGGCTTCCTCATTGCCAACATGTCAGAGTCGAGAAGCAGACCGAGGCCGGGGCCATCAAGCAACCTCAATGCCGCGAGCTTGTGTCCGATCAAATAAGACTCATCGAGCGGATTCTCTATCGGGACAATTTCCACCCGTAATTCTTCAAATGCTGCCGCTGTCGCTGGGCTCAGGGGACCATGCCGGACGGGATGCGACGCGAGGAGCTTTAACTCAGCTGGAAAATGAAGGCGAAGCGATGCCGCAAGAAGAATCGATTGCGGCTCAAGCCTTCCGGATTGACAGACGAACGAAACGCGCTTGGGCAGCAGCTCCCCCTCCCTTAGTCGCGGGACGATATCACGATTCTACTTAAACGATTTGGGCCACAACGGCGGTAATAATAGCGCGGCGTCATGATGGTCTGCTGAAGTCGCCAAGCCTACTCACGATCTCCGCAATTGCGCCAAAATCCGCATTCGCCCCCGACAGCACCAGCACCACGGTCTTGCCCTTCGCGTCCAGCTTACCTGCCAGCAAAGCCGCCAGCGCCGCGGCACCACCGGGCTCAACCAGCAATTTCAATTTCTGCGCCGCGAAGTTGACCGCCTGTTTTAGCTCCGCATCACTGACCACAAGACCGGGCGCCAGAAGATCCCTGGCGACCTCGAACACGATCGAACCGGGAATGGGCGCCATCAGCGCATCGGCGATGGAGAGTTTGCCGCCCGGCGCCTGAACCCTGCTGCCCGCTTCCAGCGAGCGGCGCATGCCGTCGAAATTCTCCGGCTCCACACTGTGAACCCGGGCGGCCAACCCTGCGCCGCTCAGCGCCAGCGCGATGCCGCTCACCAGTCCGCCGCCGCTGCACGGCACCAGCACGTCATCCAGCGTCACGCCGAAACGGCTTGCATCTTGCGCGATCTCCAGCCCCGCAGTGCCCTGGCCCGCGATGATCCCGGCATCGTCGAAGGGCTTGACCAGCACCGCACCGCGCTCGACGCAGATGCGGCCCGCAATCGCCTCACGGTCTTCGCCTATCCGATCATATGTCACGATTTGCGCGCCATAGGCACGCGTGCCCTCGATCTTGGGGCGCGGCGCATCGGACGGCATCACGATCAGCGCGGGCATGCCGAACAGTTGCGCCGCAGCCGCAACGCCCTGGGCATGGTTGCCGGAGGAAAAGGCCACCACGCCGTTGGCACGCTGGCCTTGCGGGATCATCGCCAGCCGGTTGCAGGCGCCGCGGAACTTGAAGGAACCGGTGCGTTGCAGTGTCTCCAGCTTCAGGAAAATTCGTCCGCCGGTCATCTCGTTCAGCACCGGGCTTTCCACCAGCGGGGTGCGCACGGCATAGGGCGCGATTCGGACGGCGGCGGCCTGAACGTCGGCAAAGCTGGGAGTCATGGTTCCTCTAATTCAATTCCCGCAACTGGGCGACCCGGTAGAGTGTCACATGCACTTTGCGGCCTCGGGAATAATTGATGCCCGACAAGTCCCCCACCGGCGTGGCATCGGCCTGGAGCTCCGCCAGACGGGCGAGAAAATCTCCCTTGGCATCGTCTTCCACCAGCGCCAGGCCACCCGACTTCGCGCTGGCTTCCGCCGCGCCCTTGCCATCGGCCAGCACCACATCCTTGCCCAGCGCGAAAACCAGACTGGGTTCCTGATAGCCGGCGAGTGACGGCGGCCCATCGCCGGCCTTGCCGGCTGCTTCCACCATCGGCCTCAGACGCTCGCTGATCCAAAGCCGGTCGAGGCGCGGCCCCACGCCCACCGTCAAAGCCGGCACGAACACCAGAAGCGCCGCAAAACCAAGCAGTGCCGCCACCAGGCCCTTGCGCAGGATCGCCAGCACCAGTGCGGCAAGCGCCAAACTTGCGCCGACACCGGCCGCCGCCAGAACCGGCCGGTCCGGCGCCTGCCCGAAATAGTGCGGTAGCAGGATCATGGCGGCCGTGATGAGGCCCGCGCCAAGCACAAACTGCGCGATGCCGATCCAGCGTGCCGGTGTCAGAAAACGCGCCGGTCTGGGATCGAGCACGAACAACGCCGCCAGGATCGCCAACGGCGGATAGGCGAGGATCACGTAATGCGGCAGCTTGGTGGGCACCAGCTCAACCGCCAGCCACCAGCTTATCGCCCATACCAGCACAAAGCGGATGGCTGGCTCGGCCCGCCTGGTGATGCCCGATACGATCCCCGGCAGGACGAACAGGATGGCGGGCCAAAAGCTGACGGCCGACAGAAGCAGATAATAGCCGGGCCAGCCGCCATGGCTCTCCTGCCCGCTTGCCATCTTGGCGGCGAAGTCTTCGCCCAGCGATTGTTCCAGGAATGCGCCGCGGCTCTGGATGGTGATGGCGACCAGCCAGGGCACGATCAGCAGCACCACCAGCGCCAAACCGCGCCATGGTTTGAGCCCGGCGAGCCAGGCCCACACCGCTGGAGCCGCAGTGTCGGTGGCGGTGACCGGGGCGGCGTCAGTGGCGGTAGCATCGGGCGTGGGTTTGGTGGCGACAGCGGTCGCGGGGGCCACATCGGGTGCGGGTTTGGTGGCGGCAGCGGTGGCGGCCTTGCTGCGCCTTTGATCCCACCAATCCCATCCCACCAGCACCAGGATCGTGAGCACGGCGCCGAATACCACCGGACCCTTGACCAGAATGCCGAAGCCAAAGGCCGCCCAGCCACACATCACCGTCCGCTTGGAAATCTGCGGCCAATCGGCGTCATGCGCGGCGCGATAGAGACGCAGCAGCACGCCGTGGACGCCCAGCACACAGGCCAGCAGCACCGCATCGGTGGTGGCGATGGTGGCTTCCGCGCTCAGCAGCACCGAGCCCAGCATCAACAGGCCGGCCAACAGCGCGGTTTCCGCATCGGTGACCGCAAGGGCGCACCACACCGTCAGCCAGCCGGCCGCGATAGCGCCCAGCAGCGACGGCAAACGATAGGTCCATATTTGGTCGTCGCGGCCACCCAGGAACGGGCCGGCCAATCTGGTCGCCGCCGCCTGCAGCCAATAAATGCCGATGGGTTTTTTATAACGGGGGACATGGCCGAAGCGGATATCCACCGCATCGCCGGATTCCACCATCTGGCGGGAGGACTGGGCGAAACGGCTCTCATCGCGGTCCAGCGCCGGCAGGCTGAGTATGCCCGGCAGCCACAACAATAGCCCCAGCAGCGCCAGCAGGGCGAAAGGCCGCCGCGCCAGGCGGGTCAGCCAGCCCGGGGCGGCCGCCACGGCCGGGGCAGCCACCGTTTCCTGAGCCTTTTCGGCAGGTTGCGAGTCGGTCATGGGAGGGAACTATGTCGGGCGCGCCCCTATGTTGCAAAGAGCCGGGCCTGTATAAGCCCCCATCCGAACGCAGGAGTGCAGGTTTGTCTGGCGGCGCAGCCCTATCCCCGCCCATTTCCGTGGTTGTCCCGGTCAAGGACGAGGCCGGCAATGTCGGCCCCCTGGCCCGGGAGATCGCCGCCGCCCTGGCCGGCGAAAGCCATGAAATCCTGTTTGTCGATGACGGTTCGTCCGACGGCACGGCTGCCGCGCTGATGGGCCTGAAAAGCGAGATTCCACAGTTGCGGGTGCTGCGGCATAGCCGCAACCTGGGCCAGAGCCGCAGCATCCGCAGCGGCGCCGCAGCCGCCCGCGGCGAGATCATCGTCACCCTGGACGGCGATGGCCAGAATGATCCGGCCGATATCCCAAAGCTGCTGGCGGTGCTGCGAGGCGATGCGCAAACCGCGATGGTTTCGGGGGTGCGGGTGAAGCGCAAGGATACCGCCAGCCGGCGGCTGGCGTCGCGGCTGGGCAACGGCCTTCGCAGCATGCTCTTGGGCGATGGCGCCGTCGACACGGGCTGCGGACTGAAGGCGTTCCGGCGCGCGGCGTTTCTGGACCTGCCCTATTTCGATCATTTTCACCGCTTCCTGATCGCGCTGGTGCAGCGCGAAGGCTGGAAGGTCGCGTATGTGCCGGTGAACCATCGTCCGCGGCTGACGGGGGCCTCCAAATACACCAACCTGGGCCGCCTGCTGGTCAGCGTGCAGGACCTTTTGGGAGTGCGCTGGTTGCAACGGCGCCATCGCGGCCGCGCCGAGATAAAGGAGCTTTGAGAATGGGCTTTCTCTGGAAATTGACCCACGACTTTGATCTCTGGATGCAGAACATGACGGCGCATCCCACCGACGCGGCCTGGCTGGCATTCGGCTTCTTCGGCACGGCGCTGTTTGCGTCACGTTTCCTGGTGCAATGGATCATGAGCGAGATGAAGGGCCGCAGCGTGATGCCCATCGCCTTCTGGTATTTCAGCCTTGCCGGTGGGCTGGTCACCCTGGTCTATGCCGTTCACATCAAAAACCCGCCCTTTATTCTGGGTCAGGCCGTGCCGCTGGTGATCTATGGCCGCAATCTTTGGCTGGTCCGCCGCGAGCGCCGCCTCGTAGAGGGTTGAGCGATGCTGCGCGCCTTTCCCAAAATGCTGATCGCCGTGGCGGTCTATAACGCGTTGGTGTTCGGCGGCAGCGCCCTGGGCCATAGGGCGGATGCGTTGCTGGCGCAGAATTTCCCGCTGACGGTGTTTTCCGGCGATGTCTGGAAGATTTCCCTGAGCGACGGGCTGGTGGGGTTGGCGCTGGTATTGCTGTTCATCGAGATCATCAAGGCGACCCGCACCAGCCGGCGCGAGATTCTCAACCATGCTTTGTCTACCCTGACCCTGATGGGAGCCGGCGCGGAATTCATCGCGGTGAGGGGGTTCGGCACCTCGACCTTTTTCCTCATCACCCTGATGTGCCTGTTTGATGTGGTGGCGGGCTATACGGTTTCGATCGTGACCGCCAAGCGCGATGTGGCGGTGGTGCCGCCTCAGGCCAACTGACCGGGCAAAAATCCTTTTGTAGGAAAGCTTTAGCCGGGTCTTGCGAGGGGACACCGGGCCGTGTATCTCCCCTTCTCCCTGGTAGGACAGGTGGCCGAGTGGTTGAAGGCGCACGCCTGGAAAGTGTGTAACGGTGAAAGCCGTTCGAGGGTTCGAATCCCTCCCTGTCCGCCAAATCCCCCCGGATTTCCGAGTCTTTTGAATCGCTTAGTTTTTGAACTGAGCACTTACCCCTATCCGTACCCCTGTTTTGTCTAACAATGGGCGCGCAACGAGTTTATTGGCCAGCCGCCAGTAGGCACCCAACTGCGAGGCAAGGCTAATAGCTGGCCCCTGGCTGGCCCGGCTACCTTGGGGGCGGTGTTGGGCCAGCCGGGAGCTAAATGCCCGCCACAGGAACGCGCGCGTTGGCTGCAACAGCGGCATGCACGACAAGTTGAAATCCGAATGTCCGCTTTGCGCCAAAAGTGGACATTCATGAATCGAGCCCCAGTCCGGCCGGCCCGGTGGCGCATGGCAATTCCCAATGCAGCTCAGCGGTTGGTGGTGGCGAATCCCGCTTGTTGTTCGGCAGAAGAGAACATACTCTCAGACAGACTGAGCATATTTCGCCGAAGCCGTTGTCATATTTCGGAAAAAAGCGCTTCTTTGACGGCACGGCGATGATCAGAACCCAATGCCCAGTTTGGCTCTGGTTGCTAATGTCCGCTTTGGGTCAAAAGCGGTCATTCGTCTCCGACCAGCCTAATGTCCGCTTCGCGCCAAAAGCGGACATTCCTCTGCCAACGCCTCGCGCGTCCGCGCTGAAAAATGGTCAGGCCCCCCAATCCGGTCAACGGAAATTAACCCGATTTCCCTTTGCAAAGCATAAAGCCTGTTCGTGGCATGCTACTGCGCATGAAGGGCCTGCAACAGTTGGAAAGGACGCCGCTCTCGGTTTTGACCGGGATTGGCACGGTGCTGGGTCTTCTGACCGGCGTCACGGTGGCGGCTTATTTCTTCGAAGGCACTGTCAAGGGCGATTGGTGGACGCCGCACTATATCGCCACCTTCGCCATTCCCTTCGCCATCGCGGTGGTCGTGCAATATGTCTGGTTCGTGCCGCGCCGTCTGGCCTGGAACGATGAGACGCTGGAAGTCGATACCTGGCTGGGCGGCAATTTTCGCGCGCCCTGGTCGCAGCTTCGCCATTGGGGTTCGCCGGGCATGACCTTCACGCTGGAATGCGGCAGCCTATTGGGTGACGGCAGGAGCTTTCAGCTGGCGCTCAACTATTTCACGCCGCAGTCGGTCAGGGCGCTGCGCGACTTCCTGAATGACAACTTCCCCGACCGCCAGGCTTGTTTCTGGATCGGACGCCACGGCATCGGCTGACGCTGACAACGCGTGGGGAATTTGTGGATCAGCAATGTCCGCTTCGCGCCAAGTATGGACTTCGCCCAGGATCGCTGCGTGCTAGGGTCTTGAAGGCGCAGCGACAAGCGTGGCGCCGCCAGACCCGTCCATCGCCAGGCTTTCTCCCGGCTGCAACACGCGCCTGGGATAGGGCGTCACGATATCCAGCGGCTTGTCTGCGGTGCGGGGAAGCGCAAAGGCCACCAAGGTCTGGTGGTAAAGAAAACTTTCCCGCGGCGATGGGCGCCGGGCATTGCCAGGCCCCCCGGCTGCGATCACCAGATATTGGCGACCATCCTTGCCCCTATAGGTCATGGGCCCTGCATTGGCGGAAGCCGACATCCTGGTTTGCCACAGCAATTTTCCGGTCCGCGTGTCATAGGCATGCAGACGATCATCGGACGCGGCCGCGAAGACAACACCGCCATGCGTGACGAGTGTGGGGCCGATGCTGGTCGCCCCCATGTCGCGGGCCCCTTCGCCAACCTCGTCTTCCAGGGACCCGAGCGGCACGCGCCAGGCAATCTTGCCTGACGACAGATTGACGGCGATCAGCTCACCCTGACGGCCGCCATTGCAGCTTCGGCCGCCATTGTCGGCAAAGCGGACATTGCCGGAGGCAGAGCGAAGGCCGCCATTGCCTTTGATCCCTTCCTCGGTCTTGGTCACCGTGATCATCGTGGGCATATTTGCCACATTGGCGATGGCAGTGCCGTGATCCAGGTCGATGGCGACGCCGCCCCAGTCGCTGCCGCCGATGGCGCCTATGCTCATGATCCCCCAGGCGCCATCCTTGGCGGGCGGCGAAAAGGGCGTTACGTCCTGGAGTTTGTTGGTGTCCCACAAGGCCCTGCATTCGGCATTGGCGAGGGGCGACAGCTGGCTCAGATGATCCCGGCTTACGGTTGCCGGCATCAGAGGCGGCGGAAGGATGGTGAAGGGCTGGGTGGGCGAGGATTTTTCGCCTGCTATCTGGCTCTGCGACACGGCACGTTCTTCATAGGGAAAGATGGGCTTGCCCGTACCGGCGTCCAGAATCCAGATCATGGCCTGCTTGGTGGTCTGGACAACCACTTTCATCTTTTTCCCGCCCTTGGTGATTTCCACCGGAACGGGGGCGGCGTTGGTATCCAGGTCGAAAATATCGTGGTGAAGGTTTTGAAAGCTCCATTTGATCTTGCCCGTCTCGGCGTCGAGCGCGACGGTGGCGCCGGAACCGGCATTATCGCCGGGGCGCCAGATGCCGACATAGTCAGGATTGCCTGAATCGGTGGGGACATAGACCGTGCCGGTCGCTTCATCCAGGCCGAGAATGCCCCAGGCGCCGCTGCCGACGACGCTCTGCGTATCCGGCCCCCAGGATTCGCCGCCCGCTTCTCCGGGCCCGGGAATCAAACGCGCCGTCCACACCAGTTTTCCGGTCCGCAAATCATTGGCATGCGGATCGGCAGGCTGCGCGGGCGGCGGCTGAAAGCCGGAAGCCGCCGCGGTGATGATGAGGTTCTTGTAGATGATGGGGGGCGACGCCGCGAAAACCCCGCCGCCGATTCTGCCTCCGGCCGTGGGATTGGGCAGGCCGATGTCCAATCCGGTGGCGGGCCAATCCGCCGACAAGGCGCCGGTTTTCAGGTCCACACCGAACATGACATGGCCCCAGATCGCAACGATCCGGGGCTTCATCGTTCCATCGCCGCCCCAATAGGCAAGCCCGCGCCGGTCGATCTTTCCGCCAACGGTGACAGGCGCCTTGCGCCGCCAGACTTCCTTGCCGGTCTCAGGCTCCAGCGCGATGATGTCGCCGGTTTGCGTTTCGGAGATATACAGAAGTCCATCAATCAGGAGCGGCGTGATCTCCCAGGAGCGCCCGAAATTGCCGCCGTCCCAAACCCAGGCCGGCTTCAGCTTGGAAACATTCGCCGCGGTAATCTGACTCAGGTGCGAATAATGTGTGCGGGCGGTGTCACCGCCCCAATCCTTCCATTCCGTGGTGCGAGAAATGGATTGTCCCACAGCGGTTTGTATCAGCGCGAAGCTGGCCAGCCCCAGCATTGTTATGAGCGATTTTCTGGTTTTGCGATTTTTCATTGCCATCCCCGACGGTTATTTTGGCGGACAGGGTAACTCTTTTGGCGCGGCTGACGAGTACCGCCGGAAGGTGTTGATTTGCCGGGTAAGTTTGGCCTCACCCCGTGCGTTTTCACACAAATACACTGTCCGCTTGGGTCAAAACGGTCATTCAAAACCTCCGCTGCCCAGTCGCCTATGCAGCGTCAGGTCACGCTGCTCGTGCGTGTCGCCGGAAAATGCGTGTTACTTCTTCGGTGCGGACCACTGGGTGACCCGCCCAACGCTTGTATCGCCGGTATACACGTTTGCGTGGCTGTCCCACGCCATATAGGTTGTCTCGATCGCCTGTCCCGGCCCACGTCCCGCGCCATTGCCGATCGCACCCAGCACCTTGCCATTGCGATCCAGTCTCAGAAGCTGACCGTCCTGTCCGCTCGAGACCCACAAATCTCCATGGGAATCGAAGCGGATGGCGCACATCAAGTTGCGCATCTGGATGGTTTTCTTGAACTTGCCGTCCCTGGAATAGACCACAAGACGATATTGTTCCCGGTCGCCAATCCAGACATCCCCATTGCGCGGATCCACCCCTATGCCGTGGGCCATGCTGAATTTGCCCTGGCCAACGCTATTGCCGAACCATTGGTTGATGAATTTCCCGGAAGCGTCGAGATGCAGGATTCGTGCGGCGCCGATAGTGTTGGCCGGATCGCCGGACTCGACGTCATTGGGGCTCTCATTGGAATGGCCCTCGCCGATATAGATGTCGCCGTTCGGCGCAAAGGCAAGGTCCATTGGCTGCCACAGCAGCCTTTGCCCCTTGGTTTCGTTCCAGTCTCCGCGGCGATTTCGCACACCGATGGTCTTTAGCAATTCTCCCTTGGGGCTGAGCTGTTTGATGGTGCTGCCGTCCGCATCGACAATCCAGACATTGTCATGGGCATCGACCGCCATACCGTGTGCCTTTTCCTGGTGAGCGATGACATCGTCTCCCACCGTGCGGATCAACTTGTGGCTCGCATTGAACTCGAAGAGCTGGGGCTTTCCCGCGACATTGCGCTGAAAGACCCAGAGATTGTCTTTGGAATCCATGGCCACCGCAGGCACGCCGCTGTGATAGACCCCGCCGTCATCGGTAATTGGCAAAGGCACGGGATAAGAAAAGACATAACCCATCTGCTTCCATTGGACGCGTGCCAGGGCGCCGCGATCGGCCGAGCCGCCATGCACGGGATCGCAGGCGGTGGAATGGACACAGAGCGCAATGCCGGACTCGTTGGTGACGGTCGTCCGCTTGGGCACGGCTGGGGTCACGGCCGGAGGCGCCGGTATTTGCAGGAACCAGGCCGGGGAACCATCAGCCGCCGGTCCACGCGATTCCTGCCCAGGCGCAAGTGTTGCACCACCGGCCAGCAACGCCGCCGTTGCCAGCAAGCCTAACGCTCTCATGAAAACCCCCTCAACCCATTCCTCACAGCCGATGCAGTCCCGGCTTTACCAGGTGGATGTTATCCTGAAAATATTGGATCAGTCCCCCTATGGGTACCGATTGGTCCGGAAATACCTCTGGAACGTCTTAAACCGCGCCATTCATCGCCTTTCCTGCCGAGCGCCGGCCCTGGTCATTTGGACCGTTTGTCAGGCCAAGACGCTCACGCGCGCAATGTCGCCTTGGGTCAAAAGCGGACGCCGGGACAGGTTTGACTTTGTCCCGGTGCCCCGCTCCACTGCCGCCAAAAGACGGGGAATAGCCCGATCCGGGCTAAGGGCACGCGGATGGCTGAGGAAGTTCTGGGGTCTATTGCAATCTTCCGCCCCTATTTGGCGAAAATCGCAGCATCATTGGCGATCTTGCCTCTCCTTATATCCTGCGCAACCAGACAGACGGATCATGCCGACAGGCAGGCGCATGTTTCAGACACACAGATGGCGGTGACCCCGGCCCTCGTCCCCTTTCCGGCGCATCTGGCGGTGCAATCCGGCCAGTTCGCCGTCAGCGATGGAACACCGCTCCTCTTCGACAAGGTGGACGCCGATAGTGCACGCATAGCCGCCATTTTCGCCGATCTGGTTCAGCGCACCCCTGGTCTGACGCTGGTCCCGAAACCCGAAGGCGCGCGCGCGATTGTTATCCGCCGCCTAGCCGATCCCAATGCGACGGGAAAAGAAGGATATCGCCTTGAGGTTACACCAGCCGGCGTCACCATTTCCGCCAGCCAGACCGCGGGACTGTTCTATGGAACGATCACGCTCTGGCAACTTCTGACCCAGGCACCAGGCACGGCGCATAGCGTGACTATTCCGGCGCTGCAGATCGACGACGCGCCACGCTTTGCATGGCGTGGGCTCATGCTCGACTCGGTACGCCATTTCCAATCGGTTGACTTTATCAGGACGTTGATCGACGCAATGGCGCGCGAAAAGCTCAACGTCCTGCAATGGCACCTGACCGACGATCAGGGCTGGCGTCTGGAGATTAAAAAGTATCCACGCCTGACCCAGGTCGGCGCCTGGCGCGTGCCGGCGGGCGAAGCCGCTGAGCATGACATCGATCCGGCGACCCGCAAACCACTTCTCTATGGCGGCTATTACACCCAGGCGCAGGTGCGCGAACTGGTCGCCTATGCCGCCGCGCGCAACATAACCATCGTGCCGGAAATCGAAATGCCCGGCCATGCCATGGCCGCGATTGTCGCCTATCCGCGGCTGGGTACGGCTGCTGAACCGCCGACCTCTGTCTCCAGCGACTGGGGCGTCTTTCCCTACTTATATAACGTCAACGACGAGACCTTCGGCTTTCTCGAAGACGTGTTGAGCGAAACCATGGCGCTGTTTCCCGGCACCTATATCCATGTCGGCGGCGATGAGGCGATCAAGGATCAGTGGAAAGCATCACCCGTTATTCAAGCGAAAATGCGCGCACTCGGCATCGCCAGCGAGGACGCGCTGCAGAGCTGGTTCATCCAGCGCGTCGAAAAATTCCTGAACGCACATGGCCGCCGGTTGATAGGCTGGGACGAGATATTGCAGGGCGGCATCGCGCCCAACGCGACCATCACCTCCTGGCGCGGCATCGACGGCGCGGTTGCTGCGGCAAAGGCCGGGCATGACGCGGTGCTGTCGCCTGCCCCGACCCTGTATTTCGACAACCGTCAAGCCGAAGGGCGGGACGAACCATCCGGCCGTGGCACAATCGTTACGCTGGGCGATGTGTATGATTTCGATCCCGCCCCCACTGTGCTCACGGCGGACGAGCGCCGGCACATCATCGGCGTGCAGGCGAATTTCTGGACCGAACATATCCGCGAACAGGACAATGTTTCTTACGCCGTGTTCCCGCGCGCGGCAGCCTTGGCGGAACTGGGCTGGTCGCCGGCGGCGGCGCACGACCGCACCCGGTTCCTCGCGCGCATGCCCACTGAGCTCGGCCGTTACGCGGCGCTCGGGCTTGCCCATTCCACGCATATCACGCCGGATCCGGCGCCGCTCTCTGCCCGAATTCGCGACAGTCACGAGTTAAAGCCCTGCGGCAACGCGGGCTTGCTGTCGGTTGAAGGGCCGGCGCCTCTTCACGGCAAGCGTCCGGTTTTTCTCCACAGCCCGGCAGATCCCTGCTGGATTTACGAGAAGGCCGATCTCACCGGCATTTCGCAAATCCAGGCCGCGGCCGGATCGCTGCCATACAATCGCCCGATCAGTTCGAGCGCACAGAAAGTCGTGCTGCGCCTGCCGGCAACGCCCAACGGCGAACTGGAAGTTCATCTTGACAGTTGCGAGGGGGTGAAAATCGCGGTGCTGCCCATGCCGCGCCCGGCGCCGGACGTTGCGCTCGCAACCGTGCGCGGTTCTCTGGCGCCCCAAACCGGTGTGCACGATCTCTGTTTGGTCTTCACCCGCGCCAGGCCTGATCCGTACTGGGCGCTGCATACGGTGGAACTCGTGCCGGGCCGATAACGACGCGCGCTTGGGCGAAGCGCCGCTTAGCCTGAAGGCGCGCTACGCAGCGATGGGCTCGGCGCCCCCCGATGGGACCAGAAGCAAGGGGAGCCGTATTTTCGCGGTCGTTCCAGTTCCTGGCGAAGCGGACATTGTGATCGTGCCATGAAGCTGGCGCACGAAAATACCCACATAGTCGGCGCCACGTTTTTCAGGAACTTTCGCCGGTTCCTTGTCCTTCAACCCCACACCGTTATCGGCAACAGTCAGCTCAATTTGGTCGCCGATTCTTTCCACACTCAGCACGACCCGTCCCGTTCCACCGGGAAAAGCGTGCTTGATCGCGTTCGTCGCCAACTCATTGACCAGGAGGCCGAAGGGCACGGCCCGATCGGGATCGATATCCAACGCCTCCGCCTTGACTTCTATTGTGATGCCCGACGCGTCTCCAAGCAGGCTCGCCGACATGGTCTTGGCAATCTCCCCCAAATATGCGTCCACAGCGATGGCCCCGCCACGGCTGGATTGAGATATCAGGTCGTAAAGTTGGGCAATCGCTCCGATGCGCGCCTGCATGGCTTTATAGCCCTGAACGCACGGGGCGGCCGTCAATCTTGCTTCGAAGGCAATCAGGCCGACGACGATCTGCAAGTTGTTCTTGATCCGATGCGAAACTTCGTTCGTCAATATTTCGGTGTCCCGCTCACGCTGCTTGCGGTCGGTAATGTCCTCGAAGACGAGAAGCATGCGATGGGTATGATTGCCGGGTTGAAAAATCTTTCGCGCGTTCAAGTTGAAGACACGCCGGCCGAGACCGGGAAAATCATCCTCGATCTCGAACATTTCGATCGGTTTGTTTTCCGGGATTACCTGCTCCATCAAATGGCGAAGCGCCGGAACATCCCATTGGTGCTGGCCCAGTTCGGAAACGCGCCGCCCTTGCGTTTCCGCTTCGGTAACCCCGAATATGGTCGAAAACGCCTTGCTCGCGGTTACGATCGTCATGTCGCTTTCGAGCACAACCAGGGGATCGCGGATCGTGTCGACGATACATTGGGTCATTTGCCAATTGCGTTTGCTCTCGGCTTCGGCAGCTTCCTTGGCGCGACGCAACATTACGGCATCGAGGGCTACATCAATGGCCATCTGCAGAAGCACCAGGAACTCGCCGTGTACGTCCTTGGCCACGTAATCGGCCGCCCCGGCTTTCAGGGCCGCAACCGCGACCCGGCCTTCTTGCATGGCAGTGACATAGATCACCGGCGGCGGCTCCACCAAGCCGCGAATGCTCGCCAGGGTTTCGAGCCCATTTTGGACCGGCATGTAATGGTCAAGAGCAACGACGTCTATGCCGCCCTGCGCGATCCGCGCGAAGCCGCTTGCGCCATCGGTCGCGATCTCGACGATATGACCATGACGCTCCAAATCCTTCTGGACGAGCCGGCACAGCCCGGGATCGTCATCGATGTAGAGAATACGAGCGCGGGGCGCGGACATCAGTTCGCCTGGGGAACTTGTATGACGAACACGAACAACCCAAGCTGCTGGATCGCATTGGCGAATTTCTCATAGTCGACCGGCTTGGTGATATAGACGTTGCAGCCGAGGTCGTAGCAGCGCTGGATTTCGGACTTGTCATCTGTCGTTGTCAGCACCACCACCGGCGACACTCTGAGGTGAACGTTCTCCTTGAGGCGTTTCAAGTTATCTATCCCGGACATATCGGGCAAATTGAGGTCCAGCAGGACCAGCAAAGGGCGGCCTTTGTTGACGAGACCGGAGCCATCGGGCCCGAACAGGAACGCGATCGCGCTCGCACCGTCAGCAAGCGGCACGATCTCGTTAT
>JANYAR010000046.1 GCA_025361185.1 Alphaproteobacteria bacterium | reverse complement strand
TATCTATCCCGGACATATCGGGCAAATTGAGGTCCAGCAGGACCAGCAAAGGGCGGCCTTTGTTGACGAGACCGGAGCCATCGGGCCCGAACAGGAACGCGATCGCGCTCGCACCGTCAGCAAGCGGCACGATCTCGTTATGGACTCCCGTCCGGCGGAGGTTCTTCTCGATGAGGCGAGCATGGCCTTCATCGTCTTCGACCATCGCGATAATACTTGGTTGGGTCATGCCGTCATCTCACTTGTTGGCAGATGCCATCTCTTAGGCAACGTCACTTTGAATACCGTGCCGCAGTCAGGTTCACTCTCGACATTGATCGAACCTCCCAGGCGCCGCACAAGCGTACGGGCATGCGCAAGGCCGATACCGTCGCCCGGCCGGTCTTGAATGCCCGAACGCCGAAACAGATCAAAGATTCGATCTCGATCCTTTGCATCGATGCCGCGGCCGTTGTCGCGGACTTCGTAGGTGATCGCTCCCTCGGATTCACTCGCCCGGATATCGATACTCCCAGCTACGCCGGACCGCAAATATTTGACTGCGTTGTCCATCAGATTCGAAAATACCTGTTCGAGGGCGAGGCGGTCGCTGGTGATCGCCGGAAGTTTTCCAATGCTGATCTTGGCGTTGGCGTCCCGCGCTTGATGAGTCAAAGCCTCCAGGGTCGATTGCAGCAACTGTGACATGTCGATGAATTGCGGCAGAAACTCGCGCTGCCCCTCGCGCGATAACTTGAGAAGGGCGCCGATGAGGCGATCCATTTTTGCGGCCGATGACTTGATGAAGCTGAGCGCTTCTTCGAAGTCGCCGCGCAGCGCCTCGTCGCTTTCCCCACCCTGATCGCCCCCGACTTGAGCACGCAGCGTCCCCAGCCGCTCAAAGATATGCTTGCGCCAAGCGTCGAGTTCGCTGGCGAAACCCATGATGTTGACAAGAGGCGAGCGCAAGTCGTGGCTGACGATATATACAAACCGCTGAATCTCCTCATTCGCCTCGCTCAGAAGAGCAGTCTGATCGCGCAAGCGCTGATCGAGTTTCTTTTGCTCGGCTTCGACCAGCTTGCGCGCGGTGTTGTCGGTGCCGATCAACAGATAGCCGATAATGGCGTCCTGTGCGTCGCGCAGCGCCGTGACGGACACCACTGCCGGGAACCGGCTCCCATCCTTGCGGATGTAGGTCAGTTCGTAGATATCCTCGATCCCACGCGAGGCCTTGAACACCAGGGCCTCGAAGCCCGGCGTAATCGCGGTCTCGAGTTCGGCGCTGAGCGCTTTGGCGCGCGCGATCACTTCCTGCGGGTCGGAAATGTCGGCCGGTGTGATCTTGTTCATCACTTCGGCGGCGGTGTAGCCCAGCATTCGCTCGGCTCCGACATTGAAGATTTGAATGACACCCTTCGCGTCGGTGGCGATGCTTGAGAAGTTGGCGCTGTTGAAAATGGCGCGCTGGAGCGCGCCCGCCTTGATCTCGGTACCGATGAGCAGATAGCCGATGATGGCTTCCTGCGCGTCGCGCAGCGCGGTGACGGACACCACCGCAGGGAACCGGCTTCCATCCTTGCGGATGTAGGTCAGTTCGTAGATGTCCTCAATCCCGCGCGAAGCCTTGAACACCAGGGCCTCGAAGCCTGGCGTAATCGTGGTTCCGAGTTCGGCGCTAAGCGCTTTGGCGCGCGCAATCACTTCCTGTGGATCGGAAATATCCGCCGGTGTGATCTTGTTCATCACTTCGGCGGCCGTGTAACCCAACATTCGCTCGGCGCCGACATTGAAGATTTGAATGACACCCTTCGCGTCGGTGGCGATGCTTGAGAAGTTGGCGCTGTTGAAAATGGCGCGCTGGAGTGCGCCCGCCTGGAGTAACGCCTCTTCCGCCAGCTTGCGCGCGGTGTTGTCGGTGCCGATCAACAGATAGCCGATGATAGTCTTCTGCGCGTCGCGCAGCGCGGTGACGGACACCACCGCAGGGAACCGGCTCCCATCCTTGCGGATGTAGGTCAGTTCGTAGATATCCTCGATCCCGCGCGAGGCCTTGAACACCAGGGCCTCGAAGCCCGGTGTGATCGGAGTTGCGAGCTCGACGCTCAGCGCCTTGGCGCGCGCGATCACTTCCTGCGGATCGGAAATGTCGGCCGGTGTGATCTTGTTCATCACGTCAGCGGCCGCGTAGCCCAACATCCGCTCGGCGCCGACATTGAAGATTTGAATGACACCCTTCGCGTCGGTGGCGATGCTTGAGAAGTTGGCGCTGTTGAAAATCGCGTTCTGCAGCGCTCCCGCCTTGAGCAACGCCTCTTCCGCTTCCTTGCGTGCGGTGTTGTCGGTGCCAATGAGCAGATAGCCGATGATGGTCTTCTGCGCGTCGCGCAGCGCCGTGACGGATACCACCGCCGGGAACCGGCTCCCATCCTTGCGGATGTAGGTCAGTTCGTAGATATCCTCGATCCCGCGCGAGGCCTTGAACACCAGGGCCTCGAAGCCCGGTGTGATCGGCGTTCCGAGCTCGGCGCTAAGCGCCTTGGCGCGCGCGATCAACTCCTGCGGATCGGAAATATCCGCCGGCGTGATCTTGTTCATCACGTCAGCGGCCGCGTAGCCCAGCATCCGCTCGGCACCGACATTGAAAATCTGAATGACGCCGTTCGCGTCTGTGGCGATACTCGAGAAATTGGCGCTGTTGAAGATCGCGCGCTGCAGGGCACCCGCCTTGAGCAGGGTCTCTTCCGCCTGTTGGTGCGCGGTGTTGTCGGTGCTCTCGAACAGACCGATCCGCGTCCTCGCAACGTCGTTTTCACCAATCATGATATGCCCCCGGTTACTTGTAGCCGTCCCGCTTGGCGGACGGATTTCGCGCCTTCAAAACTAGGCTGCGAGCAGGTGTTCAACTGAGTCTTGAAGCTGAAGTGGCGTGTAGGGCTTGCGAAGAAATTGCGCACCCTTGACAAACAGGGCTTTCATTTTGTCCGTCATGGAATTGCCGGTCGTGTAGAGCACCCGCAATTGAGGGCGAAGCTCGATCGCCTGGTGCGCAAGGTCGCAGCCGCCAAGCACCGATGTCTTCAGATATATGTCGGTAAAGAGGGCGTCGATCTGCTGCGGCGCCCGCAAGTGCGCCAGCGCTTCATCGACGTCGCCGGCCGAAAGTATCTCATGACCCCAGTCTTGGATCGTCATCTCCGCTATTTCACGGATGAATACATCATCTTCGACAACCAGTATCACCGCCATTACGATCCAGCCTTTCTCAAACCGCAGGTCTCTTGGGTCTGAGCTGGGTCGTGTCACAACGGTCGGCGGAGGTGAGGCGATCCAATTGCGCCATAATTTCACGCGCCGCTTCTCCCTGGGCGGGACGATCGGAGGCAGACAGTGCCTGGTCACTGTCGAGAACGGCGATGAGAGCTTTTCGCGCACGCGCAACACGGCTTTTCACCGTACCGACCGCGCGATTGCTGATCCGGGCGGCTTCTTCATATGAAAACCCGCCTGCGCCAACCAGAATGAGTGCTTCGCGCTGCTCGCTGGGCAATGTCTTAAGCGCTCGCGCCGTGTCGGATAGCTCCGCCGACCAAAGCTGATCCCCATTGCCACTAGGGATCTGCTCCGCGGCCTCTGCATCCCACGGCGCTTGACGCCAGGCGCGGCGACGGTCGGAGTAGAATTGATTGCGCAGAATCGTAAACAACCACGCCTTGAGGTTCGTTCCGGGTACGAACGACCCACGCGCCTGCCAAGCCTTGACCAGAGTTTCCTGGGCGAGGTCGTCGGAGCCTTCATGTTTGCCGCAGAGAGAGCGCGCGAACGCCCGCAGAAACGGGACAAGGGCAAGCAGGTCTGATTTGAAGTCAATTACAACCGGAGGTTGTGCGGCTTTGGTCGCGCGCGTGGTGTGCGGTGCGGTCACGATGAACCCTTCTCGCAAGGCTCTTCGTCCTGTTCATCCATTTTCTTGAGCAGTTCCAGGAACTCGTCGGGCACTGGCTCCTGAACGACCCTGTCATAGATGCGCCTGAGTTCGCGCCCCAGCACCTGCTGGCGCGCGCGAACGGCACGGGTCTGGACAGGGTTGGAATTCTTGCTCTCAGGCAATTTCGGCTCCTGCCATTGCGATCCGCCCAAGAAAAGACCACGCCCGTAATCCAGATTTCGTAGGTCCTATCAGCCCCTTAGATCATTTTCGGCAACGGGGGCCAGACCTTCAATTGGATCAACGTCGCGGCGCCAAAATAGTTCCGGATTCTCGGGGAACTTTTTTGTTTCAGGCGCCTTTTACTCTCATGGGGACCGAGTTATTGGGTCAGCCCGGGGAGCCAGATTTCCATGAGCATGTCCCAATCCTACGCACCGCATCTTCCCTATCTGCGCCGTTACGCGCGCGCATTGACCGGATCCCAGAGCAGCGGCGATACATACGTCCGCGCCGCGCTTTCCGCGCTCCTGGCTGGCGAGCAGAAGGTGGATGGGGGGGTGTCGCCGCGGGTCGGCCTTTACCAGGTATTTCAAGCCATCTGGTCGAGCGCGTCGGGCCGCATGGAAAGCGGAATGCAGCCGGCCAATGATGTCAAGAAACGCTCCGCGCCAGAGACCCGCCTGGCCATGCTCGACGCACAGAAGCGCGCCGCCTTGCTGCTGACCTCGGTCGAAGCGTTCAGCCTGGCAGAAGCAGCCTTTATCGTGGATGGATCGCCCGAAGAGGTCTTGCGTGCAATTCTCGATGCGCAGAATTTGATCGATCGTCAGCTTGCTTCCCGCATCCTCATAATCGAAGACGAGCCCATCATTGCGCTCGACCTGGACAATCTTGTGACCGAATTGGGCCACACGGTCGTGGGCATCGCAACAACGCGTGACGACGCTGTCGCCATGGCTCTGTCCGAACGCCCCGGCCTGGTTCTCGCCGACATCAATTTGGGAGAGAGCAGCTCGGGCATCGACGCCGTGGCCGAAATTCTCAATAGCTTCGACATTCCCGTGATTTTCATCACGGCCCACCCAGAGAAGCTGCTGACAGGCGAGCGTCCGGAACCGACCTATTTGATCGCCAAGCCATTCCTGCCGGAATCCATTCAAGCGACGGTCGGTCAGGCTCTGTTTTTTCACACCGCTGAAAACAAAGTCGCCTATGCCAACCACGCCTCGACGGGCGCGCATTGAGCGTTATTCGCTAGCGAGACCGGCTGGCACTGGCCGCTACGCCGAAAATCGTGCGGCCCGGCCCGGGGCTGACGAAGCGCCAAGCCTATTTCGGCGTCACCTTGAACAACCCGCCGGTCGGGCTGTCTTCCAGCATCCACAGCGCGCCGTCGGGACCGACCTCCACATCGCGGATGCGCTTGCCCACGCTCCAGCGTTCGGCAGGCTTGGCGGTCGCGCCGTCGACGATGATGCGGTTGAGGGTCATGGTCGCCTTGCCGCCCATCAGCGCCGAGCCATTCCATTGCGGGAACATTGCGCCCTTGTAGAAGGTGAGGTTTCCCGGCGCGATGATGGGCGTCCAGTAGATGACGGGCTGGGTCAAGTCGGGGCGCGTATCGAAACCGGGGATCGGCACGCCGTTATAGTTCAGCGCATAGCGCACCAGCGGCCAGCCGTAATTCTTGCCGGGCTCGATCAGGTTCAGCTCGTCGCCGCCCTTGGGGCCATGCTCGGCCTCCCATAACCGGCCGTCGGGCGCAAAGGCCAGGCCATAGGGCGTGTGATGGCCCATGGTCCAGGTCTCGGACGGCGTCAGGTTCTTGCCGGGGAATTTGTAGGTGTAGACCACCGGCGCCGTCTTGGCCGCTTCGGTATCGGCGGGCGGATTGATGATGCCGACGCTGGCCGCACCTGTCTTGCCGGCCTGCGGGTTACCCGGCGCGGGCTTGCCGTCCAGGGTCAGGTGCAAAATCTTGCCCAGTGGCTGGTTGGGATCCTGGGCGGGGGTAAAGCGCTGGCGGTCGCCGACCGTCAGGAACAGCGACTTGCCGTCCGGCGCGAAGGCGATGTTGGCGCCGAACTGGCCGCCGCGGCCGCGCGCGCCGTCACGCCAGATCACCTGCAGATTCTCCAGGCTGACCGATCCCGGGGTGCCGTCGGTGATCACCAGCTTGGCCTTGGCCAGCGCCAGACTCGAGCCGCTGATCCCGCCCAGGGTGCCGGGCTCGCAATAGGTGATATAGACGCTGTTGTCGGTGGCATAGTTGGGCGAAACATAGATGCCCAGCATGCCGCCCTGGCCGCCATACAGCGAGGCCGGGTAATTCAGCACGGGGCGCTTCATGCCCTGCTGTGTCACCAGCCAGATCGGGCCGACCTTTTCGGTCACCAGCATGCGGCCGTCGGGCAGGAAGGCAAGACGCCAGGGCAGATTGAAGGTCGTCACCTGAGCCATGGTGAAGGGCAGGCTCGCCTCGGGGGCCTGAGCGCCCGCATTGACCTGTGCAGTCGCCTGGGTTGATACCACAGCCAGAAGCAGTGCCGTTTTTGCCAACTTTGTCATCTGTCCTAATTCCTCGAGAATCCAACGAACCTTAAGTCCCCCGAGTTTTGCAGAACGCCGGCCCTGCTGTCCACCTGGCAGGGATGCGTCAGAAACGGCCGTTGGAGCAGGGCCGTTTTTCGGACCTTCGGGCTGATCCGATGGTGCGCCACCGCCAGCGTTGGACTTACTCCCCGGCCGATGCTGTCATGTCCTTTCGCAACTGTCCGAGGTGATGATTTTGAAACGTTTTCTTCCAGCCCTGATCGTCGCTGCGATGATCCTGGGCGTCCTGACTGGGTTCCTGATCAACACCCACCTGCCCCCCGAAGGCGCCAAAGCCGCCGCCGCAAACCTGTCCATCATCACCGACATTTTCCTGCGCCTGATCCGGATGATCATCGCGCCCCTGGTCTTCTCGACCCTGGTGGTGGGCATCGCCCATATGGAGGATTCCGCCGCCATCGGCCGCGTCGGGGTCAAGACGCTGGGCTGGTTCATGCTGGCCTCGCTGGTGTCGCTGACCCTGGGCTTGGTCATGGTGCATCTGCTGCATCCGGGGACGGGCCTGGCGCTGCCCCTCCCGACCGCGTCATCCGACGTGGCGGTCGCCGGCTTCTCGCTGAAGGACTTCATCGCCCACCTGGTTCCCTCGTCCATCTTCGACGCCATGGCCCGTAACGAGATCCTGCAGATCGTGGTGTTCTCGGTGTTCGTCGGCTCGGCCGTGGCGGCGCTGGATGGCAAGGCGCCCTTGCTGCTGACAGCCTGCGAACAAGCGGCGATGGTGATGTTGAAGATCACCGGCTATGTGATGGTGATGGCGCCGCTGGTCGTCTTCGCCGCCTTGGCCTCCACCGTCGCCACCGCGGGCCTGGGCATCGTCGTGGTCTACGCCAAATTTATCGGCGGCTTCTACCTGTCCCTCGGCCTGTTGTGGGGCCTGCTGATCGCCGTCTCGGCCCTGGCGGTCGGCCGGCGTGTCGGGGGTCTGATACAGACCATTCGCGAGCCGATGCTGCTGGCCTTCTCCACCGCCACGTCCGAGGCCGCCTATCCCTACCTGCTGTCGGGCCTGCAGCGGTTCGGGATCCCTCGGAAAATCGTCAGCTTCGTCCTGCCGCTCGGCTACTCGTTCAATCTGGATGGGTCGATGATGTACTGCACCTTCGCCAGCCTGTTCATTGCCCAGGCTTACGGCATCCATCTCAGCATCGGCCAGCAGGTCACCATGTTGCTCCTGCTGATGATCACCTCCAAAGGCATCGCGGGCGTGCCGCGCGCCTCGCTGGTGGTGATCGCCGCCACCCTGCCGGTGTTTCACCTGCCCGAAGCGGGTCTGCTGCTTGTCATCGGCGTCGACCAGCTGCTCGACATGGGCCGCAGCGCAACCAACGTGGTGGGCAATTCTGTGGCGGCGGTGATCGTCAGCCGGTGGGAGGAGCAGCTCGGGCCACAGATCGAGGCTGTCGCGGCGCCGGCCTAGGCCTGGTCCGCGAGGGCCAACAGCGCGACCCTGCTCACCTGCGGCAAGAAATGTCCGCTTTGCGCCAATAGCGGACATTCAGGCTACTCTGCCCGATGCGCCTTGAGGAAGGAATGGATCTGGCGCACGGCCAGTGGAATCCGCTCCTTGGGTTCTTTCCAGGGGCACATGCTCACTTCGGCCTTCGGAGCGAGCAGCGCAGTCTCCATGGCGACGGCGTAGGGATGCGCCGGAATATCATCCGGCAAGATGAGCACCGGTGTCTGGCATTTGCGGACGAAATCGCGCGTCACGGTGAATACGAAATCCGGGTTGGTGCGA
>JANYAR010000012.1 GCA_025361185.1 Alphaproteobacteria bacterium | reverse complement strand
GCGCTGGCCGACAGCTCCTCGATCCGCCGTGCGGCGCTGACCCTGAAAGTGCCCTACTACACCACTATGGCGGGGGCGGCGGCGGCCACCCAGGCAATTGCCTCCTTGCGGTCAGGCTCCCTTGAAGTCGCCCCCCTCCAGTCATACTCTTTGTGATGTACCGCTGATCTTTTGTAAGTATTTGTCAGCGAAATCAGTGTCTTAACAAACAACAGGGTTCGGCAACCGGCGAAATCCGGCGGCGCGAGCCTCTTTTTGCCGCCAAGTAGAATCGACGGGACGAACAATGGAAAAAATTCCGATGACCGCCGCGGGCTTCAAGGGCCTGGAGGAAGAGCTGAACCAGCTCAAGAATGTCGAGCGCCATGCCATCATCGCGGCGATCGCGGAAGCGCGCGCCCATGGCGACCTGTCCGAGAATGCCGAATATCATGCCGCCAAGGAGAAGCAGAGCTTCATCGAAGGCCGCGTCATGGAACTGGAAGACCAGATCGGCCGCGCCGATGTGATCGACATTTCCAAATTGTCAGGCACCAGCATCAAGTTCGGCGCCACCGTCACCTTGGTGGACGAAGACACCGATGAGGAGCGCAAGTATCAGATTGTGGGCGACGTCGAATCCGACGCCAAGCATGGCCGCATCTCGCTATCCTCACCCATAGCACGCGCCCTGATCGGCAAGAGCAAGGGCGACACGGTGGAAGTGGCAGCACCCGGCGGCGCACGGTCGTACGAGGTCGTCAAGGTCGAGTTCCGCTAGCGCGGGTCTTTTGCGCTAGATAATGCCCGGAAGGAACCGCGCCGTCGTGGCGCGATAGGCGCCATATTCGGGATAGGCCGCTTCCAGCACCTGCTCCTCGTAATGGCTGCGGATCCACAGCAGCGCCACCACAACCAGCGCGACGATCCATGACCAGGGCGCGGCGAACTGCACCGCCGTGCCGATAACGGTGATGATCTCGACCGTATAGAGCGGATGGCGGACAACCCCATAGGGCCCGCCGGTCACCAGCTTGCGCGCCTCGGGCATGATCGAAAAGCTCTTGCCCAGCCACCACAGCACCAGAATTGAACCCAGGCTGCCCACTCCGATCAGCACGGCGGCCAGAATCTGCATCCCAAGACTGAGCTGCGCCACCGGCAGCTGCAGGATACCGACCCCGGTGAAGGTTCCCAGCACCGCGAAAATGCGCGGCAGGGCGCCCCTGGATTTGGCGACCGGCTTGTCGCGCACCAACAGCAGATAGATCAGCAGCATGTCGAACCCCCCCGCCGCCAGCAGCGCGAAAAACTGTATCCAGATGAACGCGCTGGCGGTGCCGCCGGCAATCATGGCGCCCTCATGCGCCAGAACCGCGCGCAGCTGCAAAGCGCCATAGGCGAACCACAGGATCAGCGGCAACGCGGCGATCACGTCGTACGCCTTGGTCTGGCGCAACTGGAGCAGGCGCGGATCGGGTTCGCCGGGCGCCACGGACCAGAACAGCAGCGCCAGCCAACCGGGCCCGAAAGAGACAAACAGAGCTGTCGTTGCGACAGAGACCAGATTGTGTGGATCGAAGGCCAGCAGCGAAGGCTTCAAAAAATGAGCGGCAACACCCTGCGCCGGTGAAACCAACAAGTTCAACAATGCCAGGACCGCAAAACGGCGATGACCGCGCACAAAAGCCACGACAGTGGGCAGAAAATACAGAAACAACGTCAAGGCTACGGATAGCAGCACAGCCCCTTTGGTCTGGCCCGTTAAAATTCCTTGCAGCATGATCCCCCCGATTTTGTGCACTACGCATTGGGCCGGCGCGCCAGTACCGCCACCAGCTCCGCGACCTCGGTGAACTTCCCATCCCGCGACACTTCCCGCAAGGCCGACGACAGGCTCGCGGCGAATTCCTCAGCTGCCTCGCCCAGCATCTGCGGCGCACAGGCGGACATGGAAAGGGCGCGGCCCACAATGTCGTCCACCGTCAAGGACTGGCGGATGGTGACCGACAGCCCATCGATCTGCGTGAAGGCGGATTCAAACAGGAATGGCTCATAGCGGCGGTGACCGCCGCGCCGTTCGCTGAGCCCTGCCTGCCGGTATTTGTCCTGCACGTCGCATAGCGTCTTGAACCAGCCATTCTCCGCAACCGGCGGATGAGCGTCATGGAACAGCGCCACGCCGCCGCCGGCAGCGACGATCCTATCCAGCATTGCCAGCGTCGCGCCGCGGTCCATCCAGTGAAAGCTGCGGCCCATCACCACCAACCGGAATGGGCCCATCTGGGGCGCGAGGTCGTGCGAGCCGCCCTGCGCCAGCGCCACCGTGACCTGCGCCGCATGGGCGGCGGACTGGGCAGCCGCCAGCATCTGGCTTTGCGGATCCATCGCGGTGACGGCCATGCCGGCCTTCGCAAATGCAATTGCCAGCATCCCCGTGCCGCAACCCAGATCCAGAACGGCATCGCCGGGCTTAAGGCCGGCAAGGCGCACGAGCCGCGCGATCAGGCGGTCCGGATAGGACAGGCGGTAACGGTCATAGAGGGCAGCCGCACTTTGAAACTGGCCGGGAGACGAGGACATCGGTTCTGTCACTGATAATTGTGGGCTAAGGCCCCATTTCCAGGCCATTCGACGCTCATCCCACCCCAAGGGGGCCTTTTGGACTTTGCTTCGTTGGTCATGGGCTTATACTAGCCTGACGGCAATTTTGAGCGGATTCTATGGCCAATATCGCGCTGGTGGACGACGATAAGAACATTCTGGCTTCCGTCAGCATGCTGCTGGAGCAGGAAGGCTATCATGTCCGCACCTTTTCCGATGGCGCCGCGGCGCTCACCGCGCTGACCACCGCCCCGCCCGATCTTGCCATACTGGACATCAAGATGCCGCGCATGGACGGGCTGGAGCTGTTGCGCCGCCTGCGCCAGGCCCAAGACCTGCCGGTGATCTTCCTCACCAGCAAGGATGAAGAGATCGACGAACTGATGGGCCTTAATGCCGGGGCCGACGACTATATCCGCAAGCCCTTCTCCCAGCGCCTGTTGCTGGAGCGGGTGCGCGCTGTGCTGCGCCGCGCCGAAGGCAAGGGCGTGGTGGCGCCGGCCAATGGCGAGGCCGCCAAGAAGGAAGCGCTGGTGCGCGGCAAGCTGGCGCTCGATCCCCAGCGCCATGAATGCACCTGGGAGGGAAGGCCGGTGCGCCTGACCGTCACCGAGTTCCTGATCCTGCAGGCGCTGGCGCAGCGGCCAGGCTTCGTCAAAAGCCGCGACAGCCTGATGGATGCCGCCTATGACGACCAAGTCTATGTCGACGACAGAACCATCGACAGCCACATCAAGCGTCTGCGCAAGAAGTTCAAGGTGGTCGCCGATGACTTCGACGCCATCGAGACATTGTATGGCGTCGGCTATCGCTACAAAGAATAAAGCATAGTGCCCCATTTCTCCGCCCTCACCTGGCGCATCCTTGCCTTTAATGCGCTGGCGTTGATCGTGCTCACCGGCGGCGTCGTGCTGGTGCAGGCATCCGGGCGCGGGCTGGTGGAAGAGCGGCTGAACGGCGTGCAGCAACAGGCCGCCATTGTTGCGGGCACCTTGGCAGAATATGCCGCCGATCCGGACACCCACACCATCAAGACCGACGATGGCGGCCTGTTGCTGCGCCAGTTGATCGCGCCCACGCGGCTGAGGGCGCGGCTTTATCTGCCCACCGGAAGGCTAGCTCTCGACACCCGCAATCTGTTGGCGCGGAACATCGTGCAGACCTCCAAACTGCCTTCGCTGGATGTCACAAGTCAGGTCAGGGAATGGATCAGGCGGCTGTATGACGGGCTGGTGGGCGTGCGGCCATTCGCCCGGCTGCAGCCCTATTATGAGGGCGGCGATGACGGGCGCGTCTATCGCGAGGTGAGCACGGCGTTGACCGGCGTCACCGCCAGTGCCGAGCGGGTGGACTATCAGAACAAGCTGGTCCTGTCGGTGGCGGTGCCGGTCCAGGGGGTGCGGGCGATCTATGGCGTGCTGCTGGTTTCCACCGAAGGCGGCGACATTGACGACATCCTGCGGGCCGAACGCGTGCAGCTTTTCGAGGTGTTCACCGTCGCCCTGCTGGTGATGCTGCTGTCCTCGCTGTATCTGGCGGGCACCATTGCCGAGCCGGTGAAGCGGCTGGCAGCCGCGGCCGATCGCGTGCGTTCGGGCCAGGGCGGACGCAGCGACATTCCCAACTTTCCGGAACGCAATGACGAAATCGGCGATCTGGCCGACAGCTTGAAATCCATGACCGCGGGGCTCTACGACCGCATCGACGCCATCGAAAGCTTTGCCGCCGATGTCGCGCACGAACTCAAAAACCCCCTCACCTCGCTGGCCAGCGCGGTGGAGATGTTTTCCCGCGCCAAGGATGACGACACACGCGCGCGCCTGCTGGACATCGTGCGCGGCGACGTCAAGCGCATCGATCGGCTGATCACCGACATCTCCGACGCGTCCCGGCTGGATGCCGAACTGTCGCGCGAAAGCCGGGAGCCGGTAGAAATTTCCAAACTGCTCTCAACCATCATCGAAATCTATCGCCTGACCGATCACAGCCATCCGGTGGAATTTTTCCTGCGCGATGAGCTTCCGCCCGGCGCCATCGTGCGCGGCCGCGACGAAAGGCTGGGCCAGGTGTTCCGCAACCTGATCGACAATGCAGTCTCCTTCAGTCCCCCGCATGGCAAGGTGATCGTCACCGCCTCCAAGCGCGACATTGTCGCCCGCGTCATGGTGGAAGATGAAGGCCACGGCATCCCGCCCGCCAATCTGGAATCCATATTCGAGCGTTTCTATACCGAGCGGCCTGGCGAAAGTTTCGGGCGCAATTCGGGCCTGGGATTGTCCATCGCCCGCCAGATCATCGAGGCCGCTGGAGGCCGCATCTATGCCGAAAATCGTGCGTCCAACAACAAGCAGAGCGCAGGCGCGCGGCTGATCGTGGAACTGCCTTTGTCACAGTCCAATGTCTAAAACCAACAGCGAAGCCAACATCCATGCCAGTTGCGTCGCCATCGGCACACGCGGCGTCCTGCTGCTGGGTCCCAGCGGCAGCGGCAAATCCGATCTGGCGCTGCGGCTGATCGATGAAGGCGCCAAGCTGATTGCGGACGACCGCACCATCCTGTTCATCAAGAACGGCGCCTTGCATGCCAAAGCGCCCGCGAGCATCCGGGGCCTGCTGGAGATACGCGGGCTGGGGATTGTTGCGCTGCCTGTGCGGGCCAGAGTGAAAAGCGTGAAAGTCGCCCTGGCCGTCCGGCTGGGCCTTGAAGGCGCACGCCTGCCAACCCAGCGTCTTTACCATGCGCCCCTGGCGGTGAAGCCGGCCCGATTGCCGCCGCAAATCGCGCTGAATGGCCGCTTTGCGTCGACGCCGGCCAAGATTCGTGCCGCGTTGACCGCTTATGCGAAGGCTAGGTTCCGCGACACTTTTCGCTTGAAATAAAAGTCCATGACAACAAATAAACCTTTTTCCGGCGGGCGTTTTTGCTACTGTCCGCGCCGCTCCAAGGAATCCGCATGATTGGTCTTGTTCTGGTCACCCACGGCCGCCTGGCTCAGGAATTCATTTCCGCTATGGAGCATATGGTGGGGCCCCAAACCCATCTGCGCGCGGTCTGCATCGGACCGGAAGACGATATCGAGCGCCGTCAGCGCGAGATCGCGGCCGCCGCCAAGTCGGTCGATCTGGGACGCGGCGTCATCATCGCCACCGACATGTTCGGCGGCACGCCCTGCAACCTGGCGCTGACGCTTCTGGAGCGCGGCAAGATCGAGGTGCTGGCGGGCGTCAACCTGCCCAGCCTGATCAAGCTGATCGATATCCGCACCAAGCTGCCCCTGGAACAGGCGGTGAAAGAGGCGATCGAGGCGGGACGAAAATATATGCGCGCGGGCAGTGCGGATTTGGGATGACAGTTTTGCACGCCAGCGCAACCATCCGGAACAAGCGCGGTTTGCATGCCCGCGCCAGCGCCAAGATCGTGGAAGCCGCGGCGCGCTTTAACTCCGAGATTTACATCATCAAGGACGGCAATGCGGTCAACGGCCGTTCCATCATGGGATTGATGATGCTGGCGGCCTCTATCGGCTCCACCGTGATGATCACCGCCGAAGGTCCCGACCAGGAAGAAGCGTTGAAGGCGATATTGGCTCTCGTAGAAGCGAAATTCGGCGAGGAATAATTTGGCAACCATGTTGCCAAATTATTGCCAAGCGCAAAGCTGCGACAGCGTAGACTTTGCCCGCGGCAGGGTGAGCCTCGCGACAGCGTCATGTCGGTGCGCGGCAGAAAGGACAAAATGATCTTTCGCAATCTTCTCGCATTCCTCTTTACCTTTTTCCTCACCGCCCTCGTCGCGCCCGCGTTCGCCGATACCCAACCCCATCCCTCGCTGTGGCACATCAAGAGCGGCAATAGCGAAGTCTATCTGCTGGGCTCGGTGCATGTGCTGCCGCCGGACCTCAAATGGCGCACGGCGGAAATTTCCGGCGCGCTGGCGCGCAGCGACGTCTATGTGTTTGAAGTGCCCCAGGACGAGACGGCGGTGACGGAGCTCAACGCCCTGATACAGGCGCAAGGCTTTCTGCCGCCGGGCGAAAGCCTGCGCGCGCGGCTCCACCCCGCGGC
Organism: Alphaproteobacteria bacterium; assembly: GCA_025361185.1. Taxonomy (GTDB): domain Bacteria; phylum Pseudomonadota; class Alphaproteobacteria; order Micropepsales; family Micropepsaceae; genus Rhizomicrobium. Next base: position 3,626 of record JANYAR010000012.1, on the reverse strand, counting down.
GCTAGCCGACTATGACGCGGCGGTGGCGATGGCGGGACTGCCGCCGGCGGCGATCGAGCGCGAGCGCCCCTGGCTCGCGGGCATCCAGCTGATGTTCGCACAGATCGCCAAGCTGAAATTCGCCGCGGGCAACGGCGTGGATTCGGTGCTGATGGCGGAAGCGGCCGGCGCCCACAAACAGGCGCGCTATTTGGAGACCATCACCGAGCAGTTCGCGCTGCTGGCGCCCGCCGACCGCACCCTGGAAATGGAAGAATTCGAATCCGGCCTCAAGGACTTGCGCGATGTGGCGGGCGGCATTCAGCCCATGGTGGACGCGTGGAGCGCGGGCGACCAGACAAAGCTCGACCGGCTGATCAATGGCGAACTCGATGAATTCCCTGAGGCCCGCAAGATGCTGCTGGATGACCGCAACCGGCGCTGGGTGCCCAAGATCGAGGCCATGCTCAAGGAAAAGCATGTCTTCTTCGTCACCGTGGGCGCGGGCCACCTGACGGGACCGGCCGGACTGCCGGGCCTGCTGCGCAAGGCTGGGTACACGGTCGAAGGCCCTTGAAAAATCCCGGTTTCCCAGCCTCTTCAGACCATATGCAGATTTCTTTATATGTTTCTTGCCCTGCCCCGGGCAGGCTGCTATAGGCACGCCCGAAATCCCTCAGGAATCCCCTATGTCCGCCGCCCCCGCCAAAACCTTCAACGACTACATCGTCAAGGACATCGCCCTGGCCGAATGGGGCCGCAAGGAACTCAACATCGCCGAGATCGAGATGCCGGGCCTGATGGCCACGCGCGCCGAATATGGCAAGGCGCAGCCGCTCAAGGGCGCGCGCATCGCCGGCTCGTTGCACATGACCATCCAGACCGCGGTCTTGATCGAGACCCTGAAGGCGCTGGGCGCCGACATCCGCTGGGTGTCGTGCAACATCTATTCGACCCAGGATCATGCCGCCGCCGCCATCGCCGCCGCCGGCATCCCCGTGTTCGCCGTCAAGGGCGAAAGCCTGAAAGACTATTGGGACTACACCGCCAAGCTGTTCGAATGGCATGGCGGCGGGTATCCCAACATGATCCTGGATGATGGCGGCGACGCCACCATGCTGGTGCATCTGGGCCTGCGCGCCGAGAAGGGCGACACCGCCTTCCTCGACAAGCCGGAGAATGAGGAAGAGGAAGTTTTCTACGCGCTCATCAAGAGGCTGCTGAAGGAGAAGCCGAAGGGCTGGTTCGCCGAGATCGCCGCCAACATCAAGGGCGTGTCGGAGGAAACCACCACCGGCGTGCACCGCCTCTATCTGATGGAAAAGGCCGGCAAGCTGCTGTTCCCCGCCATCAACGTCAATGACAGCGTCACCAAGTCCAAGTTCGACAATCTTTATGGCTGCCGCGAGAGCCTGGTCGACGGCATCCGCCGCGGCACCGATGTGATGATGGCCGGCAAGGTCGCCATGGTCGCGGGCTTCGGCGATGTCGGCAAGGGTTCGGCCGCCTCGCTGCGCCAGGCCGGTTGCCGGGTGATGGTGTCGGAAATCGATCCCATCTGCGCCCTGCAGGCCGCCATGGAAGGCTATGAGGTGGTGACCATGGAAACCGCCGCGCCCAAGGCCGACATCTTCGTCACCGCCACCGGCAATGTCGATGTGATCACCGTCGATCACATGCGCGCCATGAAGGACCGCGCCATCGTCTGCAATATCGGCCATTTCGACAGCGAAATTCAGGTCGCCGCCACCAAGAACTTCAAGTGGCACAATGTGAAGCCGCAGGTGGATGAGATCGAGTTCCCCGACGGCAAGCGCATCATCATGCTGTCGGAAGGCCGCCTGGTGAATCTGGGCAATGCGATGGGCCATCCCAGCTTTGTGATGAGCGCCTCCTTCACCAACCAGACCCTGGCGCAGATCGAACTCTTCGCCAATGTCGGCAAGTATGAGAAGAAGGTCTATACCCTGCCCAAGACCCTGGACGAGAAGGTCGCCCGCCTGCATCTGGGCAAGATCGGCGTCGAGCTGACCGAGCTTTCGACCAAGCAGTCCGACTACATCACCATTCCGAAGGCGGGTCCGTATAAGCCGGACACTTATCGGTACTGATTTATCGTCAGACCATGTGAAAGGGCGTGCCCACCGGCGCGCCCTTTTTGCTGGCTACTGCCCGAAGTTCAGAGTCCGGCTGAAGAAGGGCAGGACATGGTTCTGCATGCGGTCCGCCACCGCGCTGGTATGGGTGCCGCTGTAGATTTCGAAGCTGTTGGCGATGCCGTAATTCTCCAGCGTTTCGTGAAATATCCCGGTATCGGTCTTGAGCCTGTCCTGGTCGCCGACATCGATGGCGATGGCGCGGTACTGGCGCAGGCCCGGAATATATTGATGCACCATGGCCAGCGGCGCGTTGGCGGCCCAGCGCGCCAGCACTTCGGGCTGCACCACGCCGTCCTTGACCGGCAGGTCGAGATAGAGCGGCGGATTTTTGGGATCGGGCGACCAGGCGGCGGCCGACGCCAGCGCGGCGCGCGAAAAGAATGTCAGCTTGGCGGAATCCTCAGGCGTCTTCACCGATTCCAGTTGCTGCGCCAGCTCCGGCTCGATGGTGTTGCGTGCCGACATGCAGCAGGGGCTCATGATGTAGAGCGCGCTGAACATTTCGGGATGCTTCATGCCGATGCGCGAGGTGCCATAGCCGCCCATCGAATGTCCGGCCAGCCCCCGGCTGAGCCGGTCTGGGATGGTGCGGTAGTGGCTGTCTATAGTGGCCACCACGTCATGGGCGATGAAATCCTCCCAATCGCCGGTGGTGGCCGAGTTGGAATACATCGAGCCGTTGTGCAGGGTCTGGGCATCGGGCAGCACCACGATCATCTCGCGCGTGCCGGTGGCGAAGGAGCCTTCGACGGTCTGGGGGGTGTGGATTTCGGTGGTCCATTTCTCGTTGCCGATGGAATAGCCGTGCAGGGCATAGACCACGGGATAGCGGCGGCGGGGATCGGCGGCGTAGCTGGGCGGCAGATAGACGATCACGCCACGGTCCGCCGCGTCGCCTTCCAGATTGCCTTCCAGCGCGGCGCCGTGAATCTTGATCCGCTCCACCGTGACCGGCTTTGCGCCGGGGACCGGATCGGGCACCACGAACTTGACCGGTGCGGGAGGCTGCGCCGCCAGCGGCGCCACTGAAACAAATGCAAACAGGACAGCCAGGGCCGTCAGCCAATTGCGCGCCATTCCCTCAAGCTCCCGACTTTTCCGCCAAGCTATGAATGTGCCGATATCCGGTCCAGAGCCAGGGGCACGCGTTCATAATCCTTAACGCCCTGAAACGACTCACACGTGATTATAAACTTGCAATAAGTAATCCGATGGCCTATATAGATATGGTAGTTGGAGGCCGAAATGACGAAAACCTTTACAATTCAAGACTTTACAAAAATGTTCCCAGATGACTCGGCTTGCCTCGATCACCTGATGAAATTGCGCTACGGCGAGACGCTGGAATGCCCGAAATGCAAGAAAACCGGGCGTTTTACGAGGATCGCTAAACACCCCGGCTATGCCTGCCCTTGGTGCGGCCACCACGTTCACCCGATGGTCGGGACACCGTTCGCCAAGACCCATGTGGCCCTGTCCAAGTGGTTT
>JANYAR010000139.1 GCA_025361185.1 Alphaproteobacteria bacterium | reverse complement strand
GATGACCGAATGGGCGCGGGGCAACCAGATGGAAAGCCGCGCCGCCGATGGCGACATGGGCGGCACCATGCGGCTGGGCGCCTATCCGGCGACGTTGACGCCGGGCTCCAGGGTCGCGGAAGTCTATGGCGCCACCGAAATCAGCGAGCGTCATCGCCACCGCTATGAAGTGAACACCAACTACGCCAAGCAGCTGTCCAAGCACGGCATGGAAGTGTCGGGCTGGTCGCCGGACGGGCGGCTGCCGGAAATCATGGAAATTCCCGATCATCCCTGGTTCATCGGGGTGCAGTTCCATCCCGAGCTGAAATCGCGCCCGCTGGAGCCGCATCCGCTGTTCACCTCGTTCATCGCGGCGGCGGTGCGCAAGAGCCGGCTGGTTTAGCGCCTGCGAGCGGCGGCGGAGCTTTAACGACTCCTTAACCGCGCCCTTTTGGCACACTAGGAAATAAGTAAGACGCCGGGCCTAGGATTGGTTCATGGGCCCGTCCCTCCCGCTTTTCCTGACGCGTCTCGCCGGTCTTTTTGTGGCGGGGATGCTGCTGTTCGCGGTGTTCAGCCATGCCCGCGCCCAAAGTAGCAGTCAGGACGACAATTACGGCCTGAAGCGTTTTTCCGGCGACAATTACGACATGGTGCCTGCGCCATCGCGCAACAAACCCGCGCCCGCTTATACGCCCGCGCCGCCGCCCGCCAATGCCTACAGGCCCGTACCGCAAGTCACCGTCGCGCCGCCGGCCTATCAGCCCGCACCGGTTGCGGCCGCGCCCTATGGCTATAAGCAGATGCCGCCGACACTACCCGTCTATCCCACGCCGCGCGTGGCGGCGCCTGCCGGCAGCTATGCCACTTATCAGCGGCCCGGCGATTTCGATTATGTGCTGGGGCAGGGCGACAGGCTGAGGCTCAATGTATTCGGCGAGGCCGACCTGTCGGGCGAATTCACCATAGACGGCGCGGGTTTCATTCGTCTGCCGCTGGTGGGCGAAGTGCAGGCGGCCGGATTTACCGCGCCGCAACTGGAAGGGGCCATCGCCGCCGTGCTGAACCAGGGCTATCTCAAATCACCGCGCGTGGCGGTGGAAGTGGCGAGTTACCGGCCCTTCTACATCATCGGCGCGGTCAACCGGCCGGGCCAGTATCCTTATGTCGATCACATGAACGCGCTGAATGCCGTGGCGCTGGCGGGCGGTTTCCAGACCTCCGCAGTGGAAAGCGTGGTGTTCATCCGCCGCGAAGGCAGCAACCAGGAAATGGAAGTGCCGGTAGACCGCACCACCGCCATTCACCCCGGCGATGTGGTCAAGGTGCACACCACCTTCTTTGCCGATGCGGTGAACCTGCTGTCGCCTTTCTCGGGCGTGGCGGCATCGGCAGCGACAGCGGCCGTGATTCAGTAGACGATTTGCCGACCTGATTGCCGTCTAGTACAAAGGCGGCATGAACCCCAATGCCATCGTCAAGCTCGGCCCCGAATCCCATCCCATCGAGATCGGCAATGCCCAAAAGCTCGCCATCATCGCCGGGCCCTGCCAGCTGGAAAGCCGTGCCCATGCCTTCGACATGGCGGGCGCGCTGAAAGAGGCGTGCGACAGGTTGGGCGTGGGGCTGATCTACAAGACCAGTTTCGACAAGGCCAACCGCACCTCCGCCAGCACGGCGCGCGGCATCGGCCTGGAAAAGGCGCTGCCCATCTTCGCCGATATCCGCAAGAGCTTTGGGGTTCCGGTGCTGACCGATGTGCATGAGCGCGACCAGTGCGCCGCCGTGGCCCAGGCCGTGGATGTGCTGCAGATCCCCGCTTTCCTGTCGCGCCAGACCGACCTGCTGGTGGCGGCCGCCCATACCGGCAAATGCGTCAATGTGAAGAAGGGCCAGTTCCTCTCGCCCTGGGACATGAAGAATGTGATCGCCAAGATCACGGAAGCCGGTAATCCCAACGTGCTGGTGACTGAGCGCGGCGTCAGTTTCGGCTACAACACGCTGGTGTCGGACATGCGAGCCCTGCCGATCATGGCCGGGTTCGGCGCGCCGGTGGTATTCGATGCCACCCATTCGGTGCAGCAGCCTGGCGGGCAGGGCGACCGCAGCGGCGGCGACCGCACCATGGTGCCCTATCTGGCGCGCGCGGCGGTTGCGGCAGGCGTGGCCTGTGTGTTCATGGAAGTGCACCAAGACCCGGACCGCGCGCCGTCCGACGGGCCCAACATGGTCAAGCTGAAGGATTTCCCCAAGCTGCTGGAGCAGCTCGTCGCGATAGACGCGATCGTGAAAGCCTAAACCGCCATCCACGCCTGCACGATGCCGATGATGGCCAGCACCACCAGGATCAGGGTGGGATAGATGGTCAGGCCAAAGCCGATGACGCGCTTGCGGTTGCTCAGATAGGCCTGGATATAAATGATCCGGCCCAGGCTCCACACCAGCCCCAGGGCCGCCGGTATCCATCCCTGGAAGTAAAGCGCCGCCAGCCACAAAGCGGGCACGAAGATGGCAAACTGCTCCAGCGTATTGCCCTGGACCCGCAG
>JANYAR010000125.1 GCA_025361185.1 Alphaproteobacteria bacterium | reverse complement strand
ATTATCTCAAAGCGGTTATGACCGCGTCGCGGGAGGCTTAAGATGGCATACAAGCTGATTGGAAAAAATTTCCAGCCCGTCGATATCGAGGCCAAGGTCACCGGACGCGCCAAATATGCCGAAGACTTCCGCGCGGACAATATGGTCTTCTGCAAGACCCTGACCAGTTCGATCCCGCATGCCAAGATCCGCAGCATCGATACGTCGGAGGCGCTCAAGATGCCGGGCGTGATCGGCATCCTGACCGCGGACGATGTTCCCCAGTTCCCGCCGCCGGCGCTGCCGATCCTGGCCAAGGATGAAGTGTTTTACGTCGGTGAGCCGATCTTGGCGGTTGCAGCGGAAAGCGAGTTGATTGCCGCCGAGGCGATTGAAGCGATCAAAATCGATTTCCAGCAGCTTCCCCATGTGGTCGATCCCTTGGAAAGCCTGTTTCCGGGTGGGCCCAATGCCCGTTCCAACGGCAATGTCGCGGCCGGCCAGATCAAGCTGCAGACCGTCAAATGGGAGGCTGCCGATTTTGCCACCGCCGGCGACACAACGTTGCCGAAGGGCCAGCCCGCGGAAGAGTGGAGCTACGGCAATGTCGATGCCGGCTTCAAGGCCGCCAAGGTGACAATCGAGGAGAATTTCGTCACCGGCACCTATTCGCACAATTGCATGGAGACGCGCACAACCTTTGCCTACTGGCAGGGCGGCAAGTGCTTCCTGCACGGTTCCAACCAGAGCCACACCGCGGCCATCGCCAATATTTCCCGCTATATCGGAATCGAGCCGGACAATCTGGTCTTCATCGCCGAATATTGCGGCGGCGGGTTCGGCAGCAAGATTCCGGGCTATCCCAACATGGCGATCGCCGCGTTGCTGTCGAAAAAAATCAACCGGCCGGTGATGCACCGCATCACGCGCAACGAGGAATACGGCATTGGCGCCGCCCGGCCTGGTTTTCAGGGCTATATCAAGATGGGTTTTGGCGCCAACGGCAAACTGTTGGCCACGGATCTGTACATCGTGCAGGAGAGCGGGCCGTCACCCACCGCGGGCGACTTCCGCGCCGCGAGCAGTGCGATGACCCTGCTGTATCAGCCCGAGGCGATGCGGTTCCGCTCGGTTCCGGTTCTGACCAATACGGTGCCTGTCGGCGCCCATCGCGGCCCCGGAGAGAATCAGCTGGTGGCGGTGGTCGAACCGATGTTCGACAAGGCCGCCCGCCAGCTTGGTGTCGACCGGGTCGCCATTCGCAAGATCAACGCGCCGGATTCCAGCAGCAAGATCGGCAAGGAACGGGGCCCGCTGACCAGCGCCTTCCAAAAGGAATGCCTGCAAAAGGCCGCCGATCTCTTCAAATGGAACGAACGCAAGAAAAAGTCGGGCCAGCGCGTCGGCAATAAGGTCACCGGAATAGGGATTGGGCAGGGCTATCATTCGGCCGGTACCAACGGGTTTGACGGCCTGCTGCGGATCACCGCCGACGGAAAGCTTCATGTTCATACCGGCATTGGAAATCTGGGAACCTATTCGCATTCGGCGACGGCCCGTGTTGCGGCCGATATGCTTAACGTCAACTGGGAGAATGCAGTCATCGAGCGCGGCGATACCCGCCGGGGCCTGCCGTTCAATTCGCCTCAGGCCGGCAGCCTGTCGTCTTCCACCCAGTCGCGGACCATGTATGTGGCGGCGCTGGATATGAAGGCCAAGCTGACCGACATCGCCGCCCAGATGCTGGGGGGCAAGGCCGATGACTATGATCTTGGCCAGGAGACGGTGGTCCACAAGGGCGATGCCAAGAAGTCGATCACCTTCAAACAGGCTGCTGAAAAGGCCATCGCGCTGGGCGGCAAGTACAGCGGCAAGGAAGTTCCGGACGACCTCAATCCGATCACCAAGAGCGCGGTTGCGATGATCGCGGGATCCGGCCTGATCGCCGCCGCGAAGGATAGCCTGCCGCGCGTCGGCGTGACGCCGGGCCTTTCCACCTCGATGGCGGAAATCGAGCTCGATCTGGAAACCGGAAGATTCACGATCAAGGATATGCTGTGCACCGTCGATGTCGGCACGGTCCTGCACCCGCAGGGCCTGGGCCATCAGATTTCCGGCGGCAACATCATGGGTATCGGCATGGCCCATCTTGAGCACCATATCTACGATCCCAAGCTGGGTATTCCGGCGGCCGTGGGTTTCCACCAGGGCAAGCTGCCAACCTATCTTGACGTTCCGGTGGAGGTTGCCTGGGGGGCGGTTGAAAAACCCGATCCGCAGAACCCGATCGGGGTCAAGGGTGTCGGTGAGCCCGTGCTGGGCTCCGGCGCCGCCTGCATTACCTCGGCGATTGCCGACGCCTTGGGCGGGCACCTGTTCAACCGCACACCTGTTACGCCGGACATGATCCTCAATCACCTGGGAGGGCGCCCGCCGGCGCAAAAACTCTTCCAGGTCAACACGGTCTGAGGAGAGCAAGCCATGATCGTCAAAGACAGTATGCCTAACTTCGAGCTGTACCAGCCGGCGCAGCTCAAGGACGCGTTTGCCCTTCTCGACAGTTACGGAAAAGACGCCTGGAAGATGGGCGGGGGCTACGACAGCTTGGTCTGGTTCAAGGAGCGCATCAAGCGGCCCAAGGCGGTCGTCGATCTCAGCGGCATCGCGGAAATGAAGGGGATCAAGGAAACCCCCGATGGCCTCGAAATCGGCGCGCTGACGACCCTGACGGAGGTCGAACACAATCCCATCGTGCAGGCAAAATACCGGCTGCTCGCGGACGCTGTCGCCAAGGTCGCCAGCCCGCAGATCCGCAATGTCGGTACCATCGGCGGCAACGCCTCCCAGGACGCGCGCTGTCTGTATTATCGCTATGGTCTTCCCTGTTACCGGGCGGGTGGCAACACCTGCTTTGCCGATACGCCCGAAGGGATCAATCGCGAGCATGCCTTGTTCGACTCGGACCGTTGCGTGGCGGTGTCGCCGTCGGACGGCGCGGCGGCTCTGGTGGCGCTGGATGCCAAATTCGTGTTGCAGAGTTCGGGCGGGCAACGGGTCATCGGGGCGGACGAGTTTTTCATCGGGCCGAAAATCGACATCACCCACCTGACGTCGACCAAACCCGAGGAAATCCTCACCGCCATCCGGATTCCGAAGACCTGGGCGGGCTCGTATTTCTATTTCGAGAAGGTCGCCGACCGCAACACCTGGGACTTTCCGCTGGTCAATGTCGCGGCTGCCCTGTCGGTGCAGAACGGCGTGATCAAGGATGCCCGGATCGTCTGCGGCGGCGTCAGCGCGGTGCCGCACCGGTTGAACGCGGTCGAGGAAATCGTCAAAGGCAAGCCGATGGACGAGGCCAACGCCAAGCTGGCCGGCCAGTCGGCCACCAGGGGCGCCCGGCCGCTGAACTATAACGGGTTCAAGATCCCGTTGATGGCCAACCTTGTGACACGTGCTGTCCGCGACGCCAAAGCCTGAAGGGTAGCGTGCAGCTCTTCCGGTTTTCCAGGTCCATATATGGCGGCAGCGATGTTATCATCGGTGCCAATTACGATCTTCTGGTTTGGTTTGTGGCTGCCGGAGCGGTGGTGATTGTCGCCCACGCACTCTATAAGGCTTTCACGAACAACCACGCGAGTCCTTGAGCGCGTCCGGGAACGATCAGACTATGGCCAATTCGCAGGCGAACATGACCCCCATGCAGGCGGGACGCATCCAGCGGCACAAGCTTGTCGATCGCATCTACCATTGGGCCATGGCGGCTACCGTGCTGATCCTGCTGGGATCGTCACTCCTGCCGATTTTGGGGTGGAAATTCGCCTGGCTTGACCTGCACTGGGTTACCGGCCTGGTGCTGACCGCCCTTGTCCTGTTTCACATCGTGCGGGCACTTGGCTGGCAGAATTTCTGGGCGATGATGGTCGATGGCCAGGATGTGCGCGATGTCATGGGCGGGCCCGCCGGCAAGCCCGGCAAATATACCCCCGCGCAGAAACTCTACCATCTGGCGGTCTCCGTTCTGATCCTGGCAGGCATCGGGACGGGGCTTGTGATGGTGCGCAAGATCGATACGCCCTTCTGGAAACGCGATCCTTACTGGTTCAGCGACCTCAGTTGGGGCGTGATCTATGCCATTCACGGCTTCGTTGCGATGGCATTGGTGACGATGGTCATGATCCACGTCTATTTCGCGCTTCGGCCTGACGAGTGGCGGTTGACCCGCTCGATGTTTCGGGGCTGGATCACCTCCAAGGAATATCAAGATCACCATGACCCGAAGCGGTGGCAGGCCAAGGAAGAAGCCTGAAGGCTTTGCGCTCGGCGTGCGACATTTGCCGGCTGCCGGGATGAACTTCAAAAGGAGATACAATGACGTCCGTTGGTGAACCTATGAGCTTGGACGCAGCGATAGATGTCGTTGAGGAGACGTATGAGTTCATGCTCGCCTATGCCGCACAGGGGCGCCGTGTCGAAGAGGACGGATCCAGTTCGGGAATCCGGGCTTATTTGGAACGCACCGACGCGGCATTGACGGTCATTGCCGCGGCCAGTGTGCCGTCCGCCGGGCAATTTCTGGATGTCATTCGCCAGGATGTTGCCAAGGCGGGGGCGGCTCTGCGTTTCGTGTTGGCGCAGCCGTCGATAAGTTCGCAGCTTGTCGACAATCTCAATGCGTCGATCCATTTGCGCGCCCTTCTGACCGACCTTTTCCTTCTCGATGAAGCGCTTAAAATCAGCGGCGCCTGACGCCGGAGGGGCTGTCTCGTCCCGGAAGGACTATTGCCATGTCCGCATTGAGAGTTGGCGTGATCGGCATTGGCGCCTTCGGCTCGCGCGTCGCCCTGCGCCTGCTTTGGACCGACTTTCCCACCCTTCAGATCTATGACGTTGCCGACCAGATCCCGCGATATTTCACCGGTGACTATGGCGGCCTGAATATTTCCTCGCCGAAAATGATGGCGCAGAGCTGCGACGTCATCATCACTGTGCTGCCATCCGCTGCCGAATTGCGCGAGGTCTGCTTTGGCTGGGAAGGTCTGGCCACGGGGTTCAAGGCCGGCGGCATCGTTGTGGATCTTGGCGTTACCGACCCGCTGGAAACTGTCGCGCTGGCCAAACAACTTGAAACCCATGGCGTCAAACTTGTTGACGCGCCGGCTTTCGGGACGCCGCAGGATGCCCAGGATGGCAAGCTGACGCTGATCGTCGGCGGCGACGAAGCGGCGCTTGCGCGATGCGGGCCGATATTTGAAAAGCTGGCCGGCAAGGTTCTGCGCGCCGGCGCCACGGGATCGGCCCAGGCCGCAGGCGCGATCGCGGACACTCTGCGCGCGGTGCGGCTGCTGGCGGCCGGCGAGGCAATCCGGCTTGGCGCTCATTTCGGCTTCGAAGCCGGCAATCTGCTGAATGTCTGCGACGCGCTGGGCGGCGCGGATATACCGGAGATTTTGCTGCGCGAGGTGGCAACGCGCCGTTTCAAGACCGGGCAGTCACTGGGGATTCTCAATGCCAATGTCGAATTGGCGGCGCAACTGGCCGCCAGCGCCGGCATTGTGTCGCCCCTGATGGCCGCGACGCGGGACGCCTTGGTCAAGGCAGAAGCAAGATTAGGCTATGGCGCGGACCAGAGCGCGATCATCAAATGGCTGGAAGGGCTGACGGCGGCACCGACCGAAGAGGCCGGCGCCCAAGACAACTCGCAAGAAAAATCAGCCGACCCGGCGTCTTCTGCCTGAGCCGCGATCTTCAAAGCCGGGCCTGCCTCAGCACTTCTTGCTGGCGAGGTCCTTGGCTTCTTTGTCCGTGGCGGCGGTGACAGCGGAGATGATTTCATCGCCGCTCGATTGCTCAATGCAGCTGACTTTATAGTCTGTCTTGCCGGCCAGCTTCGACTTCGCCTTTGTCTGAATGGTGCATTGGGGCGCTGGGCATGTCCCGGCCAAGGCAGGAATGGCGATCAAAGCCGTGGCGCCAACCAGTAATGCTGCGGCGATAATTTTCTTCATAACGCATTGTCCTCATTCATAGGAAATCCGCCGGAAGCCTTGAGCTTTCGGCGCTTTACCAAGCCACCTCACAAAACTGATTTAACGCATCACTCTTTCAAAGGAAAGGTGCGCCGGCCGGCCCCGGAAAGCCCGGGGAGGAGGATCGGGAATATTAAAAAATCCATGTAATACAATATGTTAGACCAAATGCCGCCGGCCTTTCGCGGGCGTGGTTGCCGGGTGGCGCTGCCAATTGCGACATGGACGCGCCGGGCACTCTTCGTCATGCTTTGTGCATGGCGCGGCTTTCCATCCGTATCGATTTCGAACCGTCCCGCAGCGCGCTCGGACCGGGAATGGCGCAACTGCTGGAGCGGATTGTCAGCCATGGTTCCATCCGCAGCGCCGCCGCCTCGATGAACATGAGCTATCGCAAGGCCTGGTTGCTGATTCAGGAACTGCAGAAGACATTCGATGGTCCGGTGGTCACGGCCGCCGCCGGCGGCCTTGCCGGTGGCGGCACGAAACTGACGGAGTTGGGCGAGAAGCTGCTGCAGTGCTATCGTCGCATCGAGGCGAGTGGAACGCGCGCGGTGCAGTCCGATCTGCGCGCCCTGCAGGCGCTGGTCAAGGCCGACGCGGTGTCGAAGCGCGGTTCTGGAAAAAAGACGGCCAAGCCGGGTTAGTGCGGCGCATGACAAAACGGATAAAATCCAACCCACTGCACCGCCGGCGCTTCCTGAAGCGCGGTGTGATCGCGACGGCGGGATTGGCGCTGGAGGCTGTCCCTGTTCAATCCAAGTCGTTTAAGGCGAGCCAAAAAGTGGCCGGCTACATTGAACGCGATCACCCCGAAAGCCAAATGTGCCTCCAGTGCCACGCCTTTATCCCGCCAACGGACTGCACCCATGTCGAAGGGCCGGTGAGCCCGTGGGGCTGGTGCAATTATTACGAAGACTGAGTCAACGGCTTTGCAAGCGAGCGAGGCGGGCGATGGCGGCGCCCAGCATGAGCAGGATGCCGGGGCCGCGGCACAAAATTCGACGCCCAGGCGCGGACATTGCCGCGGCGGGCATCGCCGCTGCCGTCCGTCACAAACGCCGTCCGATGGTTATAAACAGCCCACCTTCGTAGCCCAGCGACGCCATCCAGCCGATCTGCGACAGCCAGGACTCCAAGGGCCAATAGTCAGCATCGGACGCGAACAACGCGCCGGATTCTTCTCCAATCAGCACGCTGGGATATGTCCTGACATATTCGACATCGTTCTGCGCAAACCAGTCCCGGACTTGCGCCACGGTGTGGCAATGTTCCTCGGGGTGGCGATATTGGTCGCGCACCCAGGCTTCGCGCCGAGCTGGTTCGCTTTTGCGGTCGCGCAAAACGGGATCGAACGGAATCCATCGAAATCCGGAAAGCCGCGCCACAATTCGCCGCAGCTGCAGCGGTATACGGGCAAAGCTGTTATAGAGACCCAGTATGATCATGCCGCCGGGACGCACAAGCGGCACCAGACATGAGAAGGCACGGCGCGGATCGGGGGTGTGGTGCAGAACGCCTGACGCATAAACCACATCGAATGCGCCGGCGCGCAGCCCTGGCTGGTGCAGGTCCGTTTCCACGAATTGCACACCATCGACGCCAAAACGTTTCGCTGCTGCGGCGCCCAACTGCAGCGAGGCGCGGGTGAGATCGGCGCCGATCACAACCCGCTCCGCCCGTGCCAGGTAAAGGCTCATCTGGCCGGTGCCGCACCCGATTTCCAAGATACGCGCGTCCGAAGCGATCGCGCCGTCCAGCAGCCGGGCGAATTCGCTGCGCTCCGCGCGCGCCCTGAGCGCCTCCAGGCTGTCGCGCGGGCGATAGCCGGGGAAGGGCGCATGCCCGTAAAACTGGCGAACGGCGTCAATGCGCGCTTCGCCCTGCAGGCGCAGATCGGGGATGCCGTCGGCAGCTTCGTAGTGCGCGCCACAGCCCTTGCAGACCCATTCCGGATCAAGCGCGCCCTGACAGGCGGGACAGGCCAGCAGGTCCTCGAACATTCTCAGAAGATGGAATAGACGAAGGGCGCAAGGGCCTCGACGCTGGTGGCAAGCACCAGCAGCAGCCCCGTCACGCAAAGGAAAATAGCCAGCGGCAAGAGCCAGCGCCTGGACGTCTGGCTGTGCCACATGCCCCGGGAGAGATCGGTGATCGATCCCGCCGCGCTGGCCATGATGATCAGTCCCCGTTGTATCTTGCCGCGCCGTTTCATCATTTCCTCGACATTCGTTTTGTCACTCTGGTCTGCCCGGCCACCAGCACATCGATTCCGCAGCGGCGAAACGTCAGATATCCTTCGACCACGCGATTGACGATCGGCTCGCCGGACAGGTTGAACGATGTGTTGAGCAATACCGGAATTCCGCTGAGCCGCCCGTACGCTTCCAGAAGGGCATAAAGGCGGGGCGCCATGTCGCGTTCCAGCGTTTGGACCCGCGCGGTTCCATCAACATGGGTGACGGCAGCCAGCTTTTCGCGCCATTCCGGGCGCACGGGGAAAACGCCGGACATGAAGCGCGCCAAACGCTTGCCGCCAGGGGGCAGCTCGAAATAACGGTCCGCGGCCTCGATGGGGACCACGGGCGCAAAGGGCCGGAATTGTTCGCGATGCTTGATGTCGCGGTTCAGGCGATCACGCATCTGTATGGTGTGCGGCGCCGCCAATATGCTGCGGTGTCCCAGCGCGCGCGGGCCCAGCTCCAGCGCGCCGTCCATCCAGCCGACGATCCTGCCTTCGGCAAGATCCTGCGCGACGCGCTCGATCAGGTCGGGATCGTCCAGTTCTTCGGCCGGCTGATCGTCTTCCTGCGCAAGCCTGGCGAGCGCGCCTGCCTCCACGCTCGGGCCCCAATAGGGATGGTCGGGAACGTTGCGGTCCGGATTGCCAAAATGAATCCGGTCGGCATACAGCGCGGCCCCCAGCGCACAACCGGCGTCTCCCGGAGCTGGCGGAACAAAGACGCAGTCGAACCCGGATTCGGCCAGAATGCGCAGGTTGGCGACGCCGTTCAGCGCAACCCCGCCCCCCAGGCAAAGATTGGGAAGTCCCGTCTCGCGATGGAGCGCACGGGCCGTGTCCACCAATATGTCTTCCAGGACAAGCTGGACGCTGGCGGCGCAATCGGCAAAACGTCGGCCTTCGGCGGTTTCCAGGTCGATGGGGTCGAAAGGATCGCGGGGCGGTCCGAACAGCTCAACGAATTTGGTGGAAAATGACCGCTTCGCGGTGGTGTGAAAATCGAAATAGTCGAGATCGAGTCGGAATGCGCCGTCCGCTGTTCGCTTGACGACCTTGCGGACGGCGTCCGCCATGGTGGGGCGGCCATAGCTGGCAAGGCCCATTACCTTGTATTCGCCTTCGTTCACGGCAAAGCCGAGATAGGCCGTGAAGGTCGAATACAGCATCCCCAGAGAATGGGGGAAGCGGATCTCCCGCGACAATGTGATCGCGGTGCGATCTGGTCCGCGCGTGCCTCGTCCGACGGTCAGCGCCGCCCATTCTCCCACGCCATCGGTGGTCAATATGGCCGCGTCCCGCACAGGCGCGGTGAAAAAGGCCGCCGCCGCGTGGGAACGATGATGTTCGGTGAACAGAATTTTCTTCCGCGGCACGCCCAGATGCGACGAAATAATGCCGCGTACCCATAATTTCTCGCTAAGGGAATTCTTCATGGCGTGCGGAAAGGAGCGCCAGGAATGGGGAAAGGCGCGCAGCGCGCAGGTCAGGATACGCTCGAATTTCAGCATCGGGCGCTCGTAGAATACGACGGCATCGAGATCGTCAGGCTCGATGCCGGCATGGTCCAGGCACCATTCGATCGCCGCCAGTGGAAAGGCGGCATCGTTCTTGCGCCGCGAAAGACGTTCCTCCTGAACGGAGGCGACCGGAACGCCGTCAACGACAAGGGCCGCCGTCGCATCATGGTAATGCGCTGACACGCCGAGAATTTTCATATCAATACTGGCTTTCCATGGCGCGCTCGCGTTCCGCCGGGACCGGGTTCCAGCCGGGCGGTTCGCGCCGTTCGGCGCGCTTGGCCAGAAGCGCGAAAGGCGGCAGCAGGACGAAATACTGAAGGGTCAGAACGATCGCCCCGATCACGCCCGCGACTCCGGACATGATCCGCAGATAAGCCTTCCAGAGCCTGCCGAGGCGCGCACGCCATAGCAAGAGCCCGCGCCGCCCGGGTGCCACACGGTTCAGCTGCGCCAGCGTGTAATTCATGTGAAACGTCTCGTCATGCAAAACCTCCTTGAAGACGGCGCTGGTCGGCGGATCGTCCCGCAATGCATCGACATAGGCGGCAAAGTGGCCCGCCGCGGCCTTTTCCGACAGGTGCAGGAATGCGAGCAGGCTGGCATCGGACTCGCCATGGACACGCAAATCGTCAAGGCCGCGTTCTCCCGGTGAAACCCAGTTCAGCCGCAAGGAGGTCGAAAGCGCGGGAAGAGAACGCATGAGTGCTGTGCCGCGCGTGCGGAACAAAGCGGCATGCCGCTCTTCGTCCGCGGCATGAACCGTGTACAACCGGCGCAATATCGGGTCCGGGGTCAGCTCCGCCGCGCGCACCAGGTCTCGGCCGCCATCCTCTTCAATGTCCGCGAAATCGAGCAGCTTGCGCGCACGCCGGCCTGCGTCGCGCCAGACCCAGCGATGCAGCCTTTCCATCATCGATTGCGTATCCTGTATTTCACGGGGCGAGCCTATTCGCATACTGCTGTAGTAGGATAGAGCCGGTCTGCGTCATTCCAACACTTGGCCGCGCCATGTCTATGCTGGTGTCACGGCTCCGTCGCTCATTGGACCGAGATGGATCCACGCATCCCCATCATTTTATGCATGAAGTGAGTGCATGTAAGCGCATAGGTCCCGGCCTGGCCGGGCGTAACGGTGATGTCGACGGCATGGCCGCTATCGACGACAACGGCTCCGTTCTTGATCTTGCCCTGGTCGTCCGTGGTCAGCTGCGAAGCGGCAAAGAACTCCGGCGCGCTGTAATTGTGGTCCTTCGAGCCGCTATTGGTGAAATGCATGTGATAGGCGGCCCCGGCTTTCAGGCTCAGCGTGGGCGGAGTGAAAGCGTAATCGGTGATCGAAATCTCGATCAATTCCGCGGGCTGGGCTAGCGCCGCGCCAGCCTGCGCCAGGGTAGTGGTGACAAGGAGCGCAACAGCAGTTCCGAATTTTGCCATGGGACTTCTCCATTTTGTAACATTTCACAGAACTTGGCGTAAGGTAACAGAAATCTAGAAAAACGAAAGCTGTAGTAGCATTCGGTGGACGCTGGACGCAACTACATTTGTAGTATATCCAGGTGTCCTTCCTCTTTTTTTTATCACCAAAATTCCTGTGATTTGTATTTTGCTACCCCGGCAAGACCGCGCGAAATCCGTTGCGCTGTTGCGGATCGCAACTTGGCCGGCCAAAGCACGTTTTGCGGATGTGAGATGGCGATGAGGCGGATTCCTTCGCGTGCACTTCAAACCATCGTCATGGGAACCGGCGGCGTGCTTGCGGCGGCGGCGCTGGCGGACAATCAAAGCTGGCTCGACCGGCATTTCCTTCCCTTGTTCTTTTATGCGCGCGAAAAGATTCTGTTCCAGGAATCTCTGATACGCCTTTTCATTGGCCTTGCCGGCCTTGGGATCATTTTTCTTGGCGGACCGGCCGCGGGCCGCCTGGCGCGGCGCATGCCGGCGCGCGGGATCGTTGCGGTTTCGGTGCGTATCATCCTTGCCATGGGGTTGGCGCTTGCCGCAGCCGAGTTTTTTCTGGCCCGCAAATTCGTCTATGCCGCCGCCGAAGCGGTCAATGAGGAACCGCACAGGCGGCCGGATCCGCTTCTCGGCTGGACCTTCGTTGCCGGGCGTAAGGGCCAGGCAACCGTCGGCGGACGCAATATCGTTTATACCCTCGATGCGCTCGGCTATCGCGTAGGCGAGGCAGACGCAGCGGTGAACACCGATATCCCGACAATCCTGTTCACCGGCGAATCCATCATGGCCGGCTATGGTCTCAACTGGGATGAAAGCATTCCGGCCCAGGTCGGCACGCAGTTGAATATGCAGAGCGCCAACATGGCGGTGTTTGGCTATGCCACCGATCAGTCCTATCTGCGCCTCAAGGCGGAGTTGCCGCGCTTTCGCCATCCGGTTGCGGTGGTATCGCTGTTTACGCCGGCGCTATTCGTCCGCAATCTTGGCGACGACCGGCCGTATCTGGATTCCAATCTTGACTGGCATCGCGCGGTTCATCGTTGGCGTCTCAGTGCCATGTTTCGTTTTCTGATCCCTTACCATAGCGACGCAGAAATCGAACGCGGTATCCAGGCGACGCGTGCAATGCTCGCCGCCACAGCCGCGTTGGCCCGCGAACGCCACGCGATAGCGCTTGTCGTCGATCCCCAGTTTGGACCCGAGGGGCCGGTGGAACGAATGCTTCGCCAGCGGATTCTCGATGAGTCCGCAATATCCTATGTGCGGGTGGACCTCGATCCTAGTTGGCGGTTGCAGGGCGATTTGCATCCAAGTCCCCGCGCTGCCGAGGTCATTGCGGCCGCGATTGCCCAGCGGCTGGGATCGCACTGATGGCGTATCTGCGCCTGCCACGCTCGAACGATTCAGGACGCGTTAAAGCATCAGTTCCGACACGTCGCGGTAATTGCCCAGTTTTCCCTTGACGAAGGTGTTGAACGCAATCGCGTGACGCAGCGTATCTGAAGGGTTGGGCTCGACCATATGGGTGAGGCGCGAAGAAAACAGAATTATGTCGTTCTGCTTCGGTGTAATCCGGTTTATCGGCGAGTTGTAGATGTTGCGCTTGCTGGATTCCGGCGGCAGATCAAGCTGCTGGTAGCTGGTGTGTCTGGTGAATACCATGCTTCCGGGCGGCGAAGGCAGATCGCAATAATAGAGCGAGCCTGAAAGCACCGAGTTCGAGTGCGAATGACTGTGCATGCCGACATTGGATCTGTTGGTCAGCGACCAGGATTGCGTCACATAAATCTTTTGTGGGATGCACAAGACCTCGCACGCATAGATATCGAGCACTTCCTGCACCGCATCCTTGATGCTCTTGAGTTCGGGCTCCTCGAAAATATACAGGTTTTCCGAGATCAAATTCTCCATGTTGTTGACCATTTTCAGGTTCTGGATGTATTCGATCTGCTGGGGGCTGATGACGCCGGCAATATTCGCTCGAAGATACGGCTCGACAAACAGCGGGTGAACCTCGTGCGTTAGCGCCGTCATCCTGTTTTTCGTCCCCCGGTCAGTGCCTCGCAAATTCAAGGCGATATTCCATCGCGCGCCAATATGCGCGATTTCGAAAAAGGGGACAAGGCCGCGGCGACCGGCAGTGTTGCCGTCACTCTTTGAGAGCGAGGTCCGCCAAAATTAGACGGTGTCATCGCCGCCACGTCTTGTCCCGGGCAATTGCATTGCGCGGACAAAGACGCGAGCGGAAAGCGGACTTCACGGGGTCAGGCCCTGCGTTCCACCTTGTATACGTGGGGGCTGTCGTCGGTCTGCAGATTATAACTCCCAAGGGCCCCGGGTTTTACGGTCACCTTGGCTCCAATTCTCATACGCACCTTCGCGCCCGATTCCGCGTCGACCTGACGCCAGACCTGGCCGTTCTGCAGGGTCACGACAAACGCCCCCTGTTTGTCGATCTGAATGGATGCAAGGGTGGAGACCGCGACGGGTGACGCACTGCCCGTCAGAATTTGAAAGAAGCTTGCCTTGCGATGCGGTAGCGGAGCCGGCGGTGCATTATTTGAAGGGACGTCCGCGGAAGGCGTGGGCGCCGAAACCAACCGCTGGCGATAGTCTGGTGTGGGGGGCGGAACCAGCCGCTGCTGATAGTCCGGCGCCGGCGGCAGCCCCAGCTTTGCGCGCATCGGCTGTTTGGCCCCGTATGTGCAGTCCAGCCAGGCGCGGTCGTCTTGAATCACCTGGCAACGCTGCATGAGCGCCCAAACGTCATCGCGCGTATCGGCAAGCGCGGGTTGAGCCAGGAGCGCCAACCCCATCGCTGCGAACAAAAAGCGTCTCATCATCACCGCTCTACCACCGAAATTTTACCTTGGATGCCGGAATTTACCGCGCAAGGCATCTCCCCTCCCGAAAATACGGCTTCGCGGTTTGCCAATAGGACAGCGAAGCCCGTCAAGGAACTGGCTTTGCTCCGGCATTGGTAGCTGTTTTTTTGTTCCCACTACAAGTCCCCGCAAGCTGAGGGGCCTGTGTCAAGCGCCTTTCGACAGGCGATTTCCGGTTCCCCCAAGCCGTAAGAGATTGATCCGGGGCCCATCTTGGGGCCACCGTCAGCGTCTCGGCTGCGTGCTACAAGTCCGGTCAACCGGGCACAGCACGACTGCCTTAAACGACCGAAGCGACTGAAATGAAAAGTGCCGCAGAACTCCATTACGAAAAAGGCAAAGCTTTACATGACGCCGGTGACTTTATTGGCGCACTGGCGGCCTATGACGCGGCGTTAATGGCGGCTCCCTACGTTGCCGCGGTCCATTATGGCCGTGGCAATTCTCTTGTCATGTTGCGCCGCTTTGAGGAGGCGATCCATGCCTATGAGCGATGCGTCGCGATCGATCCCGGCCATGCCGCAGCACTGTACAATCACGCCATGGCGCTCGTGCAGTTGCAGCGCTGGCAAGCTGCGTTGACGGCGCTGGAATCTCTTGTCCGAAAATATCCCACCATGGCAGACGCCTGGAACAATCACTCGGGCGTGCTGCAAGCGCTGGGCCGTCACGAGGAGGCGCTGGAAAGCATCCAGCAGGTTCTCAAGCTGCGGCCGCTTGATGGGCGCGCTTTCTACAATGCCGGCATCATGCTTCTGGCCCTCAATCGTTTCGACGAGGCGCAGCAAGCGCTGGCCAGGGCATTGGAGATTGACCCTCGCAATGGTGATGCCTTCGGATGTCTGGTCTCAGCAGCATTGCGGGCCTGCGATTGGGAAACGCTCGAACGGCTGTTGCCCCGGCTATTTTCCGCGATACAGGATGGCACGGTGGTCGTGCCGCCACTCACGCTATTGGCTTTGAGCGATGATCCGGGGCTGCAACTGCGGTGTGCGCAATTAAACACCAGACGGAGCCTGGCAGATACCGCTTTGGGAGGGAGTGCCCCTGCGCCCATGGTGAAAGGGGCATATCATCACGACAGGATCCGGATCGGCTACCTGTCGTCGGACTTCCGTGACCATCCTGTTGCCGCGCAAGTAGTCGCGCTGCTGGAAAGGCATGATCGGTCACGCTTCGAGATATTCGGCTTGTTTACCGGGCGCCAGGACGAAAGCAGCAAATATCACCGCATCGTCAAGGCCTGCGACACGTTCTGCAACATCGGTCAAATCGGCAGCCGGGAAGCCGCCGCGCTCATCCGCGAATCCGAGATCGACATATTGGTGGATCTCAATGGGCACACGATGGGATGGCGTCCAGCCATCCTGAAGTATCGTCCCGCGCCGGTCATCGCGACCTATCTGGGATATGCCGGAACAACCGGCGCCGAGTTCGTCGATTATATCATTGGTGATCCTCACGTGACCCCCTTCGCGCTCGGACCGGCAATGACCGAAAAGATTGTCCAATTGCCCAACTCATTTTGGCCGAGCGACCCGATGCTTCCGGAGCCGGAACCCGTCAGCCGCGCGCAAGCGGGGCTTCCGTCTGACGCATTCGTATTTTGCTGTTTCAATTCAAACCACAAAATACGACCTGCCATGTTTGACGTTTGGGCGCGGTTGTTGAGGTCTGTGCCCGACAGCGTGCTTTGGATTCGCGATTGTTATCCGGCGCTGAATGCGCGCTTCCGCCATGAAGCCAAGTTGCGCGGCATTGACGAGCGCCGCATTGTTTTTGCCGGCCGCATGGACAGTTTTTCCCGCCACCTGGGACGTCAGGCACAAGCCGATCTTTTTCTGGATACTTATCCTTACACCGCGCACGCGACCGCCAGCGATGCTCTATGGGCCGGGCTGCCTGTCGTCACGTTGCGCGGCCAAAGCTTCGTGTCGCGGGTGTGTGCCGGACTGCTGGCAAATGTCGGACTGCAAGAGTTGGTGGCTTCATCGGCGGAAGAATATGAGGCCCTGGCTCTATCTCTGGCGCGGGATCGCGGCCGCCTGTCTGATGTGCGCCAGAGATTGGCAAGCGCTCGCAAAACGGCGCCGTTGTTTGACATGGACGGGTTTGTGCGCGGCATCGAAGCCGCTTATCTGGAAATGCATGCACGGGCTCAACGCGGCGAACGCCCGGCGGCGTTTAAAGCAAGCAGCGCGTAAAGCCGGATTTTCGAAAATCGCTGGATTGTTCTTGTGTCCATCAACGCTGATGACGGATGTCGCCCTATCGCAGAGCCCTCTCAATATCTGAGAGGCGATTGCTGCAAATCACGCTGACAGGCATGGACACGATGAGAAGGTTTCAATGCGGCGCGGCGAGTGCGCTAAAGTCCGCAAGACCCGCCAATACACGGGTCGCCAAAACTTAGGTCGATGGGCGGCTATGGATGGCGAAGGCCGTTATTATGGGGCACTGTGGCTCTCGGATAAGCTGACTCTGGGACTTCCGGCATCGCGCGCAGGTCTCACGAAGGGTAGCATGGTGGCTCAAGAATGACGTGTGACCGCAGAAAGTTTCTTGCCGGAACGGCGGCGACCGCCTTGGCGGCAGCCGGCACGCCTTCGAGAGCGGCGTCGATCGACGATATTCCCATCATCGACTGCCATATCCATCTGTTCGATGGCAGTCGTCCGCAAGGCGCGCCCTATAAAGGAGGGCGCGCGTTCGCCGGAGGTATCGCTTTGCCCTCTATGTACGCAAAGATCGCCAAGCCCCTGGGCATCGTGGGCGTGATCGAGGTTGATGCCAGCCCCTGGGTCGAAGACAATCTGTGGGTGCTGGAGACCATTCAGCCGGAACCCATCATGGTTGGCACCGTCGGCAATTTGAGGCCGGACAAGCCGGAATTCGGGGAATATCTCGAGCGCTATGCGAAAAATCCACTGTACCGGGGCATTCGATACGGAAATCTTTGGGGCTACGACCTGCCCAAGCAGATAGATAACCCGCAGCTTATCGACGGCCTGAAGCTCCTGGCCCAGCACGACATGGTGCTGGAGACGGCCAACCAGAATATCGCGTTGCTTGAAGCCGCTGTCCGGGTGAACGACAAAGTCCCGGATTTGCGCATCGTGTTGGATCATCTGCCGGCGCTGGACCCCTCTGCGGAGACCCAAGCTCAGTATGAAGCGGTCCTGAAGGAAATTTCGCAGCGTAAGAATATTTGGACGAAGCTGTCCGAGATTGTGCACCCTGTGCGCCCACCGGGATCGGCTTCACCAGCACGGCCTGTGCCGGCAGCGGAGGCGTCGGCACAGCCGCGGCCACCTGCTGCGCCCCCCGTTATTGTCCGCGGTTTGGCTGCCCATCGCGATCGGTTGGACATGTTGATGGGCACATTTGGGGAGGACCGCGTTGTCTTTGGCAGCGATTGGCCCAATGCGGTCGGTGTCTCGGAAGTCCCGGACACGGTGGCGCTTGTGCGCGAATATTTCTCCGGAAAGAGCCGGCAGGCCGCCGAGAAGTACTTCTGGAAGAACTCGGTTGCGGCCTATAAGTGGGTGAAGCGGTCGCCGGACCAGCCCAGCCTGTCCTGACGCCGCGCCAGAGTGGAGAATCCTGTGAAGAAATTTGCCCTGGCATTGTTGGCGGCCTGCGCGGCCGGGTTCGTGGTTTTTCAGGTTTCCGCACAGGAGCCGCAAGCGGGCGCCGTCATCAGTCCCGCGGATGCGGCGCAAGCCACGCGCGATTTCAACGCCACCTGCGCCGCCTGCCATGGCGAGAATGCCGGGGGAGGGGACCGCGCGCCTTCGCTGATAGGCAATGTGCATCTTCGCACCCTGGATGTGGCCGGCATCGAAAACGTCATCCGCACCGGCCAGCGCGGCATGCCGCCTTTCCCCGGCCTGCCCCAGGCTGAGCTGACGCGGATCACCGCCTGGCTGCATTCGATGAACATTTCCGGGCTTCAGTCCGCACCACCGCAGCAGGTTGCGGCGGGCGAGGCTTATTTCCACGGCGCCGGTGGCTGTGCGGGATGCCATATGGTGCGCGGCCGGGGCGCCTCGACCGGGCCTGACCTCTCCGCCATCGCGGCGCGTTCCACGGCTGCGGAGATGGAACATTGGCTGGACAATCCCACCTCCTTGATGGGCACCAAGTCGCTGGGCATTTGCCCGGGTTGGGCCTTCTGCGCCGACTTCCAGTGGGCGCTGCAGGATGTGACGCTCACGTCCGGTGAAAAGCTGCGTGGCTTTGCCCGCCGGCGTACCGAACATGAAGTGGCGTTGCAGACCCTGGACGGCAAATTCCGCATGCTGTCCGAGGGCGATATCGCCTCCATCACGCAGCGCAGGACCTCCACTATGCCGGTGTTCCACGGCAGCGCCACGGAGCGCCGGGACCTGCTCGCCTATCTCGGCACCCTGGGCGGCATCGATCCCGGACCGTTGCAGCACGAGGCGCCGCCGGTCACCCAGGCCGAGATCAATGCGGTCATGCATCCCAAGCCCGGCGATTGGGCGACCTATAACGGGCGGCGCGACGGCAACCATTACAATCCGCTGGCCCAGATCAATGTCAAAAACATCAAGCAACTGCAGCCGCAATGGGCCTTCGTGCCCGGCGGTGTCGGTCTGGAAGGCGAGCCCATCGTGGTGGACGGCATCATGTATGTCACCGGCGGGCCGCAGGTTTGCGCGCTGGATGCCAAGACCGGTCTCAGCATCTGGTGCACGCCGCGCACCAACGGGCTTGGCGTGCAGCGACTGCCCGGTGCGCGCGGCGGCGGGCCGTTCCGCAATGCTGCGCCGGCGGCGGCTGGTCCGAACCGCGGCGTTGGCATCCTGGGTGACCGGCTCTTTTACACGTCCGACGATGCTTATCTGGTCTGCCTGAACCGGCTGACCGGCGCGGTGATGTGGTCTGAGCCATTGGCCGAGCCGTCGGAGAAGGGCAAGGTCTATACGTCGGCCTCGGTGATGGTCGTGAACGACCTGGTCATCACCGGCATCGCCGGCGGCGACAGCCCCATGCGCGGTTTCATCGTCGCCTATCACGCAAATACCGGCAAGGAAGCCTGGCGTTTTTACACCATCCCCAAACCGGGCGAGCCGCTTTCAGAAACATGGATAGGCCGCGCGCTGGAAACCGGTGGCGGCGCCACCTGGGAAACCGGCTCCTACGATCCGGAAACCGGAACGCTCTATTGGGCGGTGGGCAACCCCTATCCGGACACCGACCCATCCGAACGCGGTGGCACAAATCTCTATACCAATTCGGTGGTCGCGCTTGAGGCCAGGACCGGCAAGTTCAAGTGGCACTATCAGTTTACGCCATACGATACGCACGATTGGGACGCGACCCAGCCCATGGTGCTCGCGGATGCTGTGTGGAAGGGCAAGCCGCGCAAATTGCTGATGTCGTCCCAGCGCAGTGGCGTGTTCTATGTGTTGGACCGCACCACCGGTGAATTCCTGCTGGCCAAGCCGTTCATCAGGAACATCACCTGGGTGGACGGCTTCGATCCCAAGACCGGCGCGCCGCATATGGTGCCCGGCAACACCCCGACCGAGGCCGGTACCAAGACCTGTCCGGGCGTGCGCGGCGCCACCAACTGGTACCCATCCGCCTATGATCCGCAGACAAGGCTGTTCTATGTGATGGCGGCAGAAGATTGCGGCATCTATCGCAACAAGGGCAGGGTGTTCGGCAACAATCCGGATCCGTCCGAAATCGGCCTGCGTCTGGTCAGAGCGCTGAACATCGAGACCGGCGACATTGTATGGGAAAAGCCGATGCCCGGCCCGCAGGAGACCAACTACACCGGCGTGCTCACCACTGGCGGCGGCTTGTTGTTCCACGGCGAAGTGGGCGGGGATTTTGCCGCGGTCGATGCGAAATCCGGCAAGACGCTCTACAGATTTCGCACCAACGACAGCTGGCGGGCGACACCCATGACCTACAGTGTTGGGGGGCGGCAGTATATTGCGGGCATGGACGGTCAAGTCCTTTGGGCTTTTGCTCTGGGTTACAAATAGCCCGCTTCGTTGAACCGGATTCCCGCGAGGTTGGCGGGCGCCGCCGGCATTGTCGCGGCTGACGTGCCGTCCTGGGCGCCGGTCCTTTCCCAAAATCTCGCTGGCACGAACGGCACCACGAAAACCCCTACGATTTTTATTTCCGCCCCCCTCAATTTTGTCACACCGCACCGTTGTTCACCCGACCGTGTCACTGCTACTAATTCAATCAAAGCAATGGCTTGCATGAATTCCCAGTGCACGCCTGATGCATTTCCCATGAAGCGTGATCTGGATTTTCGCGGCGGTTGTTGGAATTTGCGATGGCGGGAACCCGCATGAGGCAGAAGTTCTCAGCGGCTGCGCGGCTCCGTAACTCTCACAATGCGAGAGGCGTTTCCAACATGTGCTTGACAGGCTTTAGTCGCCTCGGCACCGTTGGACACAAAATAAGGGCATGCGCCTTCAGCGTAGAGCCAAATAATAAACCGAAGGGATAAACCGATGATTTTCAAGTCGAACGTCGACATGCGTTTCGCCAAAAAGCTTTTGTGCGGCGCGTCATTGAGCGCGATCGCGATAGCCACCGCCGGGCAGGCCGCAGCGCAGGAAGCCACGCCCGCGACGGAAAACGTGACCGTGACCGCCACGGGTACCTCGATTAAGGGCATCGCCCCGGTCGGCACCAACCTGATCACCGTCGACGCCAGCACCATCAAGGCCACCGGCGCGGTGACGACGGAAGAAATTCTGAACACCATTCCCCAGCTCGCCAACACCTTCAACACCCAGACCGTCTCGCCCACCGCGATCAACATCGGCGGCGTGCGGCCTTCGATCCGCTATAACCCCGCCCAGACCATCCTCGGCGGTGCATCGACCCTGCTCCTGCTGGACGGGCATAACATGGTGGGCGTCAGCGGGTTGGCGACCACGCCGGATGCGGGTCTCATCCCGACCATCGTGCTGCGCCAGGTGGACGTGCTCCCCGACGGCGCCTCTTCGATCTATGGCGCCAATGCCATCGCCGGCGTCATCAATTTCGTGACGCGGGACACCTATCAGGGCTTCCAGGCCAATGCGTCGGCCGGCGTGGCCGATGGCTACAGCTCCTTCAATGCCGGCGTCATGGCCGGCACCGATTGGGGCACCGGCGGCGCCTATGTGGCGTTCGAGCACAAGGAAAATACCTTCCTGATGGCCAGGGACCGGTCCTATACCAAGATGGACCTGACCGGCATCGGCGGCCGCGACTCGCGCGGTACCTCGTGCGATCTGGCGAACATCGGCGTGGCTGGCGGCGTCAACTACGCGCTGACGTCGAATACGGTAAGCACCGCGCCCGGTTCGCTGAAGGCCGCTGCCACCGGCCCGTTCGGCGGCCTGAACGCACAGACCAATGCGGGTTCGCTCAACCGTTGCGACACCAACTCCTACGCCTCGCTTTTCCCCAGGGAAGAACAGAATACGTTCTTCGGCCAGTTCCACCAACGCATCATGCCCGGCGTCGAATTTTCGACCAAGTTCCTGTGGTCCACGCGCCTGGATTCGGCGATAAATCCTGAGTTGAGCGCCACAAATATCGCGATCGACACCACCAATCCCTATTTCCAGTCCATCAACGGCGAAACCACCCAGAACGCTTCCTTCGCCTTCGGGCCTTTCTGGGGCAGCCAAAGCATCACCGATTACAACAATGTTCAGGTGTTCATGGTCACGCCCAAGCTGGTGGTGGACCTGCCGTTCGGCGACTGGCAGGCGACAGCGCTCTTCAACTATGGCCGCAGCAACTCCACCGGTTTCAACAGAACGGTCAACACGGCGCTGTTGTCTCAATCGATGCGCCGGGTAACCGTCGCCGGCGTTCAAACGCCCGCGCTGGTCGCCAGCAACAGTCTCGCCGGCAATGCGGTGGATCCCTACAATCTGACCGCCGGCAATCCCCTGTTAATCGACAACATCCTCAATACCGGACAGCTCGGAAAAGCCATCCAGCATCAGATCCAGTGGGCTGGTTCGGCCAACGGTACGCTGTTCGAACTGCCCGGCGGCGCGGTCAAGGCGGCGATCGGCGGCCAGTGGGCATTTGAGGACTATGTTGCCAATTGGAACACCAACTACCCGATCGGTACGGTTGCGGGTCCTGCGGCGCCCGGCGCGCAGATGGCGGTCGCCAGGCCGCACCGCATTACCAATACGGGCTTTGCCGAAATCAACGTCCCGATTGTCGGCAAGGACAATGAGCTGCCCTTCGTGCATGCGCTTACCTTCAACATGTCGGGCCGTATCGACAGCTATAGCGACTTCGGCAACACGGAAAATTACAAGGTAGGCTTCAGCTATGAACCGTTCGCGGCGCTCACCATCCGCGCCAACGATGGTACCTCGTTTGACGCGCCCAGCCTTGCCGACACCGCGGCCCCGGATACGCGTTTCACCTATACCCCCCAGCGCACCGCCGCGAACACCAACGTGCCGCCGGGCACGTCGGCGGCCGACGCGCTGCGTCCCGTCATCAACACACCGGGCGGCAATCCGATGCTGGGGCCGGAAACCGGCAGGACCTGGTCGATCGGCGGCGATTTCCATCCCACGACCGAACTCGGCGTGGACCT